>CADEGN010000087.1:11261-28253 GCA_902826865.1 uncultured Myxococcales bacterium
TGTGCTTCGGGCGCGGTGGCGGCGCGCCGCGACGAGGTTGGCGGCGTTGAGCTTCGTCAGGGACTTCGCCACCCCAGTGGCGGGCCTGAAGCCGCGCTGCGGCGCACCCGACAGGCCGTGGCGGTCATCGAGACCGACGTCGGTCGCGGCATGGGGTTTCTCGTCGACCCCGCCGGGTATTTGCTCACCAATCGCCACGTCATCGAGGACGCCGACCACATCGAGAGCGTCTCGTTCCCCGATCTCGACCCGCCACGCACCTACGAGAGCATCACCGTTGTCTACACCGACCCGAAGCGCGACCTCGCGCTGTTGCAGGTTCGGACCGAGGAGCCGCTCGCGTTTGTGCCCCTCGCCACACACAACGCGATTTCGCCCCGTCGCTACGTCGATGTCGACGATCCCGTGGTGGTGTTCTATCGCGGCGATGAGTCCGGCGAGTGGCTCCGCGTCGATCGCGGCACGGTCGGTGGCCTTGCAGTCGTCAACCCTGCCGCCGGTCCAGATCCGTTCCTTGGCGTTCGCGCCCGTATCGAGCGGGGACAAAGTGGTGGTCCTGTGCTTGACGAGGCCGGGCGCGCTGTTGGCATCGTTACATGGGTGTGGCGCGACAAGCCCGGCGGCTACGCCATCCCAATCGGTGACGCGATCCAGATGCTCGCCGACCGCCCGAAGATGGACAACGCGACCAAGCAGCGCGCGCGCGCCGAGGCGCGTTCGCGCGAGTTTCTGGCCGCTCTCGGCCGCGGCGACATGGACGATGCGCGGCAGCTGACCTCACCGAGCTTCGCCCGCAAGATCCGCGGCGAGTCGATGTCGACGATCATGGCCGCCACCGACGAGGACGCCATGCCCGTGATGCAGGGGTTCATCGCGGCCGTCGAAGGCCTCGTGGATCGACCTGAAATCCCGGTCGAAAACGCCTACGACCGGTTGCGCGAGATCGTCGCGCGCACCGGCACCGAGACGTTCCGCGAGGCCATGGGGTTGGACGAGGACGCCCTCGATCGCGGTCAGCTGGTGTCCTTCTTCTACGAGCTGGGCCAGGCGTACTTCGCCGCCCGGTCGTTTGGCCACGAAAGCCCGCCTGATGCCCTGAACTCGGCCCTGCGCCGGTTGCAGAGCGTCGACGCAGCGCGCACGTTCGCGCTGGCGGACGCGGTCGGAACGCTCGGGGGCACGCAGCTGCAGGTCGGGCAGGTGGATGTGATCCCCGGCGCGTACGCCCCGCGCGCGGTCGTCGAGCTCGAGGGAGTTCGCAAACAGCCGGGACCCGGCGGCGAAGCGATCGGCGCTTCGATTGGCACCGGCGCACGCGCGGCGGAGCGGCTCACCATGCACATGCGGCTCGAATGGGGCGATTGGTACGTCGCCGCCGTCGCGCACACCGACATGAACGTTCCGATCGTTAGCGGCAAAGACGACAAGGGTTGATCGGGCGCGCGCGCCGGGTCATCTACTCCGCAGGGTTCACGACGGCATCGCGATCCCCGCGTCGATCGGGCGGGGTCCGAAGACCTTGGCGCACGCGCACTACGGTGCCTCGCTCTTCTTCGTGGTGAAACGCCATCGACCAACCGGGCAGCACGTCAGGGCTGGTCACCGCGAATAGGAACGCTGCATCCTTGGCCGAGAGGTTCACGCAGCCGTGGCTCGTTCGCCGCCCGAAGCGATTGTGCCAGAACGTCCCGTGTAGGCCGTAGCGCTTGTGGAAAAACTGGGCCCAGGGGACGCCCTCCACGGCGTACGCCTCGTCGTCGCTGGGCAACGAGTCCATGTTGGAGGTTGCCATCTTGCTGCGGATGCGGAACACCCCGGTTGGGGTGGCGTGGTCGTGTTTCCCGCTGGCGATCATGGTCAGAAAGATCGGTGTGTCGCCGACGAGCAGTCCGAGGGTTTGCTGCTCGAGCTCGACATCGATCCAAATCTCGTCGTCGGCGACGCCCGAGGGGCGGGGGGCCGCCACCCACCAACGGACATCGTCGGTGTCGAGCCAACCGCCGGGGCTTCCGTCTTCGCGGGCGACGGCCCTCACCCAATCGACCCCGCGGCGGTGCACGATTTCACCGGTGACGAACAACTCGCGCTGATGGGCGAACGTCGCCACGCTGGGCGCAGCCGGGTCGGGATCGCTGCGGGCGATCACACTCGGCCACACCAGGCTCCACGCGAGGAGTCCGGTGGCGGGCAACGGGTTCGCCACGAGGTCGCGACCCGCGAACTCACTTGGCTCGAGCCGCCGCACATCCGCCTCGCGGACAGCACGCCGCTGGCCATCGATGAGCAGCGTGCCATGCGATGAGCGGCTGCGCGTGTGAAACGCGTAGTCGTGTTCGGGAGCCAGGTGATCGAGTGGTGGATCGCCGGCCGTGAGTGCACGTCGACTCGCCCAGCGCGGTGCGATGGGTGCTTCGCCGGCGGCGTTCTTGCGGCGCAGCCGAGCGTAGAAATAAGGCGTCAGCTGGTGCCGTGCCAGCACGGGAAGCCTGCGCGGCCGCCCGCGGGCACCGCTCGTGTGCTCGAGGCACACGAACGCGCCGTTGCCGATTCGCGCCCAACCCGGAGACCGACAGGCTTCGCCTTCGGCCGCTTCGAAGACGGCAAAGCGCTCACCGTGCGAGATCTTGCCGCGGAACGGCGCGTCGAACCGTGGCGCGCCGTAGACCATCGTCGCCCGCTCGGCGCGACGGATCTCTCTCGCGCCTGGTGAAGCCCGGTCGCGCAGCCCCAGCGCGCGTTCCAAGGCGGTCTTCGCCCCGCCGTGAGCAACTGTCGGTTGTGCTGGCAAAGGCCGTTTCGCCCCGCCGTGAGCAACTGTCGGTTGTGCTGGCAAAGGCCGTTGGGACGGTGGGGACGTTGGCGTTCCGACGACGTCGTCGGTGCGGCCGGGCGCGTCGATCTTGCGCTCGCTCGCAGCTCTGGACGCAGCGTCCCCGGCGCCATCGTCCGTCGCGTCGGGATCGCAGCCGTGCGACAGCGCGCCGAGGGCGATGACAAGGGCGCGGCGACGGTCGTGGCGGGACACCCCGGCAAGCTATGCCATACTGGCGCGCGTTCGGATGCAGTCTCCACAATCCTTTCGCGGAACCGCCCGGTACATCGTCTCCGAAGAGCTTGGCACGGCGGTCGATGTTGCCACCCATCTCGGCCGCCCACTGCTGGTCAAGGGCGAACCCGGCACCGGCAAGACCTTGCTCGCCGTCAACCTGGCCGAGGCGCGCGGGCTTCCACTCGAGCGCTGGCAGATCAAGTCGACCACCAAGGCGGTTGAGGGTCTGTACACCTACGACACCGTGAAACGCCTTCACGACAGTCGGTTTGGCGGTGCCGAAGTCAGCGACATCTCGCGCTATATCGAGCTCGGCCCGCTCGGAAGGGCGTTCGAGCGCCGCGATCGGTGCGTGGTGCTGATCGACGAGATCGACAAGGCCGATCTCGAGTTTCCCAACGATCTCCTGCACGAGCTCGACACCATGAGCTTCACCATCCCTGAGACCGGGCGGAGCATCTGTGCAAGCGTCCGGCCCGTGGTGGTGATCACCAGCAACAACGAGAAGGAACTGCCCGATGCGTTCCTGCGCCGGTGCGTGTTTCACTTCATCGAGTTCCCTGATCGTGAGTTGATGTCGCGGATCGTGCGGGTTCACCATCCGGATCTCGATGAGCAGCTCCTCGCCGGGGCGCTCGAGGCATTCTACCGACTCCGCGCTACCGACGGCCTCCGCAAGCCGCCATCCACGAGCGAGCTGGTCGATTGGATCAGCGCTCTGCGCTTCGCCGACATCGCGCCGGCCAAGCTGCTCGGCGCCGGGTTGCCGTTCCTTGGGACGCTCCTGAAGAAGGAGGCCGACGTCGCCACTGTCACCCATCGCCAGCGCCGTGGTGCCTCGGGCCGCTGATGTTCCTCGACTTCTTCTACGCATTGCGCAGTCGCGGGGTCGGAGTCACGACCCATAACTGGCTCGCGCTCGCCGAAGCCCTACGCGCGGGCCTGCACGCGCAGGGCCTCGACGGCTTCTATCGCGTGGCGCGGTGCATTGCCTGTGCGAGCGAGACCCAGTACGACGCATTCGATCAGGCGTTTTCCCAGGTCTTTCGCGGGGCATCCGTGGACCCGGAGACCATCTTGGCCGAGCTGGACGCGTGGCTCTCCGATCCGAAAAAGCTCGCGCACCTCGATCCGGCGGTGCGCGCTGCGCTCGCTGGTCTCGACCTCGAGCAATTGCGCGAGCAGTTCTTCGCGCGCCTGGCCGAGCAGAAGGAGCGCCACGACGGGGGCAACCGCTGGATCGGTACCGGTGGCACCTCTCCGTTCGGTCAGGGCGGTTCGAATCCAAGCGGTGTCCGCGTCGGCGGAGCGGGCGGAGGACGAAGTGCGCTGGCTGTCGCCGACGCGCGTCGCTTTCGCGACTACCGCAACGACCTCGTGCTCGACACCCGTCAAATCGCCGCGGCGCTCCGACGGCTGCGCAAGATGGCGCGCAAGGGCGAGACCTTCGAGCTCGATCTCCCGGAGACGGTCGACGCGACGGCGCGCAATTGCGGCGACCTCGAGATCGTCGAACGCCCTCCGCGCAAGAACGACGTGCGGGTGTTGCTGCTCATGGACGTGGGCGGCAGCATGGATCCCTTCGCCAACCTGGTCGGGCAGCTATTTTCGGCCGCGACCCAGGGCGGAGGGTTCCGGGAGCTGCGCTCGTACTACTTCCACAACTGCGTGTACGGTCGGGTCTATGAGGACGCTGCGTTCTGCAGGCCCGTGGACACCACCAAGCTCCTGCACGAGCTTGATCCGAGCTGGCGGCTGGTTCTGGTCGGCGATGCGTACATGCATCCGGGTGAGTTGATGATGTCGTCGGCCGACTGGTGGTCTGGCGGCGGTGGTCCAGTCGGGCTTACCTGGCTCGCCCGCCTCGCCGATCGCTTTACCCATGCGGCGTGGCTAAACCCGGAGCAACCGGGGATCTGGGATGCGCCCACCATCGCCGAGATCCGCCGCGTGTTTGCCATGTTCCCGCTGACGCTCGATGGCCTCGATGACATGGTCGAGCACCTGCGTCGTCCGCCGTCGCCAGGCCGCGCCGTACTGGTGCACCAACTCGCCCGCGGGGAGGAGCTCCCGCGGCCGCGACGCTCGGACTATTGATGCGGCTGCCAAGGGCGGCGCAGACGTGATAATCAGCCTCCATGTCGCGGATGCGCACTGCTGTCGGTCTTGCCGCCTTGGCCCTCGCCCTCGCCCCCGTTAGCTGCAACAAAGGCAGCAAAGACGAGAAAGGCGGCAAGGAGACGAAGGACGGCAAGGACGGCAAAGATGCGAAGGATGCCAAGGGGGGGAAGGCGGACGCCAACGGTGAGGGCGGCGAACCGACGCTGGCGGTGAACGAGGGTGACGCGCCGATCGACGGCCCCTTGCCGCCCGACGAGAGCCTCGTATTCTTCGGTGTCGAGGGTGCGCTGTATCCCTTGGCTTGCTTCGACAAGGCGACCAAGAAAATCGAATCTGGTCCGGCGTGCCTCAAGATGGTTCCGCCGGGTTCGGACGTACGCCTGGCATCGAAGTTTTCGTCGTTCAACAAGAAAGCCGGCGAACTGACCGAGCCCCAGTGCATGGCGGGCGTCGGCAAGAAGATCGCGATCGCGGTTGAGGGCATCACCGAAGGCGCCGACTTCATCTATGCCACCTGGCCCCGCCAAGGCGTGAAGCTGGTTTCGCGCCCGACCGACGACAGCAGCTCCCCCGCCAAGACGCAGCTCGGCGACACCGACAAGGCCGCGGTGGCGGCGGCGATCGCGAAGGAAGGCGCCAAGGGTGACGTTCAAGTCAACCAGGTCGCTGAGATCGACCTCGATGGAGACGGCAAGGCCGAGAAGGTAATCGCCGCGTTCGTGCCGGATCCCTCGAGCCCAGAGAGCTACCGTTGGTCAGGCCTGCTCGTGGGCGCCGAAGGAAAACTCAACTCCCTCGTGAAGGTCGAGGGCCTCAAGAACAAGCTTGCGACCTTTGAGCTCCGCGGAGCGCTCGATTTGAATGGCGACAAGTCGGCCGAGCTCTGGCTGCACCGTAGCTCCGAGGACGGCAGCGCGGGCGATCGCGTGTACCAAAAGGGGTCGAGCGGCTGGGCCGGCGTTGGCACCTGGACCTGCGGCGTCGAGTGAGGCTAGCCCCGCGCCTTCGGCAAGAGCCCTAGTCTTGGAGCGCCGCGGTCGGGCGGCTTGGCCACGATCATCTTGGCCAGGACCTTGGACATCTTTTCGGGCGGGCAGAACTCGTCCCGCCACGACACCTGACGGACGCGATCCCATCCAGGAAGAAACGCCCAGCGTAGGCCGTCGTGCGTGCTCCACAGGGCGCCCGGCACGCCGGGTACCTCTTCGGAGTGAAAGCCCGCGTTCTTCGTCAGCTGCTGGAGCCTGCGATCATGGACGTCGGCGGCGTCCTTGGCCGTGCCATCGGAGACGAACCCGGCGCGAAACCAAAACGGCTGGCGCCCAGCCTCGTGAAAGTAGTAGCCGCAGCTGAGTTGAAACGACTCGCCAAGGTAGAGATCGAGTTCGCAGGTGTCCCCGACGAGCTGGGCATCGAACCCGTACTCGAGGTTGCAACACTCTGGATTGGGTAGCTCGGGTGCGTAGAGGCGACAGACGCCGTTGCTTTCATCCGGCTTGCCAGTGCCGCGGCTGCCGGTGGCACCCGGTTCCGGTGCTGCCTGGGCGTTTTCCTTTTGCTCGAGTCGCTCCGCGACCTCGGCCGGATACAGCTCCTCGCCGATCTTCACGACCCGCGGGTCGGTTTCGTCGATCGGTTTGGGCTCCTCCTTACGGGGGACCAGAGACGCCGGGTCGACGTGCGACGGGCAGCCGAGGGCGAAGCACATCAGGGTGAGGGGGCCGTACGCCCTGAGATTCGTCGACATGGGACGCCGGGTGTGTACCGCGGCCGCTCGCACGTCGCCAGCCGTCAGGGACGCCGTCGTCGACGGCGCGCGAGCAGAAGCATCAGCCCGGTGACGCCCATCGGCGCCGGGCTCGACCCGGGTGGGGACGCCAGTGAGCAGCCGTCCTCGCTGTCGTCGAAGTTGACCGCGTCGGGCGCAGGCAGCTCGCTGCCTGCGGGCAGAATCGTGAATGAGACCTTATCTTCGCCCTCGTTGCCGGCGGCATCGCTCACGACCACCCGCAGGGTGTACTCACCCTCCGGCGGGTCGTCGAGCAACAAATCGAGCTTGATGTCGTCGTTCTCGAACAGCAGCTTCTCGCCCTGGTAGATCGCGAAATGGTAGAACTGTGGGTCGAGATCATCCTCGATGTCGCCCAGGAGCGGCACCTTCGTCGGCAGCACGAAGGACTCCTCGTCGAGCGGCGCGATGATCTCCAACTTCGGCGGCGTGGTATCCGGGGAGGCGGCGCCAAAGAGGTAGTGCATTTCGCGCCAGCTGTTCTGATAGCCAGTTTCGCAGAACTTCGTGTGGACCTGATTGCATGACCCCGGCGTCGGCTGCAAGTCGGTGTTTGAGACGATGCGATAGCACTCGTCCTGGAACCGCTGGGTCAGGCCCGCGCTCTTGAACGGGTTGAGAATGTCAAACTCAGCGTCGACATGCTCAAGCCCCCAGGTATGGGCCGCTTCCTGCAAGATCACGGTCGCGCCGGTGTTGGAGGTGTCGAATGCGGCGGTGAAGCTGGTGTCGTTCGCGTGCGCGTCTTCGCAGTCGATATAGGGGGCGATCCCAGCAAAGCTCTGCGCCCCGAGGTTGCCGTACATCACCATCGTGTAGTCGACGTCGTCGGCGGGCCGCTCGACGACCACGCGAATGCCGAAGTCGGCCACCGCCTTGCGCGTCGCCTGCAAGATCCCGATGCGCTGGGTCTCGTTGCCCGGGAACGGCCCGACGTAGCCGTCGAACAGGCCGGCCAGCGTGCTGCAGTTGTAGTGGGCTTGGTTCCCGCAACCTGCGTGCAAGACCCCACCATCGAAGTTGATATAGAGGATCTCCGGAGAGCCGGCCGCCCGCGGACGTGCGTCGACGCCGAAGTCGGCCGTCGGCAAGGGCGGCGTGTGCGTGGGAATCGCGGCGAGCGACAACGCGGTCGAGATCGCGGCGACGAACGCCATCGACGAGGAGCGTAGCAGCCTCTACTGCCGGTTTGCAGCCTCTCAGCGCCGCCGCCGACGCCGCAGTCCGAGCAGGAGAACCGTCAGCGGCCCCCCGCTTGCCAGGGCATTGATCGGGTCGCTCGCGCAAGCGCAGCCCCGGGGTTCGGTGTCGAAGCCGGGCACCGTGGACGTGGTGCCGCCGGCGGTGCCGTCGCCGCCATCGCTTGAACCGTCCCCAGGAGCGTCGTCCGACCCGCCGCCCGACGAGTCCGCATCGCCGCCCGACGGGATCACATCGGAGCCCTCGACGGTGAACGTGATCTCGTCGGAGGCCGCGTTGTCGGACTCGTCGGTGCCCTCGATGCGGAGGGTGTACGAGCCGTTGGGCAGGTCCTTGATCGGAAACTTGAGCTCGGCGGGGGCCGCAAACGCCCCGTCCTCGGGCGGCTTATCGGCGATCGCGTCACCCGTAAGGGTGATGATGAGCTTCATGACCGCGGGTCGCTGATCGTCCTGGATCTGCACAACTAGGTCGACGTCACCGCCCGTGACCGTCGCGCCCTCGATGGGGGCGGTGATTTCTACGGTCGGTGCAATCGTGTCGGGGGTGGATGGACCGAAAATCAGTAGAAGCTCGGCGTGGCTGTTCTGGTGGCTGTAGTCGCCGCAAGCCTGCTGGTGGTGATCACAAAATCCCTGGGTCGGGTCGAGCTCCGTGTTGGCGACGATTTGGTAGCACTCGTCGCGGAAGGTCTTGTTGGTGCCCTGCGTGGTCGGGTAGAGCAGATCCTGCTGCTCGTCGACGTGGTCGAGACCCCAAGTGTGGGCCAATTCCTGCAACATCACCTCAGCAACCTGATCGGGTGACGTGCTGATCTCGAGCGTGAAGGACGTCTCGCCGCCGCCGTTGTCCCAGCAGTCACCGGCGGGCGCGATCCCAGCGAAGTCGGGGTCCGAGCCTTGCCAGTTGCCGACCATCTCCATGTCGTAGTCACCGGACGCCGGGCGCGTGTCGGTGACGGAGATGCCGAATTCGGCGAGTCGCTTGCGTGCGACCTGGATAATCGCTGCCCGCTGGGCGTCGGTGCCGGAGAAGGGCAGCACGGTGCCACCGGGGAAGATCGTCGTGCAGTTTTGCTGAGGATTGTTGTTGCCGCACGATGCCATCGTCGCGCCGTCGAAGTTGACGAACAGGATCTTGTCGCCGAGTCGTTGCGGCCGAACGTCGCTGGTGATCGGCGGCGTGGTTCGAGGCACGCCCACGGTCGGTCGTGCACCCGCGGCAAGATCAAGCGACGGATCCCCATCGACCGGCAGGATGCGGCGCGCTTCGGCAGGCTCGGCACCGCGCGCTCGGGTGGGAGACAGGGCAAGTGCGACGAAGCCAGCGATCCAAATGCGTGACACGGTTGGGCTCCATTCTAAGTTGCCGAGCGGTGGCGCCGGCGCGGGTTGCGAACGAAGATAAGCAGCGGAGCGAGCAGGCCGAGGCCGTGGGCGGGGGATTCGCTGGTGCAGGCGCACCCTTGCGTCCCTTCGTCCGCGGTCGGTGCAAGCCCGCCATCGGTGTCTCCCCCATCGCCGTTCCCGTCGCCGCCCCCTGGACCATCCCCGCCGTCGGACTCGGCATCCGCGGAGTCTGCCCCGTCCGCGCCGCCACCATCTCCGCCGGTCCCATCGCCGCCTTCGCCCCCGTCGCCGCTTCCACCCTCGTCCCCGCTGTCACCGTTGGCAGGGTTGCCGACGACGGTGATCGTGATCTGATCGGAGGCCGGGTTGTCCGATTCGTCGGCGATCGCAACGCCGATGGTGTAGGTGCCGTCAGGCAGATCTTTGATGGGAAACTTCAGTTCAATCGGCGCGGCGTAGGCACCGTGATCCGACAACGGCATTGCCAGGGCATCGCCGTCGATCGTGATCATCGTGTCGATGATCGCTGGCGACTGATCATCATTGAGGGCGACCTCGAGCTCGAAACCCTCGCTGCCGTCGACGGTTTCACCGTCCGCCGGGGCGATGATCTCGATCGACGGTGCGATCGCGTCCGGCGTTGAGACGCCGAAGACCAGGAGCATCTCTTGGTAGCTGTTCTGGCGGCCAGAGTTGCAGAAATTGGTATGGACGCTGTTGCAGATCCCGCCTGACGGATTGAGGTCGGTGTCTTGGACGATCTGGTAGCATTCGTCGCGGAACGTCTTGTTGGTGCCCTGAGTGGTCGGGTAGAGCAGGTCTTGCTGCTCGTCGACGTGCTCGAGGCCCCAGGTGTGGGCGAGCTCTTGCAGGATGATCTCAGCCGTGCCGTCGGCGGTACCCGCCGCTTCGAGCGTGAAGGAGACCTCACCGCCGTCGTTGTCCCAGCAGTCGATGTTCGGGGCGATGCCGGCGAAGCTGGGGTTTTCACCCTCCCAGTCGCCAACCATCTCCATGTCGTAGTCACCTGCATTGGGCCGCTGATCGGTCACGGTGATGCCGAAGTCGGCCACGCGCTTGCGCACGGACTGGATCACGGATGCGCGCTTGACCGCATCGCCGGAGTACGGCAACACGTTTCCTGTGAATATCGTGGAGCAGTTGCCCGACGGATCGTCATTGCCGCAAAACTGCATGTCTGCGCCGTCGTAGTTCACGTAGAGAATCTTGTCGCCGAGCGCCTTCGGCCGGATGCGTGCACCGAGGTCGAGGCCGGTCGGCGTATACCCGGCGTCGATCGAGCGGGCGGTCGCGGGTTCGTCGGTCGGATCCAGGGCCTCCGCGCTTGGAACTTGCGGTGGCGTTGTGATCGCCGGCGGGGCACCAGCCAGCAGGAAGAGGAGCGGGCGCATGCGGGACCTCGTGGGGCAGACGCGGGGGGACGCGCCGCGCCCAAATGTAGCGGGCTATCCCCCGCTAGAAAAGGCAGGAACGCGGCTTTTGCAATGTTTCTCGCGCCAGCCGCCTCTCGTCGCAAGCCCGCGACGCCATGACTGGCCCGGACGCCGTTGCAGATGCTCGGAGCTCGGAAATGCGTCGGTGCTCCGTCATCCCTTCGCCCCTCGGTAGAGGTAGATGAGGTTTGCTGGTTACGTAAGCTAAGCCACGAAGGAAACCCTCGCGAGGTGCACGCTTAGCCGGCTGGGATCGTCGCGCAGCCGAAGCCGATCGACAGGGCGGCCATCGTGAAAGTCTGGATCCGATCGCAGGTCTGCGTGCACAGGTGGATCGTCGTCGGCGCGGCCGGGTCGTCGTAGTACCAGCCGTCGGTGACCCCGGCGCAGGCGTCCGGGCTTTCTACGTAACCGATCTCCAGGGGCGTCCCCGCGTCTTCGACTGTGACATTCACTTCCATCGCGTCGAAGCTCTGGCCCTCGGGGGGCGGAGGGATCGTGTATTCGCACGCAAGCGCGGAACCTTGGACCACCTGGGCGGCCACGGCGTCGAAGATCGGCTGGAACTCCTGGTCGCAGAGATCGCCGAACACGCCGCCCGTCGCCGAGCACAGCTGCATGTAGACCAGGCCCGGATTGACCGAGATCGCACAGCAGCTGCTGAAGGTGATGCACGACGTGACAGGATCCTGCGTGGCGGCGATCGCGTGGAACTTGTAGGGAACGTAGCTCGGATCGAGGGCCGCCCACGCGGTGGAGAAATCGGCAGCGGTCATGTCGGACTCGTCGTCGGTGACGACGATGATGTGCTTGCTCGCCTCGGGTCGCATGGCCGGGGCCCACTGGTCGTGGGTGTCGAGCAGCACCCGCAGCTGGTTGTTGCTGTCAACGTACTGGTTGACGTGGGTGTAAAGCGGCGGATTGGTGTCCATCGTCGGGCAGCCGCCGCTGCCGAGCGGCGGCCCGATGCAGATGTCGAAGCTCGAGATCAGCACGACGTGCGGATCGGTGCTCGCGGCGATCTGGGAGGAGAACGCATTTAGGTAGGACTGAACGGCCCCTTCTTCAAAGTCCATGCTCCCCGAGTTATCGACGATGACGATGATGTCGGCCGGTTGCAGGGCGACATCGCTCATCACGTCGATGCTCTCGCAGGCCTCGCCGCCGGAAGAGCTCCCCGCCGGGGGACCGAAGTCGAACTTCATGGCCGAGGACGTACCGTCCAATCCTGCCGAGCCGTCGCTGCCGGTCTCCGACGTCGTTCCGGGCGGCGTGCCGACGCTGATCGATGCGGATGCATCGCTAGCTTCGCCCCGATCTCCCCCGCAGTTGATCGTCGATGCTGCAAGCGCTGATGCGCAGATCCAGTAACGCATGGCGGGTCCCCCCCAAGTCGCCACATCATGCCTGGGCGACATCGCCCAGGACAAGTTCGACGGCGTTGGGGATGTGCGACCCGGTCGTGAGGGGAGTCAACCGGGCGATTTTGTGCTGGATCCGGAAACGCGGTGATCCGGCCTGGAAACCGGCATCTTCCCGCGTTCCACCACGGGCTGCTAGTGTAGCCAGCGCTGCTTCTCGCTGCCGTCGCCCTCGTCGTCACCCTCGTTGCCGGAGGGCGAATCGGCGTCGGTGTCGGCCCTCGCTCGGTCGCGCTCGCGCAGCAACGCAGCCAACACGAGGCCCAGGCCCGCCGACCACAGGACGACGAGGAACGCGACCCAATACGGCGAGGCGTCCATCCCGAGGAGCAGCGGCATACCCGAGGTCTGGGTGAGGGCCACATGCTCAACCTCGAGGTTGTATACGCCCGCCGTGAGCGCGAGCTGCATCACGACGATTGCCGCTCCAAGGACGAGCACGCGGTGCTTGCCTTCGCGCCGGCGCGAAGCCAGCAACAGCGCCGCCACGGACGTCTCGGCGATCAGCAGGCCCTGGGCGATGGTCGCCCACATGATCTCGGACTTCTCGCTCCCGAGCCCCGAGCGCTCGAGAACCATCATATAGGCACCCGCAAGCGCGGCCGCGGTGAGCAACACGAAGATCTGGAAGCGGGCAAAGCCACGCCGCACCTCTTGATAGCTCGCGACCGCGGCGGCCCGCGCCGGACGAACCAGGCTCGACACCAACAGCCAGCTGAGCACCGGCATGAGGAATCCGGTGGACACGAAGGTGATGAGGTTGACCTGATCGTAGGTTTGGACGTGGATCTGCTGGGAGAGATCCAGTACAGCCAAGGCGCTGCAGCCGACGCTGGCGAGGCCGAGCACCGCACCCTCGATCGGGCGGAACAGGGGCGCCCACGGCTGTTCGACCCGGCGCCGCCACGACATCAGGCACATGAACCCGAGCGCGCCCTGGACGAACAATCCATAGGCGAGCATCGTGTGCGCCATCTCGCTCGTGTCTGCGTGGGACATGAGGGTGGCGTAGGGCAGTCCGGACAGACGAACGACCTCGGTGATCGTGGCCGGCAACGGCCCCAGGAGCAGTCCCGTCGCGGCCATGTCACCGACGACCATGACGCCGCCGACGAGACCGGGCAGTAGCACGCCGAGGCCAAGCAGTCCGCCCACGACGATCGCGTTCACACGCTGGCCGAGCGCATCCCCAAGCCCGATCGCGGTCAAGTGAGTCGCCGCCGACATCGCCAGGATCACCGCCATGGCGGTGACAGTGGCCGTGAATCCAGCCGTCGCCATGAGGATTGGCGCGGCGCACAGAACCAGCACCCCGCCGGCGACGAGGGCGAATACGTTGGGCCCAACCGTCATGGCGAGCGCGAGGTCGCCGGCCGTCAATCCCGTCATGCGGAGGACCGGCAGCGTCCCAGCTTCACGCTCGCGGGCGGTGGCCGTGGCCGTGACGACTGGGCCGACCAACACGAGGAGCAGGCCGCCGAGCAGCAGCAACACGGTGCCGAGGAGCCGGGCACGCGTTTCATTGGTGATCGGCGAGCGGTAGCGCTCGGTCGGCTTGGTGATCGCGAGGCGTTCGGCACCCTGCAGCAACCAGCCACCGTGCCAAATTGCGCCGCCCGGGTCCTGGATCGCACGGGCCAGATCACCCACGTGGTGACGGGCAAAGCCCACGAGCGCGTCGTTGACCGCGGTCATGCCACTGCGCTTGGCCGCGCCGACAAGGCTGCTCTGCGCGCCGTCGTCACCTGGAGCGATGTCGCCGGGGACCACCGCCAGCCACGCCGCGACTTGCATGCGCTCGCCGTAGTCGCTGGGCACGTGTCGATCAGGCAGGATGTCTTCCACGAGCTCGCTGCGATTCGCCGCACCCGCAGCGGGCTCGTCGGCGCCGTCACGGCCGCGCAGCTCGGAGATCTGCTGGGCGACTTGGGCCAGCGTCTGGCGCTCGCGGGCGACCTGCTCCAGGACCAAGCGGCGCTGGTCGGCGGGCTGCTGGCCCGCTTGCTTCGTCAGATCGCAGCCATCGACCCAACCGATCCCGTCGAAGGCCAGGGTTGCGCAATTGTGCGGGATCTCGGGCATGGCCGCGTCGAGGGGCCAGAGCAAGCGTTCACGGCGGTTCTCCGCGGCCATGACGGGGGCCGGGCGGAGGTCGACGATCGCGAGCTCCAGTTGACGACGGAGTTCGACGGTGTCGCCCTCGATCGCCCCATTTCGCCGGCCGACTTTGGCCGCTTCGATCAGTCGCTGCGCCTCGTTGAGGGCGCCGCTCGCATGATCGATACGGGCCGCGAGCTCATCGAGGACGGCGAGTCGCAGGCGGCGCTCCGCCGAGAACTTCGCGTCGACCCGGGCTTGCTCCCGATCCTCATACGCGCAACCCGGGCCGCCGGGGCCGCCGCACACGCTCCACCGGTTTTCGAGACCCGCGGCCGAACGCAACTCGTGGGCCTCGCGACTATCGATCCGGGTGAGCGCGGAGATCCCGAGCCACGACAGATACAAGAGCACGAGCACCGTGAAGAGGGCCGAGACAAACTTCGCGCGGAGTTCGCGGCGGAGAAAGGGCCGGAGGCGGAGGTACAGAGGTTGGCGCATCGTTCGCTCCTTCACTCTCGCGCGGGGGAGGCCGACGCCGGCACAGGGGCGCGGACCGTCTCCCATTCTTCCATAGAACGTCGCGAGCGGCTTGTCGATTCGGGACTGCGGACTGCCAACGCACGAGGGCGCGCGTCGATTTCACAGAAGCGGCGATCGCGGCCGAAGGTGGCCGCGTGGCAGGATCGTGCGTGCGCGGAGCGATCACGGCCCGGCGTCGGGTGGCATGGCGCCGTTCACACCCCCCGCGACCCGAAAATGGTCGGTGGTTCGACGTACCGATCGGTGCACGACGTTTGCGGTGGGCGGTCGCCGCATGGCTGCGTAAGATCCGCCGCGATGACAGATGCCCCCTCCTCGACCTCGCTCGACGAGCTGCTTGCCCCGCTGTCGCCGACCCTCGCGGCCGCAGTGCGACCTTGGTGCACGGAGTCGCGCTTTGCGGAGGATCGGCCCGCGGTCCTCGCGATGTTGGGGCGGGTTCGCGCAGGGGACGCCGCCGCGCGGGCGGAACTCGAGGACGCGTTCAGCGGACCCTTGCCGATTGGGACTGGCGGTCGGCGGGGGGCGGTGGGTCCTGGGCCAAATCGCATGAACGTGGCCGTGGTCCGAGAGACGGCACGGGGTGTGGCCCAGATGGTCCGCGACGAGGGGGCCGCCGCGAAAGTGGTGGTCGCGTATGATACGCGCACGCACTCGCAGGCGTTCGCCGACGTGGTTGCGACCCAGCTCGCCGACGAGGGACTCGACGTGTTGCTCGTCGACGCACCGAGGCCGACTCCCCAGCTCTCGTATCTCGTACGGGCGCGGAGCGCCGGGGCCGGCGTCGTGATCTCCGCTAGCCACAATCCCCCGGGCGACAATGGGATCAAGGTCTACGGTCCCGATGGTGCCCAGGTCCTCGGTCCCCGCGACCGCGCCCTCATGGCGGCGATCGAACACGCGATGTCGAGTCCGCCCGCGTCTGCAGCCCGGCGCGGCGCGATCGAGCGCGCCGAAACGCCGGCAGAGTTGGCTGCCGTCGACGATCCTTATCATGCGTTCGTTCGCGCCCAGGGCGTGATCGCGGGAAGCCTCGCGGGAACGATCCGCGTCGTGTACACGCCGCTGCACGGCGTTGGCCACACCGCGGTGCTGCCGGTGCTGCGCTGTCGGGGCCTCGATGTGACGGTGGTCGAGTCGCAGTTGCCCGATGGCGGTGCCTTTGCGACGGTGCAAAGCGCGAACCCGGAGGTGCCGGCCGCGCTGGCCTTCGCGCTCGACCAGGCCGAGCGCGAAGGCGCCGAGCTCGTGCTCGCGACCGATCCCGACGCCGACCGTCTGGGCGCCGCGGCGCGCAACGATCGCGCCGAGTTGGAGTTCATCGACGGCAACCGCCTCGGTGTGCTGATGCTCGACCACGTGCTTCGCCACGCGAGCCTGCCGGACAACGGTTGGGTGCTCACCACGCTGGTGACATCGCCGCTAGTGGCAACCCTCGCGCGTGCGGCGGGTGTGGACGTGGTCGACGATCTATTGGTCGGCTTCAAGCACCACGCCGGCATGCTGGCAGAAGCCCCGCTTCGTCCCCTCGTGTTTGCTTGCGAAGAATCCCACGGCTACGTCCGCGGCAACGACGTCCATGACAAGGACGGGGCAGTTGCCGCACTCCTGCTGGCGGAGTGCGCGGCCCAGGCTGCTCGCCACGACAGCAGTCTGTTCGCCGAGCTCGACCGGATCTTCATGGTCCACGGTTACCATCGCGAGCGGACCGCAAACATCTATGCCTATGGGGCCGCCGGCCGCGATGCCATCGCTCGATTGGTGGAGACGTGGCGGCGCTCGCCGCCCGAGGCCTTCGCGGGGCTCGCGGTGGTTGATGTCACCGATCGCAACCGCCCCCGTGCCACCGGCAGCCTGACCCGCGACTTGCCGGGCAACGTCCTCGCGTTCGAGCTCGCCGCTGCCGGCGGGCGCGCGTGTCGGCTGGTGGTCCGGCCCAGTGGCACCGAGCCCAAGGCCAAGGTGTACG
>CADEGN010000088.1 GCA_902826865.1 uncultured Myxococcales bacterium
CATGGCTGCCTCCTAGCTGGTGTGCGTCGCAACCGAGGGCGCGATCGGCCAGCGCCGTCGATCACCCCGATGCACGTCACGCACCGGAGAAAGCCATTTTGCAGGTTGATGAGCCCGCGTCCGCGCAATTCCGTGGCGCCGGTTTGCGGGGCCGGATCCCACTGCAGGGCATCGGGGCCATCGACGATATCGGCCCCGAATAGCCCGAGCGGCCGCCCTTGCGCGTCGACGTTCCCGTCGTCGATGTTGATCCGAATGAAGCGCTTGTCGTGCAGATCGTCGCCCGGTCCGTCGACACGACCGACCTCATAGATCGTTCGCCCGCGCGCATCCTTAACCACGAGGTGGACCCAGAACTCGCGCTCCTGACTGAATCCCGCCGGCACGCGGTGACCTGCGCCGACATTTTCGATCACGATCGGGACTTCGAGCGTGCGACCGCGTCGCACAGGCGCGTCGATCTCGAAGCGAAACGTCGCACCGAGCAGTAGATCCCGCCGCGCCCGCGCGCCGAGGGGAAGCCCCTGGCCGTCGAGGGTCGAATCGTCGATGAGCGCGGCGTCGAACTCGGGCGACAGCGGCACGTCGACACCGCTGAAGTAGTGACTCGATCGCGCACTCGCGCTGCCGGACGAGGTCGCGACCGGGGCGGTGGAGCGCGAGCCCGGCGCGCGCGGAGCCAAGGCGGTGCCCGGCGGACAAGCGCGCGCGAGCGCAGTGTTGCCCGCCGCGATCTGCCCGAGCGTCGACGCACCGTCGGCGACCGGTCCACAGATCCCAGGAAACGTGGTCATGTGGCAGTCCTGACAGCTCGCCGGGACGCGCCCGCGGGCGCGCTCGTCCTGCGCCCATGCGGCCCATTCGGAATAGGCATTGCGCAGGCGCTTGAAGTGCTCGCCGCGTGGACCTCCGAGCACGTCGGTGCCAAAAAGCCGGACGTCGTGACAGCTCCCGCAGAATTCGCTCGAGCGTAGGTAGGCGCGGGCCGTGTCGCTGGGGCGACGATGGGCGCCGCCCGGCACGTCGCGCGACGACGGCCCGCGGACCAGGAACTCGGCCGGATCGAGGTCGTAGCCGCTGTTGGCGATGCCGAAGACGCCCCGGCGGTCCTCGGGCCGGGCCGAGAAGCGTTGGCCGGTTACCGTCGAGATCCAGTCGGGGTTGCCCTCGTATCCGCCGCCTTGCGCCGCGCCGGGTTGAACCGGCCCGTGGACCTCGTGGCAGACGACGCAGGAGATCCCGTCCATGCTCGCCGTCGGGAGGATCGACGCGAGCGGGGCGTGGCTGGGCGACGTGGGGTCGAGACCATTCCATGGCGGGACCGCGGCGCGCAGGTTCTCACCGGGGGCGTGGCAGTTGACACACCACAGGGCGCCGCCCGATCCGGTGACCTCGATGCCAGTGGTGCGGTCACGGCACGCGGTTCGCCCGTCGCTCGGCCGCAGGATCCCGGCTCCACCATCGCAGCCGAACTCGCGGCCGGCCTGTTCTTGGATCAGGATCTCCAGCGCTTGGAACAGTGGGCTCTTCGCCGAGTGCGCCATCACGGATGCGTGCCACTGCGCGGCGGCATCGGGGTGGCACGCCGCGCAGTCGTCGGGGCGTGTCGTGTTCGCGCCCAGCGGCGCCACGTCGTGGATCTGCGGTCGAGCTGGTGCGGGCAGCGGCGTGGTCTGGTCGGCGATGGCAAGGCCGTACGCAAGTCCGGCCACGATCGGCGCCGCGAGAGCGACGGCGCGCACCGTCCCCAACCCGCGACGCCGCGGGGCTTCGGTTGGTTCGCGCACGTTCGCCGAGACGGGGGCAATCGAAGTTGCGCGTCGCGGTGAAACCGCGGTGAACTGTCGCGGTTGCGCGATCGCAGCCAGCGCGTCGGCGAGCGCCTGCGCGCTGGCGGGGCGCGCGGCGGGATCCGGATCGAGGCAGCGCAACACAAGCGCTTGCAACCCCGGGGGCAGGGCCACGGCGACGTCATCGGGCAGTGGTGGCGCGCCGCGGGAGGCCGCGTCGTCGAGGCCCAAACGCAGCCCCTTGCCTGCGAACGGATGCACGCCTGCGAGCAGGCGGTAGAGCACGAGGCCAAGGGCGTAGCGATTGCCTGCCGCCGAGGGTGGAGCGCCATCGATCTGCTCCGGTGCCATCCACCGCGACAATCGCGACACCGGTGCGCTGACCTCGGCGCCGCACAGGCGGGTGAGCCAACCTTCGGCGAGGAGCACGACGTTTCCGCCTTCGTCGCGCTCGATCGCCGCGGGTGTCAGCGCGTCGATCGGGATCGCGGCCGATTCGGCTACGACGAGGATCGCAACGATCTGGCGCGCGAGTGCCACCGCGTCCGCCCACGGCCACGGCGTCTCGCCGAGCTGGTCGGCCAAGCTCGAGCGGGCGGCGAGCCACAGGCTGCCATCGTCCTCGATCTGCCAGCCGCCGATTCCCGCCGCCGCGGCCGCACGAAGCGGCGCCAACTCGACGCCCGCGGGCAACCTCCAGCGCGTGCCGTGATCGTGGCGCTCGCACACGGCGGCACCGACCTCCACGCGCGCGCGCACGGGGCCGTGAGCCATGGAGGACCCCGGGGTCACGGCCGTTCGGCGGCCGTCGCGGTGGCCGCGGGAGGTTGCGTTCGCATCCACCACGTCACGCCGCCGGCGATCGCCGACAGGCCGATGATGAGCACAAGCGCCCAGTACGTGGGGATCGTACGCGGGCCGCTCGCCCGCTCGACCAAGCCGATGGTGTCGGCCACACGCGGACGCTCCGCCACCGGTCGCTGGGCGACAGCCCCCACCCGCACGCCAACCACGTCGGTATCACCGGTGCGGACCGCCGAGCTCGACGCTTCGGTGAGCGCGACCGGGCGTCCCTCGCTCAGAAACGGCTCCAGCACGTCCAAGACCTCGCGCGCGCTGGCCGGGCGATCGTCGGGGCGCTTGGCGAGCAGGGCAAAGACGAGCCGCTCAATCCCGCGCGGCAAACCGAGACGCGCCGCATCCGGCAGGGGCGGAGGTGCAACCGTGCACTGCGCGTTGAGCAACTCCCGCGGCGACGCAGACGAAAACGGGGCGGCGCCCGCCAGCATTTCGTAGAGCACGAGGCCAAGGGAGTACAGATCCGAGCGACCATCGACGGTCCCCGCATCGATCTGCTCGGGGCTCATGTACTGCAGCGTGCCGACGCTGTGGGTCGTCGAGCGCGCCAGCGCCTGCATCACCTTGGCGATGCCAAAGTCCATCACTTTGACGGCGCCGTCGGGCAGCACGATCACGTTTTCGGGCTTGAGATCGCGGTGAACGATCGGTGGCTCGCGCCCGTGCGCAGCGCCAAGGCCGGCGCCGATCTGGGCCGCAATCGCCACGGCCTCGGTCCACGGCAAGCGTTGGCGCTGGACGAGAATCTCGCGCAGGGTGTGGCCGGCCAAGAACTCGAGCGCCATCACCAGCTCGCCGTCCACTTCCGAGCACGCCAGACAGCGCACGACGTTGGGATGGTCGAGATGGGCCAAGATGGTCATCTCGTTGAGGAACAGCCGCCGCCCCTCCTCCGAACGCGCGAGCTCAGGTCGGAGCACCTTGAGCGCGACCTTGCGCTTCGACAACCGCTCCTCGGCTTCGAAGACCTTGCCCATCCCCCCCTCGCCCACGAGGCGGCGGATCAGGTATTCGCCGATGCGCTCCATGTCCCGGCCTTGTACGCACAGGATCGCAGAACGACCTGGGCCGCGGGGTCGCCGGCGCGAACCTGGCGCCAAGGCCAGGCCCGAAGGCGTGGGGCCGGTCGTGGCCGCGGGGACAACGCAGCCCGACCCTTTCGAAGCGGTCCGCCCCTTGGCGACATGGGGCGCCCCCACCGGCGGGCGTGCCCCGTTCGCTCAGGCATCGGCCAGCATGGCCGCCACCGACGGATCGGTGAGATCGGCGACAACGTGCTCGGCCCCCGCTTCGCGCAGCTGCCGCACGCTGAAGACGCTGGTCGCGACCGCCAGGCACACGGCGCCGTTGGCATGGGCCGCCGCGATGTCTCGGGGCGTGTCACCGATCACCACCACCCGACAGTCGGCGCGCCGAAGGCCGAGCCGCCGAGCCCCGCGCTCGGCACCGATGGCCACCAACTCCACCCTGTCCTCGGCGTCGGAGCCATAGCCGCCAAATGCGAAGCGATCGGCGATGCCCACCGCTGCGAGCTTGAGCATCGCGCCGCGCTCGACATTGCCGGTGCCGAGCCCGATCGCGCAGCGCGAGCGCACCGCGTTGCTGTCGAGCAGTTCGATCACGCCGGCGTGCAGGCGGTACTCGGCCGCGCTCGCGATCGCGTCGTGCAGAAGCTCGAGATAGCGCATCAGCACCGCCGAGATCGTGTCGTCGCCATCGTCGCGGTGACGCCCGGCCCGCTGCAGTCCCTCGCGAACGATCGCCGGATCGGTCATCCCTGCGAACGACAGCTCGCGCAAGGACGAGGCATCGCCGACGATTTCCGCGAACGCAGCCTCCATCGCCCTGCGCCCGGCGCCATCGCCGTGGATCAGGGTGCCATCGATGTCAAACAGCAGCACGGTCGGACGAACGCGCATCAGTACGCGACCGCCTTGCCGCCGTCGCGCGTGGCGTCGGCGACGGCCCGGAACCCCCGCGTGGCCGGATCGACCTCGATGACGTTGGCGTGGCCCATGCTGCCGCGTTTCTTGATCGCGTGGCCACGAGCCACGAGGCCGGCCTCGAGCTCGGGCGCGATCCGATCCTCGGTCCAGATCGCGTCGGGCAGCCACTGGTGGTGGACGCGGACGGCAGCCACGGCTTGATCGACGGTCATGCCGTAGTCGACGATCGCACGCACCAGCTGCGAGACCGTGGTGGTGATCGTCGGACCGCCCGGGGAGCCGAGAATCGCCCGTAGCTGGCCATCCTTGACCACGATCGTCGGCGTCATCGACGACAACATCCGCTTGCCCGGCTCGATTCGGTTCTGCTCCCCTTGGACCAGCCCGAACGCGTTGGCGGTGCCGGGCTTGACCGCGAAGTCGTCCATCTCGTTGTTGAGCAAGATCCCGGTGCCTGGCACCACGAACAGGCTGCCGAACCCGAGGTTGAGCGTGGTGGTGTTGGCGACGGCATTGCCGGCCTCGTCGACCACCGAGAAGTGGGTGGTCTGATGCGACTCTGTCTTGCTGGGCAAGATGCCGGCCTTGATCGCCGACGACGGCGTGGCCCTGTTCACATCGACGTCGGCGAGCCGCTCACGCATGTACGAGGTGTCGAGTAGACGCGTCATCGGCAGCTCGACGAAATCGGGATCACCCAGCAGAAGATTGCGATCGGCGTAGGTCCGGCGGCAGCTCTCGACGTAGAGGTGCACTTCGTCGACGCTTCGCCACGGCTTGTCGTGCAACGCGAGGATCTCGGCGGCGGCGAGCAGCTGGCGCAGGACCACGCCGCCGGCCGACGGCGGCGGCATCGTGATGATGTGGTGGCCGCGGTAGTCGAACTCGATCGGCGTCCGCTCGACGGCCCGGTAGGCGGCGAGATCGGCGGTGGTCCAGATCCCGCCGGACTTGGCGACCGCCTCCGCCATGGTCGTCGCCATTGGCCCCTCGTAGAACGCGCCCGGGTCCTCGGCGATCCGCGCGAGCGTGGCTGCGAGCTCGGGTTGCCGCCACGTGGTGCCCTCGGCCATGGCTTTTCCGTCGGCACCGGCGTAGTACGCGGCCGACGCGGGGAAGTTGCTCTTGCGCATGCGTTCGACCGCGCTCGCGAGATCCGCGGCGTGCCAGCTGTCGAGCACGTGTCCGTCGCGTGCGAGCGCCACGGCCGGCGAGACGATGTCTTTCCAGGGCAAGCTGCCGAACTTCTGGTGCGCGAGGGCGAGCCCAGCCACGCTGCCGGGGATTCCGGCCGCCTTCGGACCCACGAGGCGCTCGGCGGTGGGCTCGCCCCTGGCATCGAGGTACATGTCGCGGTGGGCCTTGGCCGGGGCGCGCTCGCGATAATCGATCGCCGCCAGGCGACCGTCCGCCATGCGCACGAGCATGAACCCGCCGCCGCCGATGTTGCCGGCCGACGGATGGGTCACCGCGAGGGCGAAGCCGACCGCCACCGCGGCGTCGACCGCGTTGCCCCCCTGGGCGAGGATGGCCTGGCCGACTTCGCTTGCGCGGGCCTCGGCACTGGCGATCGCGCCGTGAACGCCCACCGCCACCGCGGGATCGTTTCCGGCGGCCGGCAACGCCCGCGCCGGCAGTTCGGTCCTCGGCGGATCCGCGGAGGGCCCATCGGGGGTCGGTGAGGTGCCGGTCGGCCGGGGGCACCCCCCGAGCAGGGTGGCGACGACCGCGAGGGCGGCGAGGCAGACGCGAAGATGCGGGGGCCGCGGGGCCGCGCCGATGGGCTTTTCGAAGCGGGCGGAAGTCACGACGCGGCGAGCCTACCCGATGTCCTGTGGGCGATCAGTCGCGCTTGACAGCCGGGGTCGACTCGAGCAAGTTTCGCACCCGCCCAGCAGCGGCGCGACACGGTCGGGGATCGTCTAATGGTAGGACTGCGGATTCTGGTTCCGCATATCAAGGTTCGAATCCTTGTCCCCGAACCGACCGGCCCAGCCGGTCACCTGGCCCCATAGTCTAGCGGTTAGGACGCGGGGTTCTCATCCCCGAAACCCGGGTTCGAACCCCGGTGGGGTCACTGGCCAGAAGAAGCCCCCGGCATCCAGACGTTGCCGGGGGCTTCGCGCGTTCAGCCGGCAAAAAATCCGCCGCGGCACGGGCCGCGGCGGACGACGGAGAATCGACAGGTGGTCCTTTGTCGGCCCACCCGCGAGCGCGATGCGGACGCGGGGGCGCGCGGGCCGGCGCGGGACACCGTCATGTCCAAAAAGCCAGACGATCGCAGCACGCTTCCTTTCCGGATCGATCTTGGTCGCGCAGAAAAAATGGTGGGAGCTTTCCGCATGGGACGACGCACCCAAACGCGTGCGGCCGCGCGTCGCGTTTGACGGCGCGCGCGGCGGCTCGCTACCGTAGATACCAGCACGTGATGGGCTCTTGCCGTCGACTGTTTCTCGCCCTGTTCGCAACGCTCGCGGCGTGCGCCGGCGACCAGCAAGGATACTACGCAGCTTGCGACGAGCCCGCCGGCGTCGCGCTGGGCTGCGGACCCGGTGACGAAGATCCGCCATTCACCGCGTGGGACGCGTGCACGAAGCTCGCCGCCTGCGGCGTCATCGTCGCCGCCGTCGATGACGACAACAACGACGACACACCGACGGTCTTCGAGGATTGCATCGACCGCATCGAGGACACCGAGGCCGCGCAGGGCGACCTGGTTCTGCACTGCATCGACACCTCCGAGTGCCCGGAGCTTGCCGCCACCGATCCGATGTCGACGCAGGGCCAAGACCCGAACCCTGCCGACGGCAACATCGAGGGCGTACTGGGCTTCTGCGGAAGGCTCGATCCCTGATGGCGATCGCGGCCAAGGGCGGGCGCGGCCATCTGCCGTGGGGATTTTGCGCTCCTTTGCTCATCACGCTGGTGGCGCCGGGGGTCGCGCATGCGGAACCGAGCGCCGACGACATCGAGATCCTTCGCGCCCGCCCGACCGGCATGGATGAGGTGGCATGGCGGGCCAAGCGGCGCGAGATCGCAACCGAGCTCGGATCGCGGCGCGACAAAGAGGCCGTCGATGCGCTGATCGAAATCGTCGAGACCGAACGCTACGACTCGGTGTTGTCGATCGCGATCGAAGCGCTCGGCAAGCAGGGCGACGCGCGGGCGATCGAGCCCCTCCAGCGGGTGTACGCCGATCGGAGCCTCGACACGTTTGTGCGCCGCGATGCGGCCGCGGCGATCACGGCGCTCGGCGGCACACCGCGGGATGATGCGCGCCTTGTCGGCGGAGACGCGTCGCCGCGATCCGATGAAGGACTCCTCGGCGGGCGGCAGCTCGGAACGATGGGCGAAGCCAGCGTGGCCAGCGATTCGACGGACGACCCGACCCGCGGCGACAAGCGGTTACCAAGCGACGTGCGCGCGCGTGACCGCGGATTTTCGTTCGTGCTCGGGCGTCTCTCCCTCGGCGTCAACACGCGCGCGTCGCAGCAGCCCGTGCTGGCGGACGGCGGACTGGGTGCCCGCGCGCGCTACATCGACGAACGCCAACGCTGGGGTTTCTCCGTCACAGGCAGCCTCGATGCCTCCGTGCGCAATGGCGACATCACGTCGGCGGCGGAGATGGGCAGCGACACGGGCAATACCCTACTCGTCAACCAAGCCCTGGCCGGTAACGGCGAGGCCCACGTCTACTTCGGCAAGACCGACGTGCATGCCTTCGGCGGGCTCGGCCTCTCGCAGCGGTTGGTCCGCGTCAGCGTCAAGGACTTCGGGGGCGGCAATCAAAGCACGCTGTCGGACACGCGCTTCGGCGTCGATGTGATTCCAGCGGGCGGGCTCGGCTTCGGCCGCTACCTCGACGGCGGCAGCGACCTCATGGTCGATGCCATCGTGAACGCGCTCCAAACCGAGAACATCTTGGCGCTCCCGCTGGATGCCGAGGCGCGCCGCGCGATTCGTGATGCCGTGTTCCGCCGCTCCAACACGTTCAGCGCCTGGCCGCGGGCCGAGGCCGTGATCGGAATCCTCCAGGCTCGCGGCCACCTCGCGCGTCGTCCCGGGCCCCGGCTCGTCCACCGGATCCGCAGCATCGTGGAGGATCCGTCTTACATCGATCGTCCGCGGGGCGTGCGGGTTCGGGTGGGTTTTTTGTACGATGCGCCGCTCGCCCAGGGCGACCGCGTCACCCGCGGCGATGCCGTCGGCGCTCCGTTCGTGCAGTTCGACGCGGGGTTCCAGATCAGCCTCGAGCGTCAGATCCTCGCCGACACGCGCCTTTGGTACGACGTGATCGGAAAGAAGGGGTTCACCACGGACACGGGCGTGACGTACACCCGCTACCTCCACACCAAGTTCCACGACTACGCGGGACAATGGTCGGCGGGCGTGCGCGGTGGCGCGAGCGGGCGTGAGATCGAAGGACTGCCCGATGGCGTCGACCCGCGCATCGGCTATCGCGCCGTGGGTCAGGCGGGCTACACCTACGGTTTTCGCCGGGGCAGCCGTGCGGGGCTCGTTGGCGAGGTCGGGGTCGACTCGGGCGCCTTCGTGGTCGGCGTCGGTCTGGGCCTCGAGATCGGCGTCGGCCGCGGTTCGGTGTGGAATCCGGGCAAGTCGGAGGCGGTCCCCCCGGCCCGGAGGGCCCCGAAGGGCCGGGCCCCGTAGTGGCAGACGGCGCCCCACATCTGGTCGGGACACGCGGTTGAGGCGCCGAAGCCCGCCGGACGGACGCCTCGCGTTATGCTGACCGGCGAGGTGCAGGAAGGCGACGCACGCGGCGAGACCCTCGACGTGGCCGAGGTCGGGTGCACCGACGCCGCGGCCCTCCCCTTCGCGTTTATCGCCGCGGAAGACTGGACCCCCCTCGTCATCAGCGTGCCGCACGTGGGCCTCGATTGGCCCGACGCGTATACGCCCCGGCCACGGGTCGACTTCGCGCGCAACGCGGACTACGAAGTCCAGTCCCTCTACCACCGCGCGTCCGAGCTGGGCGCCGCGATGCTCGTCGCCCGCTACAGCCGCTTGCTCGTCGATCTCAACCGCGCCGACGACGATGTGTCCCCCAACGTCGTACCCGATCACCCCGCCCCGCGCCCGCGGCGACGCCCCGGTACGGTGGCGCAGGCGGGCGACTTCGCCGGCTCCGATCACGACCGCCCGGGCCGCGGCGTGGTTTGGTCGGCGGCGATCGGCAACGTTCGGCTGCTCCACGCGCCGCTCGAGTACGCCGCATTCGCCGACCGCATCGCCCGGTTCCACGCTCCCTACTACCGGGCGCTGGAGATCTTGCTTCAGCGCCGCCGGGCGCGCTTTGGCTACGCGATCCTCCTCGACGCCCACAGCATGCCGCGCACCGCGGGCGTCGACCTGGTCGTGGGCACCCTTGGCGGCAGCTCGTGTGCGCCGCAAGTCGAGCAGCTGGCGCTCGAGACCCTGCGCGCGACCGACCGCCGCGGAAACCTACGGGTGCGCCTCAACGATCCGTACCTCGGGGGCGAACTCGTGCGAAGATTCGGCAGACCGGCCGACGGGCTGCACGCGTTGCAACTCGAGGTGAGCCGCTCGCTTTACATGGACGAGCGCACCTTGGCCCTTTGGGGCAAGGCGATCGGCGAACACCGCCGCGCAGGTGCGAGCTTGTCGCACGGCGCCGGGCCCCGCGCGCCGTCGGCTCCGGCAGCGTTGCAAAACGTGGAATCGGCGCTGGGCGGGCCGGCCCGAGCGGTCGATCTCCGACCGGGCCCGCCGCTCGAAGAGCGCCCCCCTTGCCGCGGAGGCGCTGGGACGGCAAAGGCAATCCCACGGACCGCAGCAGCCATCCCGCCGTCGCCCGCCGCCCTGTCGGATTTCACCGAGCTGTGCGAGCGTGTAACATGCTTCATTCGGCGCCTCTGCGAGTCCGCGCCGGAGCTCCACACCCCGGGCACCTCCGCCCCGCATGACCGTGCAACATCCCTAACGACGTGCGAGCTCGCAACAAACTCGAGCGCTGGACCTGTGTCCACAAGTCCGATCCCTTGTCCCAAGCAGAGCCCAGAGGCTAGAATCCCCGCCGAGAGTCGGGAGCAAAGGTGAACGTCCCGTGAGCCAGTCCAGACGAGACGCCGACGCGTTTGATGACCTGCTCGGTCAGCTCGTGGATGAGTTGGCGATGACGCCGACGATGCCGGAGCCTGAGCCCGTGCCTGAGCCCGTGGCGGTGCCCGGCGGCACGACCATTGGGCCCATGCCACACGGTCCGGATGCGAACGCCGTCGCGATGCAGCACGGCTACGACCACGCGCCGCCGCAGCGATCGAGCGGCCTCGGTCTCGGCCTAGGCATCGGTGGCGCCATCGTGATCCTCGGGTCGGTCATCGCCGGCATGTACATCTTCCGCCCCGCTCCCGCGCCGGCCCCAGCCGCTGCCGCGGTGGAGGCGAAAACCGATCCGAAGGCGCCGGCCCCGGCGGTCCCGCCGACTCCCGGAGCGACCCCGGTGGCCCCGGCGCCCGGGGTCGCGGTGGCGGGCACGCCCGGGGTACCCGGCGCACCTGCCACGCCCGCCGTCGCCGGCCCACCCGGGAGCGTCGTTCCCGGCACGCCCACGACGCCTGGTCAACCCGCGACGGTCGCAGGGGCGCCACCCCCAACGCCTGGGCAACCTCCCGCCCCCGCGACTCGACCCGCGGCCAAGCCGAAGAAGAAGTCGCCCAAGAAGCCGTCGAGCAAACCGAAATCCTCTGGCGGCGGTGGACCGAAGACGGTCGATCCCTTCGGTTGATCCGCGCGCCGATCCCCTGGAAGTCGCATGCGTAGCTCACTGCCCGCTCGTTCCCTCACCGTGACCCTTTGCTGCGCGCTCGCGCTGCCGACGACCGTCGTCGCGCGCGCGGCCACGGCTGCACCACCGCCCGCGGCGCCCGCCGACACCGCGGCCGCCGATCCGAGCACGATGACGCCGGAGCAGAAGTTGGCGCGGGCGAAGACCTTGTTCGGTGAGGGCACGGCAGCCCTCAAGGGCAATGACGGCGCCACTGCGCTGACCAAGTTCGAAGAGGCGTACAACGTCTACGCGCCCGACAAGCACAAGTTCAACTTCAACATCGGGGCAGCCGCGCACATGGTGGGCGACTGCGTGAAGGCCAAGCAGGCGTACCAACGCTTCTTGGACCTCGTCCCCGAGGATCCGAATCGCGGCGAGGCACAGGCGAAGATCCTCGAGATCGACCGCTCTGGTTGTGCCAACGCCCAACCCGCGACGACGACGACCCCCGCCACCACGCCCACCCCCGGGGAAACCGGTGACGACGAGTCCGAGGACGCACCGATCCTGAAGGGGCGCAAAGAGGAGCGCGACCAGAAGATCGATCAGGAGCTCGACGCCGCCGCGGCGAAGAAAAAGAGCCCGCTGCTGATCACCGGCGCGGCCCTCACCGCCCTTGGCGGCGCTGGTGTGATCGGGGGCGCGGTGAGCATCGCTCTGGCCAACAAGAAGGCCAACGATCTTGCCGGCCTCGCCTCGCCTGGGCCCACAGGGTTTCCGTCGGGGAACTATGCCTCGCAGGACGTGTTCGACCTCGATCGAAACCGGCTACCGCGCAACAACACCGCCACCATCGTGTTGTTCAGCGTTGGTGGTGCGGCGCTCATCACGGGTGTGGCCCTGCTCGCCATTGCGATCAAGCAGAAGAAAGCGGCCCAGCGCGCAGTCGAAACGAACGACAGCGGCGCAGAGTCTCCGCCGGAAGAAGCGCGTGCGTCCCATCGCCCGCGCCTCGTGGGCATCGGCCCAACCGCTCTCCCGCGCGGTGCTGGGGCCGGCGCGACCTTCCGATTCTGAGCGGCGACGCTCGGGTTGCGCGTCTTGGTGTCTCGTTCGGCCCAGCACGACGCGCGCACGCACAACCGGGCGTTGTTGGCCGCCGAGCATGGAACCCTCGCGATCGATCAACCCGCCGCGATTTGCCTGACGTATCCAAGCCCGTATCGGGTGGGGATGTCGAGTCTCGGGTTTCAGACGCTCTACCGGCATCTGAACGAACTCGGCATCGTCTGCCACCGCGCCTTCCTCCCCGACGCGCTCGCCGCAGGCAGCCAGAGCTGGCCACCGCCGCGGCAGCCGATCTTGAGTCTTGAGGGCGGACGCCCGCTCGCCGACCACGCCATCGTCGGCCTCTCGGTGGCCTACGAGCTCGAAATTGTCGGCGTGCTGCGGCTGTTGCACGCCGCCGGCATCCCGCTGTTTGCCGCCGAGCGGGATCATCGGATGCCGATCGTCATTGCCGGCGGACCCCTGACGGACACCAATCCCAGCGTCCTTTTGCCCTTCGTCGACGTGCTTATCTGCGGAGAGGCGGAGGAGCTCCTGCCGGAGGCGATCGCGCGGATCTTCGGCGCGCGCGATCGCGATGACGCGTTGTCGCGTGTCGAGGGACTGCCGCACACGATCCTCGGCGAGGTTGAACCCGGCCGCATGAATCCGTTGCCAAGCTGCGCCAGCGCGCCGCGGTCTCTTTTGCCGGCACGTTCGGCGATCACCACACCGAACACAGAGCTTGCGGACATGTTCCTGGTCGAGCCGGAGCGTGGGTGCTCGCGCCGCTGCACCTTCTGCGTGATGCGGGGCCCCGGCACCGGCGGGATGCGCCTGGTCCCGGCCGACGAAGTGCTGGCATCGATACCCGGCCACGCGCGAAGGGTCGGCCTCGTCGGCGCTGCCGTCACCGACCACCCCGAACTCGAGACGTTGGTCGCCGCGATTGTCGAAGGGGGGCGCGGGATCGGGATCTCGAGCCTGCGCGCCGATCGGCTTACACCGGAGCTCGTGGATCAACTCGCCCGCGGGGGCTACCGCCAGCTGACTGTCGCCTCCGACGGGATCAGCGAGCGCATGCGCGACGTACTGATGCGGAAGATCGATGCGAAGGCGCTCCGTCGCGCCGCGGAGCTCGTGCAAGCGCACCCTGACCTCAGGGGGCTCAAGGTCTACGAGATGATCGGGGTGCCGACCGAGGACGAGACCGACGCAGATGAGCTGGTGGAGTTCATCCGCGAGCTCGCTGCGATCACCCGCATCACCCTCACGTTTTCGACGTTTGTCGCCAAGCGGAACACCCCGCTCGACGGCCACGCGTTCGTCGGCGTCGAGGTGGCGCAGGCTCGCCTGCAGCGCATTGCCCGCGGCCTCGCGGGGGTTGCCGAGCTCCGCCCTCAGTCGCCCAAGTGGGCCCACGTCGAGTGGCTGCTGGCCTACCATGGCCCCGAAGCGGGACGCGCGGCGTTGCGCGCCGTGGAGCAAGGCGGCGGCTATCGGGCGTGGGTCGCGGCGTTCGCCGACTTGGGTGCTCGGACGCGGCCGATCGTTCACGGCGACGAGGCGGCCCTGGCGCGACGCAAGGGCAAGGCAGCGCACGCGCGCGAACCCCTGCGCGTGCTTCCGTGAAGCAGCGCACGCGCGCGCGGGCGGAACAACCACAGCGGCCGGCGCGTCCTGGTCAGGGGCGCCGCGACGTTGGTAGCTTCCCCATCTCGCCATGCTGGTCACGTCCCTGCTCGCGCTCGATCTGCTCGCCGCCCTGGCCGCGCTCGATCCTGCGGTGCTCGGACACGCGGACGACGTGGCGCTCACGCCCTCAACCGTCGCCTACGTCGAGGCTCGACACAGCGAGACCGTGATCCGTGGACGCCCGTGGGTGCCGCACAAGCGCGTCGCAACCATCGCCAGCGGCACCCGCCTCGTCGTTGCTGGCGAGGTCGCGAGCCGTGACCCGCAGGGCTGCCATGGCAAGCCGTGGTACGCCGTCCGGCCGTTCGGATTCGTCTGTTCCGAACACGTGCGTGCGAGCAAGCTGCCGCCGGAGCCGGGGACGGCGTTGCCGCCGTTGCCAGGTCGCCGGGTGCCGCACAACTACGCCATCGTCCGCAACGATGGCGTGCCGGCGTACGCCAGCGTGGCGGACGTGCGCGCCGGGATCATCGCCCGCGAGCTCGCCGACAACATGAGCCTCGTTGTCGATGACGCGATCGAGATCGATGGCGCCGGTTATTACCGAACGCGCAACGGCCAGTTGGTCCCGCGCGAGAGCGTTGGGTGGATGGGACAGGGCTCGGCGTGGCAAGGCGTGGTGCTCGACGGGTTTGCCGCGGGGCCTGCGTTCGCGTGGACTGCGGCCGACAAGACGGTGGTGCGCGATCGTCCCGACACGGCAGCCACCGCACTTCGGACGTTGGCGAAGCGCGTACGGGTCCCGCTCGTCGAGTCGAGTGGAACAGGCCGCGAACGTTGGTGGCGCATCGGTGAAAACGCCTGGATCTCAGCTACGGAGCTCAACGAAGTCATCGTCGTCGATCCCCCCGACGGGGTTTCGTCTGCCGAGCGCCAGACGAAAACAGGCAACGACCAGTGGGTTGACGTCGACGTCGGAGAGCAGGTTCTGGTCGCCTACAACGGGAGCACGCCGGTTTTCGCCACGTTGGTCGCGTCGGGCAAGAGCTCGCCCACGCCGCTCGGCGACTACCCGGTGTGGGCCAAGGTCGCGAGCATGGACATGGCCAATCAAGACTGGGAGGACAAGCCGTTCATGGTCCAGGGCGTGCCGTGGGTCCTGCTGTTTCAGGGGCACAACGCGATCCACGGCGCGTACTGGCACGATCGTTTCGGCGCCCGCCGCAGCCACGGCTGCGTCAACGTCGCGCCGATCGACGCGAAATGGCTGTTTGATTGGATCGGTCCAACCCTGCCAAAGGGCTGGACGGGGTATCTTCCCGAAGACCTGACGAGGGCGCCCGTCGTTCATGTGCGGGACAGCGCGCGGACCGAAGGGATGCAGTTCACGCAAGAGCGCCCGATCGGACCGCCCGATCGCGAGGCGGAGCGCCGCAAGACGGAAGCCGCCGAGAAACGCCGGGCCGCGGCGACCGAGGCCGATGTCACGCTCGACGAGCCCCTGTGGCCCGAGCCGGCGCCGCGGTGATCAATCGTCGTCGGCCGAGTCGCTTGCGCCTTCGGGCGCAGCGGCACTCACACCTTCATCGGCATGGATCTCGGCGAGAACCTGCTCGATGCGCGAGCCCTGGGCGATCGCTGTGTCATGCTCGAAACGCAGGCTCGGGGTTCGTTTCGTTCGCAAGCGTGGCCCGATCACACCCCGCAACGCGTGCGCGCCGGCATTGAGCCCTGCGAGGACGCGAGCGACGTCGATGTGTGCCCCGAGGACGTCGACAAAGACGCGCGCCGACCCGAGATCGGGCGCCACCTTGACCCCGGTGACCGAGATCTCCGCCGCGTGCGCGGCAACCCGTGGGTCGCGGAGCTCCCCACGCAGCAGGGCCTCGGCGACCTCACGCCGGATCAGCTGTTCGACCCGCCGCGCCCGCGCGCTCATCTGGCCTCCTGCAGGGCCGAGCAATGGGCCCCGTGGCGAGTCGCAGAAGATCGAAAAGACGCGGCGCACACCGCCAGCGCGCCTTTGAGCGGCCGCGAGCGGGCGCCGCAGAGCACGGACAGCCCCATCACAGGCTCGGCGCGATGGCTTCGACCTCGAAGGCCTGGATGACGTCGCCTTCCTGCACGCCGGGGAACCCATCGACGACGATGCCGCACTCGAAGCCGTCCTTGACTTCCTTCACGTCGTCCTTGAACACCCGCAACGACCCGATCGTGCCCGAGTACAGGACCTTGCCCTGACGAACGACCCGCACGTGGCTGGTGCGCTGGATCAGGCCGCGCGTGACGCGACAGCCTGCAACGACTCCGAGCCGCGGGATTGGGAACAGCGCGCGAACCTCCGCCTCACCTTGCTCCTTCTCGCGGTACTCGGGCTCGAGCAGCCCGATCATTAGTTCTTTGGCCTTCTCGGTCGCGTCGTAGATGACCTCGAAGGTCTCGATCTTCACGCCCTCGCTGTCCGCGACCGGCGCAGCTTTGCCCGTGGTCTTGACGTTGAAGCCGAAGATCACCGCGTCGCCGGCGCGGGCGTACTTCACGTCGGTCTCATTGATCTGACCGACCTCGGCCTTGATGACCTCGACCTTGACCTTCTCGCTCGAAAGATCTTCGAGGGCCTGCTTGACGGCCTGCGCCGATCCCTGCACGTCCGCGCGGAGCACGATCTTGAGCACAGGGGTCTTCTTGCGCTGAAGGATCTCTTGGATCGACGGCCCTGTACGTACGCTCTCCTTGCGTCTGCGCTGCTCGCGACGATGGGTCACCAGCGTCTTCGAGTCGCGGTCGTTCTCCACGACGTTGACGGGGTCGCCGGCGGCCGGCACGGTGTCGAGTCCGAGCAACTCGACGGGCGTCGAGGGGCCGGCCTCGTTGAGCTTCTCGCCGCGGTCGTCGAACAGGCCGCGGACCTTGCCGCTCGACTCGTTGGCCACGACGATGTCGCCGACCTTGAGTACACCCGTGGAGACCAGCACCGTGGCCACCGGACCACGGCCTTTGTCGATCCGTGCTTCGAGGACCACACCTGTCGCCCGACCCTCCAGCGGCGCCGCGAGCTCAAGCACCTCGGCCTGCAGCACAAGCTGCTCGAGCAACACGTCGATTCCTTGCCCCGTCTTGGCGGAGACCTCGACGATCGGGACCTCGCCACCGAACTCCTCGCCGACGATCCCGTGCTCCATGAGGGCCTGCTTGACGCGGCCGGGGTTGGATTCGGACTTGTCGATCTTGTTGACGGCGACCACGATCGGGACGTCAGCCTCCTGGGCGTGCTGGATCGCTTCGATGGTCGTGGGCATGATCCCGTCGTCGGCCGCCACGACGAGGACCACGATGTCGGTGACCTGCGCGCCGCGTGACCGCATGGCGCTGAAGGCCTCGTGGCCGGGCGTATCTAGGAACACCACGTCGCCGCGCGGCGTCTCCACTTTATACGCGCCGATGTGCTGAGTGATGCCGCCGGCCTCGCCGGCCGCCACGCGTGCCTCCCGGATCTTGTCGAGCAGCGATGTCTTGCCGTGGTCGACATGGCCCATGATCGTGACGATCGGGGCGCGGTGAATATGCTCGCTGTCACCGGCGCCGCCGACGATCGACGTTTCCTGGAACGCGACGTTCTCGACGGTGTAGCCGAACTCGGCGGCGACCAACTCGGCGGTCTCTGTGTCGATCGCGTGGTTGATCGTCAACCCACGCAGGCCCATGCCCCAGAGCGTGCGCAGCACCACCGACGCCTTCTGGCCCATCTGGTGGGCGAGATCGGACACCTGGATGGCCTCGTCGACGCGAATGCGCTTCTTCTCCTCGCTCATCTCGGCGGTCGACGACTTGCCGCCAGGCATGCCGCCTTTGCCGAGGGGCTTGCGCGTCATCTTGCGCCGCCGCTGCTGGGCCTGGACGCGCTCCTCACGCTGCTTGCGCTGCGTGGCGCGGCCCTGCTTGCCCTCCTCGCTGACGTCCGTGATGATGACCTGCTGCTTCTTGCGGCTCTGCTGCAGGGGGATGAAGCCGATGATCTTCGGCTCGCTCCGCTGGGACGCGGCGCCGACGATGACACCCTCCTCGTTGCGTAAGACCCGACGACCGCCCTCGGCCGGACCAGTCGTGCCCGCCGGTGGGGCAGACGGGGTCGGCGGTCGCGGCGTGGCGCTCGAGGCGGCGACCGCTGCGGTGCCCGCGGAGCCTGAAGCGACCTGACTGCTGGGCCGGAGCTGCGCGCTGGCCGGCGTTGGACGCCCGGGCGGATCGGCATGGGCCGAGCGCGGAGGAGAAACGGCGGACGTGACCTCGACCCCGCCACCTGCCCGCGGCTCAAGCCGCGACGCCATACCCGTGGCGAAGCGACGGGTGCCCGGTGGAAGCTCGATGCGGGTGCCAACCGCCGGACTCACCGGCTTGTCGGGGATCTGCGTGCTCGAAATCGAGGTGGCCGATGCCGCGGGAGGATTCGCGGGCGCACTCGCCACCGGGGCCGAGGGGACGGCGTGGCTCGACGGTCGAGGTTCGGGGGGCGGAGGCCGGGTGGGAGGGGCGACGGCGGTGCTCTGCACGGGGCTCGCGGGTGGACGTTGGCTGATGGTGGGGCGGACAACTGGGGGTGGTGAGGCGGGACGGACCACGGGTGCCGGACGCGCAAGATCGGTCGTGACCATCTCGGCGGCTTTTGCGGCCTCGGCGGCCTCTTCTTCCTCGCGGCGGCGCCGAACCACGTCTGCGCGACGTCGGACGACCGTCTGCGCCGGGGGTGCGGCCGTGGGCCCGGGGCTCGGAGTCGGCGCGGGCGCGGGGCGCACGGGGGCCGGCGTCGGCGAAGGGCGCACGGGGGCCGGGGCTGCCGGCCGAGCATTGCCGCCACCACCGTTGCCCATCGCGGAACGCACGCGTTCCACCTCATCGGGCGACAAGGTGCTCATGTAGTTCTTGATCGGGATGCCGAGGGCACGGATCGCCTCTTCCAAGGTCTTGTTGTCCTTGTCGAGCTCGCGCGCCAGTTCGTAGACACGGATCTTCGCCATCGCTCAAGCCACCTCCCCTGCGTGCAGCAGCACCGCTTGCGTCGCAGTGAGCGCGGTGAGCTCGGCATGCGGAGGCCCCGCACCCGCCGAGTCCCGCGAGATCGTTCGTGAGAGCACCATGAGCCGGGACGCGACAGCATCGGTGATCGAGGCCTGCAGGGCCCCGGGCTCAGGGGTGCGGACGGCCAGCCGCCTGGGCCCACCTAGCGCGTGGACCAATGCGCGTCGTTGCACCGCCCGCGAGATGCAGGCGCGCGACGGGCACAGCCAGGCCGATCGGCCGCTGCGCGCGCGCGCTACATCGGGCACGACCACGCCGTCGGGACGACGACGTAGGCGAACGAGCTCAGTCGCCGAGCGGCGCGTGCGACAGGCGATACAGGTGCGCATGGGACCGTCCGTCATTCGGCCTCCCCTCCCGGATGGGCAGGTGCAGCTTCGGCCGCACTGCTCGGGTAACGCACGTCGAGCCGGATGTTGCCACTCGCAGCGTCGTTGGCGACCTCGATAATCGCCTCGGCGCGCTCGATGGTGTCGACGCCCGGCACCGAGGCCAGCTCATCGGCGTCGGCCACGGCCAAGTCCCGTAGCCCACGCCAACCGTTCTGAAACAGCAGGCTGGCCAGGTCTTCGCCGACGTCGGGAATCGCGGCGATTTCCGCAAGGCTGCGCCGCTCCATCTCGCGGATCTTGCTCTCGGAGTGGATGTCGATCCGCCAACCGGTGAGGCGGGAGGCCAGGCGCACGTTTTGGCCCTTCTTGCCGATCGCTAGGCTCAGCTTGTCGTCGGGAACGATGAGCTCCATCGTGTGACGATCGGCGTCGATTAACACTCGCGAAACCTGTGCGGGCTGAATCGCGTTGCACACGAAACGGGCTGGATCTTCGTTATACGGCACAATATCGATCTTCTCGCCCCGCAGTTCTTGGACGACCGCCTGGACCCGGCTGCCGCGCATACCCACGCAGGCGCCGACCGGGTCGACATCGCGATCGCTGCTGGAGACCGCGATCTTTGAACGCGCACCCGGCTCGCGGGCGCACGCTTCGATCCGGACGATCCCCTCGTAGATCTCGGGGACCTCATGCTCAAAGAGCTTCTCGACCAGCCCACGATGCGTGCGACTGAGGATGATCTGGGGCCCGCGTGCCGACTTATCGACATCTTTGACGTAGGCCACGATGCGGTCGAGGGGCCGGAGCGACTCGCGCGGCACCTGCTCTCGCACCGGCAGGATCGCCTCCGCGCGGCCGTTGTCGACCTCGACGATGACCGCGCCGCGCTCGAACCGACGGACGATGCCGGTCATCAGCTCGCCCTTCTTGTCCTTGTAGGCATCGAACATGTTCTCGCGTTCGGCCTCGCGGACCCGCTGGATGATGACCTGCTTGGCGGTCTGCGCGGCGATGCGTCCGAACCCGTGCCCACTCAAGCGCACGGCGTCGATCTCGGGGAAGTCTTTGATCTGCTGCTCGGCGCGCTTGCGGTCGCCCTCGAGGTAGAAGATCTGAAACAGAAGCTCGTCGCCCCGCTCGGCCTCGAGCCCGGAGCGTTGGGCCTGCTCGAGGCTGATCTCGCGGGCTGGGTCATCGACCTCGTCGACCACGTAGAGCACCTGCGAGAGCTTGACGTGCCCGGTATCCGGGTCGAACTTGGCCTCGATCTCGCGATCCTCGAAGACCTTCTTCGCCGCGGCCAACACCGCCTGCTCGACGGTGTCGGTGAGCACCTGCCGCGAGATGTTCTTCTCGCGACAGACCTGATCGATGACCGCGCTGAGGTTGACTGGTTCGTCCATGGTTCGTACTCGACGGTGTGACGCCACGCCCGGGGCGGCGGGCTCAGATGTCGCCCTCGTAGACGAGGTTGGCTCGACGGATCGCGACGAGGGGGATGTGGTGGTGACGGTCGGGCATGTCGATGTCGGAGAGCTCGACTGTGCCCGCGCGGTCGTCCTCGGGATGTGCGGAATCGGCCGCCACTGCGACGATTCGCCCGTGGAAGGTCTTCTGCTGGCTTCCCTCGACTACCGGGAGCCAGGTGCGCACGAGCACCCGCGCCCCCACGTTCGCGAGCCAGTGGCGCCGGCGGGCGAGCGGGCGGTCGAGCCCGGGCGACGAAACCTCGAGTACGTAGGCGCCGGTCAAGACTTTCCGTAGCTCCACGGCGTCGCCGTCATCGGCGTGCTCGGCGGCGTCGAGGCTGGTAGAGAGGATGGGAGAGATCAGGGCGCAATCGTCGAGGGTGATCCCACCGGGGCGATCGATGAACAGCCGAAGCACCTTCGGGCGGGCCGTGTCGGTCCATTCGAGCAGCACGAGCTCGTAGCCCATGGTTGCGAGCACCGGCTCGACCACGCGCTCGAGCGCGGCGATCTGTCCACGAACGCTCTCCGCCTGGGCCAGGGCGCGGGTATCCCCACCGACCGGATCGGTATCGGTGTGCGGGGTTCTGTCGCGACTGTGTTCGCTGCCGAAGGTCATGGGGACGAAAAAAAAGAGCAGGGACCCGAGGGCGCCCACTCTCGTGTTTTGCGCGCCTGATTCGGCCCTTCGATAACACAGCGAAAATCGCCACGCAAGCAGAGCAAGGTGGGGTTTGGGGTGGGGTTTGCGGTGGCTTTGGGGCCGGGCTTCAGCGTGTCGCAGGGGCCGCGGGGCCCAGGACACCGCACGCCCGAACGCGTCGTGCGCAGGTGCCCACAGGGCGCAAACGCAAGGATATCCGGTGGGAAACCGCGATCCGCAGGGGCGCGCCGGGAGCGACATCTCGGAGCCCGGGGCGGCGGAGGTCGCGTCCAAGATCACCTCTCACGCGCATGCGGGCGGGCAGCCGGTGCGGCCGATCCCGACGCCGCGCGCCCGGTGGTACGGTCGTGAGAATGCTGTCCTGTGAGGTCGCCGCGCTGCAGCTGCGCGCCGATGCCGATCACGCGCGTTGCATGGACCAGGCGACGCGCTCGGCCGAAGCTGCGATCGCCGGCGGGGCCCAATGGGTGTTCTTGCCCGAAAACTACGCCGGCATGGCGTGGCCTGATCCGAGGCAAAGGCCGGTGGTCGGAGGCGCGCCCGAGCACGCCAGCGCCCTGGCACCGCTCGTGCGTCTGACGACACACACCGCAGCGACGATCATCGCCGGTGGGACGCCTGAGCGCGCCGACGAAGGCCGCGTGTACAACACGGCCTTCGTGCTCCGACGCGGGCGCGTGGTCGCGCGCTATCGCAAGCTCCACCTGTTCGACGCCGACGTGCCCGGCCAGCCACCGCTGCGCGAAAGTGACGAGGTGGCGCCCGGCGCAGGGGCCGTCGTGGTCGAGCTACCCGAGGGCTGTCTCGGGCTGTCGATCTGCTACGACGTGCGCTTCAGCGAGCTCTATCGCGAGCTGGCCGAGGCCGGCGCCGACGCGATCGCGGTGCCCGCCGCGTTCACCGAGCCAACGGGGCGCGACCACTGGGAAGTGCTCCTGCGCGCGCGCGCGATCGAGACCCAGTGTTTTGTCGTCGCGGCCGCGCAGTGGGGGGCCCACGGTCGTGGTCGGCACAGCTGGGGCCACGCGATGATCATCGATCCCTGGGGGCGAGTGCTGGCGGACGCTGGCGGCGACGCCGACGCGATCGTCCGCGCACGACTCGACCCGGCCGCGCTTACTGACGCCCGCGCGCGGCTTCCGGTCGCGCGCCACCGGATCGATCCATCACGACGTCGGGTGACGCGCATCGACGCGCGCCACGGACTCAGCGATGAATCCGCCGACTGAGAGCGGCGTACATCCCCGCCGCACCATCCCACGCGAGGGGGCAGAGTTCGTGCAGCGACCCGTCGCGCAGCTCGACCACGACGACCTCGAACAGGGGCTGCGGCCGTTGCTCGATATCGACGTGGGCGATGTCTGCCAAGGGCACGCGGAGCCGGCCCAGGGGCGACGGGATCCACAGGCGGCCGCCGATCCACGCCGGGGCCGAGGGAAGGCGACCCACGATCCACGGCTCCGCGAGTGCGACCGCGAACAGCACCCCGGTGGCCAGCGCCGCGCGGACAAGCTCGGGAAACCCTCCGGCCGCGTCGACCCACGGTTGGGGGAGGCGGACGAGCAGGGCCGTGACGATCCCGAGCGCGGCAACGATCCACGCTCCAAACCGGACGAGCTCGCCGGTCCAGTCGGCGGGCCGCGCCACGCGGATCCCCGGTCGCCACACGGCCAGCGAGTTTGCCATGCGATCGGGTGGCTGCACCACCACGACGCCCGTCGCGCCGGTCCCAGGGCGGCCCCACGCGCCTGGCAGCAGCGAGCCCGCCCCGCTAGTCTGCGGTCGATGCCATCGCGCCGCGTTCCGCGTTCGCCCCCGAAATCAACGCCCTGGATCCTTGCGGCCCCTGTCGCGGGCCTCCTTGCCACGGCGGTGCCCTCGGGGTGCGCCACCGAGGTCTGCACCCTGGTCGACTGTGGGGATCAGAGCGTTGTGACGTTTCCGCCGGGGCTCGTGGCCGGCGCCTATGATCTCCTCCTGACGTCGGATCTCGGCACGCTGACCGCTCGCTGCGGCGATCCCGGCGCGCCCGAGGCGGTCAGCAATCCGCCCGAGCTCACCTGCGACGCCAACGGTCTCCAGCTCGACGGCCACGTGCTCGCCAGCGCCCGCGAGCTGAACGTGACGATCACCCAGGTGTCTGACGACGCGGTTGTGGCCGACGCGGTGCTCGTCACCCTCGATGTCGCGGAGGAAAACACCCCCAACGGGCCGGACTGTCCGCCCACCTGCTACATCCGAAACGGGCAGCTGCTACCCGAAGGACAGCCTGACTAGCGCGCATCGTAGGACGCCTCGCTGCCCACACCGGGGGGTTTCACCAACGGCTGCTAGTCGAACGCCACCGACAGCGAGTAGGACCCGCCGGCATAGCCGACCTGGTCCACCGAGAGATAGTAGGCGGTTCCAGGCGCGTCGATCGTCCACTGGAGGTTGGCGAAACCGTCGGCACTGCCGCTGGCGCACGTAAGTTCCGAGAGGCCGGCGCAGCTGGTGCGAAGGCTCAGCACCGGTTCGAAGCCGCCGCTACCCTCCGCGGTCGCATAGATGTTCCCGACGTAGCTGGTCGCGACGTAGAACATGTTCTCGCGCCCCGGTCCGCCGCATAGACCATCGCTGGTGCCCTGCCCCTCCCCGAACTCGTTGAACCAAACAAACGAGCCGCCGGGCTGTTGGACGATGACTTCCTCGTGGATCGTGCACTGATCCAGGGTTGGCCAACCGTAGATCACATCAAAGGCGTAGCCTCCTCCCTGCGCCTGCGTGTCGACGATGATGTCGTAGGTGACGCCCGCAACCGCGAGGAAGTGGCGCGACGTTTCGGCGAAATCGGTCGCGCATACCCGGGTGACCCCACCCGTGTCGCAGCCGCCTTCAACGACCCGCAACGTCAGCGGCACCTCGGACTGCGCGACCTTCAGGGTCACGTCGGTGGTGTAGGCGGCCGTGAGCCGGTAGACGGTCTCGGGCCCGTCGTCCGCACCGCACCAACCTTCGGAGGAGTTGCCGCCCTCGAGCTCGCCGGTGACCGTGATGTTGGTCATCGGCATCTCGATGGGTTCCTCGCAGGCCGAGGGACCTTCGTCGCTGCTGTCCCCGGAGTCCAGCTGACCGCTGTCCCCGTGGACGAGGGATTGTTCAAACAGGGGGTCCGATCGCAGGCCACATGCCGTCGCGAATCCCGACAACCACAGGGCCAACGGAGCCGAACGCATCTCCACCTTTCTTAGCATCGTCGGTTTTATGGCGTCAAAAGCCCGCGGGGCGGAGCCAACGCCGGCGGAGGATGCAGGCGAGGCAATCGTCGTCGGATCAGGGTTCCGGCCACAGGGTATCGAGGACAACGCGCACGCGCCGCTCGCCGCGAAACAGGTCGAGCGCCGGGCGGAAAACGAAGGCGACCCGCTCCCCGACCGCGGGGAGCCAGTGGGCGCCGCCAAAGTAGATGGCCTCGACGGCGCGGCGGCCGTCGACCAGACGCAGGCCCAGGTGCTTTTCCTTGTGCACGCGGACCCGCTCCACCTGCCCGCGGCCGAGCCACCGGGGCGCGGGGAAACCGGTGCCCCAGGGGCCCGCGGCGGCGACCCGCTCGACCAGCGCCACATCCAGCTCATCGAGCCGGATCCGTCCGTCGACCGCCTGGGCGATCGGCTCGCGCATCGGTGATTGGGCGGCGCAGGCGTCCGCGAAAGCCTCGACCAGGGCCTCGATCCGATCGGTTCGGATCGACAGCCCCGCGGCCTCGCGATGGCCGCCATAGCGTTCGAGCAGCGAAGCGCAGGCGACCAGCGCCGCCCGGACATCGACCCCCCCGAAGCTACGGACCGACCCGCGCGCCATCCCGCCGTCCACGTCGATCGCGAGCACCATCGCCGGGCGGCGGTGGTGCTCGGCGAGCGTGCCGGCCGCGAGGCCAACCACGCCGGGGTGCCAGCGAGCGTGCGCGACCACGATGGCCGCGCGCCCTTCGGCCTGCGGGTCGGCGGCGACCAGGGCCAAAGCCTCCTGCACCGCCATGGCCGACAGCGCGCGGCGACGCTCGTTGAGCGCTTCGATCTGCTCCACCAGCGGCATTGCCTCCGCCCGCGTTCGCGCGCGAAGCAATCGCAGGCTTGGCTCCGCGGACCCGAGGCGGCCAGGCGCGTTGAGTCGTGGACCCAGGCGATAGCCGACGACCTCGTCGTCGAAGGCGTCACCGCTCGCGCCGACCTGCTCGAGCAGTGCGGCGAGGCCGGGGCGCGGGGCATGGCGAAGGACGCCGAGGCCCCGGCGGACCAACACGCGGTTTTCCTCGACGAGCGGCATCATGTCGCAGATCGTCGCGACCGCGACGAGATCGAGCCACGCGCGCGGATCAGGCGGACGCGCCATGCCCTCCTTGGCGAGCAGCGTTCGCAGTGCCCCACACAGGTAGAACGCCACGCCGGCGGAGCAGAGGCCCTTGAACGGGAACTCGCAGCCGGGCTGGTGCGGGTTGATCAGCGCGTCGCACGGCGGCATGACCTCCGGCACCTGGTGATGATCGATCACGGCGGTTTTGATCCCGCGCAGCCGCAGCCGCTCGAGCGAGGCGAGGTCGCTGGTACCCGTGTCGCCGGTGAGCACCACCGCGACCCCGGCGGCCGCAAATGCGTCGACATCGCTTGCCTGCAGGCCGTAGCCGCTGTCGCGGTGGGCCACCCGGGTGACCGTCTGTAGCCCAAGGGCGTCGAGGTAGCCGGCCAGGATTGCGGCCGTCGCGACCCCGTCCACGTCGTAGTCGCCGAACACGCCCACCCGCACCCGCCGGCGGTGGGCCCAGCGCAGCAGCTCAAGCGCAGCGGGAAAGCCAGCCATCCGCTCGGGGGTTCGAAGATCCGCAAGGCGCGGCACGGCGGCCCGCGACAACGCGTCATCCCCGGTGATCCCACGGCTGCCCAGCAAGCCCACCGCGATCGGATCGAGACCCAACCGCGTGGCGGTAGCGATCACCTCCGGATCGTCGTGGCTGGGCCCGCGCTGCTCGACCCGCGGGGCCGCCGGAGGAGCTCCACCGGCGCCTGGGCGCCCAGGCACCTCGGTGGAAAGTTCTGTCATCACCACTGCCCCGCCTCACTCGTCGGGTCCAGCGCGACGATCATTGCGGGCGCCGGCGTCGTCGTCGCGTGGTCCGCACAGCACCGCCCTCGGGACCGTCGCCCTCGGGCTCACCCCCGGCACGATCCTGTTCGGCCTGTTCGGCCGCGGCCTGCTCCCGACGAAGCTCCCCGACCGGGCGCCCACTCTCCTCGTCGATCTCGTCTTCCCCGGCCGCCAGGACCGGGCGTTCCGCGCCTGCCGGACGGTCGCCCTCCGGTCCGTCGTGGCGCCAGTGCAGGTGACCCTGGCCGGCGTAGAAGCGCTTGTTCACCCATAGGAACACGGGCGCCGCGATGAACAGGGACGAGTACGTCCCGACGGAGATGCCGACGATCAGTGCGAACGAGAAGTCCTCGATCGACCCACTGCCCATCACGTAGGTCGCGATCACCGAGAGCAGCGTGGTTCCCGAGGTGAGGATCGTGCGGCTCAAGGTGTCGTTGAGGGCGCGATTGGTCGTCTCCTCGATCGGCTGATCGCGGAACATCGCCACGCGTTCGCGGACGCGGTCGAACACCACGATGGTGTCGTTGATGCTGTAACCGACGATGGTCAAAATCGCGGCAATGGTGGTCAGGCTGAACTCTTTCCAGGTCAGCGCGAATGCCCCGATCGTGATGAAGGCGTCGTGCGCCAGGGCGACAATGCCGCCCGGTGCAAACCGAAGATCGAACCGGATCATCACGTACAGAAAGATGAACCCCATGGCGTACAGGAGGCTCTTGGCGCCATCGGTCTTAAGCTGCGAACCCACCTTGGCGCCGACCGTCTCGGCGTGAACCACCGCCGTGACCGTGCCCTCGCCGAACTTGGCCTCGAGCTGCTCGGTGATCTTGCTACCGACGCCGATGAGCGAGACCTCGACCGGATACTCACCGGCGCGGACCTCGAAGCCCTTGTCGACGGTCCCCACGCAGCCGGCGGCGTTGATCCTCTCTTCGACATCCTTGCGGACGGGCTCGGCGTCGTACTTGAGGAACAGCTTGCTGGCGCCCTCGGGGTGCTGAAACCCGATCAGATGCGCCGCCCCGACCGTCGTGACTGCCGCTTCGCAGGCGGCCAGCGTGGTCGGATCGATGCTGATGGACTCTTTGACCCTAATCAGCACCTCGCCATCGGTGTCGGGCACCGTGACCGCCTGGCTGCCCTCGTAGCCGAACTCCTCGAGGGCAGCGCGAATGTCGTCGATCGGCGGGGCCTTGGCCTGATCGAGCTGGAGGCGAACCGAGGAACCTCCGGCGAAGTCGATGCCCCAGTTGAGCGGAGCGCCGTACTTGAACTGATTGAACACCAAGAGGCCCGCCGAGAGCACGAGCAGCAAGATCGACCCCCAAATGAAGGTCCAGCGTTTGGCGACGAACGGGTAGTTCGTGTTCGCCGCGATCACCTCGAAGAAGCGCTGCTTCTGGGCCGGCGCGGCGGAGTCGACCTGATGGTCGCCATGAACCCGCAGACCTGG
>CADEGN010000089.1 GCA_902826865.1 uncultured Myxococcales bacterium
TGAAGGCGGCGCTCAACGGCGTGCCGCACCTGAGCATCGGCGACGGCTGGTGGGCGGAAGGGTACACCGGCGACAACGGCTGGCTCATCGAGGGTGGCGCCGACGCCAACAATCACGAGGCGGCCGACAACGCCGCCGCCGCGCCGTCCGACGTCCGGCCAAGGACTGGCGAAGTCATGTCGGTCGCGGTCGAGATCGACTCGCGACCGGACGCCGAGCTCAGTGTCAATGGTTCGCCGGCCGGTACCACGCCGTATCGCGGAAAACTGCCGGTGGGCCGCCACCGCGTGCGAATATCCGCCCGGGGGTACCGCGCATGGGAAGGCGATGTCGACGTCCGGCCAGACGGCATGGTGCCGCTCTCGGTGAAGCTACGCGGCAAGGGGCCCGGGCGACACGGCGAGCCAGAGGAAGCGACCGGCATGACACCGATGCCCCCGCTGCCGCCCCCGAGCGCTCCGGCCGAAACACCCAAGCCCGCTGCGGCCGAACCACCCAAGGTGGCGAAGGACCCGTTCTTGCCAACCCCCAAGGGAGGCAAGGACGCCGACGTCTTCCTGCCTGTCGGCGGCAACGCCCCCTGAGGACGCCATGAGACGAACCGTCCACTTTTTCGCCGCGAGCACCGCGGCGTTCGTCATCGCGGCTGCGCCCGGATCGACCCGCGCTGCCGCATCGCTCCGCATCGAGCGCCAAGTCACCGACGAGGCCACCGTCGCAGGGACCGAGCCCGCCGACGATCCTGAAGCGCTGAGTGCAGCGGCCGTCGCGGCGTTTCGCGCGAAGGAGTATGACAACGCGATCTCGCTATTCGAGCGGGCGTACGCCGCGGACCCGCAGCCCAACTATCTCTTCAACATCGGGCGCGTGCACGAGGAGAAGGGCGAGTTGGCCAAGGCGGTGGAGTACTACCAGCGCTTCGTGCAGTCGGCCGGCGTCGATCTCGAGGCCCGCGAGAACGCGGTCGCGCGACTCAAGGTCCTGCGCGCCACCTTGGCCGAGCTCGAAGAGAAGAAGGCGCCAGAGGACGAGCCCGCTCGGAAGGCAACCACCGAAACCCAGCCGCGTGAAACGTCACCTCTCGACGACCGCCGCCGCGTACGCGACCGCAAGTTCCGCCTCGCCGGCTACTCTTTGCTAGGCGTGGGCGGCGTGGGCATGGTGATCGGGGCGGCCTTCGGTGGCATCGCCCTGGCGAAGTCGAGGAAAGCCAGCTCCACCGAGCGCGTCGACGAGAAGCTCGCGCTGCGCCAAGAAGCCAAGGGACCGGCAGCCGCCGGCGATGGCCTGCTCATCGCCGGCGGCGTCCTCGCCGCCACCGGCCTCGTCCTGGTACTCGTCACCTTGCGCAAGAGCAAGTCGGCACGGGCCGACACTGTTGCCCGTCGGACGTTCGCGCCCATGCTTGGGGGCGATCGCGTCGGCCTGGCGTGGACCGGCCGCTTCTAACCGGATTTCGCAGCATGACATTGATCCATGCATTCGCCCACGCGTTCGGTTGCCGGTCCCGTTTGATCGCCCCGTGGATCGTGATTGCCGGCCTACCTGCCGCCGGCTGCAGCCTCGCCCTCGATTTCAGCGACAACGTCCCATGCAGCACCGACGCGGATTGCCCCTACACCGCGGGCCCCGGCGCGTGTATTGACGGCTTCTGCCGCCCTCCCGGCAGCACGGCCGCGGACACCGGGACGACGACGTTCGAGCCCACCGGAACAGATTCAGCGGGGACAACCCCGTCTGACTCAACCACCCAGCAGGCCGACTCCACATCCACGACCGACGCGACCACCGGCCCGATTAGCTGCACAAGGCACTCCGAGTGCGCGATGGATCAGCGCTGCAGCACGGCGGGAACCTGCATGGACCTCTTGTCCGCCGAGTGCCAGATCGTTCGCTGGCCGGCGCGAGGCCGCGACAATGTGATGTTCATCGGGTCGATTTTCGCCACCAGCGAGCCGTTTACGAACGTCGTCCAACCGATCGAAAATGCGGTTCAACTGGCGATCGACGACTTCAACGCGGAGACGACGCTGCAGGGCGACCGCGGAGTCGCATGGGTCGGTTGCGACGAGGCGAGTGGGCCGGATGCGGAAGTTGCAGCGGCCCAGCACCTCGTCAACAACGTCGAGGTGCCGGTCATCATCGGACCAACGTTCTCGGAGGCCGTGATCGACGTGGCGGAGCAGGTGGCGGTATCTGCCGGCACCATGGTCATCTCGCCAACTGCGACGGCCGTCAACATCACGAACATCGACGACAACGGCTTGGTCTGGCGGACCATCGCCGATGACGTGTATCAGTCCAACGCGTTGGTCGATCGCATGGTCGATCTCGACGCGGTCTCCCCGGTATCAAATCTGCTTATCTTGGCCAAGGACGACGTCTACGGCAACGGCATCCTCACCGACATCTTGCCGGATCTGCAATCGGAGCTTCCCGATGCCGAAATCTACCACGCCGTGTACGCCGACCCGACGTCGTTTGCGTCGATGGAGGAGCTGCTTTCGAACTACGGGGCTGTGATTGCCGGCGCCGCGGTGGATCCCGCCGGGCAGCCCTACTACACCCACGTTATCTTCATCGGCACGAGCGAGATCCAGGCGCTGCTCTACGCCTACCTCGGAACGGTCTGGGCGCCCGTCAGCGGAACAGAACCGATGCCGAGTTTCACCGTCACGCATGGCGCCGTGACGGACATGGCGCGGTTCATTGAGGAGTTGGGCGCCGCCCCGGGAACCGAGGCTCTAGCGGCGGCGAAGCCGTTGCTGGAGACCAAGCTCCAAGGCATCTCGCCCATCGTGCTCAACCCGGTCAACTTCATGGCGTTCTCGATCCGCTATCAGATCGCCTTCAACGACCAGCAGCCACTGACGGGCTCGGCGCTCGGCTACGACGCCGCGCTCGCGGCGATCTTCGCGGCGGCTACCATCCCGAGCGAGGACGAAATCACGGGGGCGACGCTCGCTGCCGCGATGGGGCGCCTGGCTGATCTCGGCGGTACGATGGTGTCGTTCTCGGGATCTGATCTTTCCTTCATCTCTGCCGCTCGCAACGCGCTCGTCGTCGAGGGCGGGTCCGTCGACCTTCAAGGAGTGAGCGGCGAACTTCAGTGGAATCTCACGACCGGTGACGTCCGTGCCAACGTCTGGGGTTGGGATGTCGTCGACCCAACCCCCGATGGATCCGACCCGAACGTCGCCTTCACGCGGGTGTACACGCTCAACCCTGAGCCAGCGACCGACGGCGTCTGGTCGGATCTGTAGAGCGCACTGAGGTTGCGACGCGCGCCGCGGACAGCGAAAGCGCCCGGGCCGCAGCCTACGGCGTGTAACTGTCGTACGGATCCGGCCTGCTCGCCTCATCCGCGATCAGCAGAGCGGCGATCCCGGCGACGTTGCTGTCGTAGCCAGCCTCGCGGTTGCGAAACGTGATCTCAATCTCCGCGGGGGCGTCAACCACGAGCTGCGTCGACGACACCTCGCACGGCTGGGCGAGCAACGCCTGCAACGGCTGCCAGCTCAGGCCGCTCGGCGCTTCTTCGGTCTGACAGCCGTAGCGCCAAACAAGCTCGTCCTCGCCGATGCCCACGTACAGAGAATCGGGATCGTCCTCGGCATAGCCCCCGGGGTTGTAGTCCCACACCAAGCCCCATACGCGATACGTTCCAGGACAATCGAACGTCGCCGTGAAGGTGACGGTGCCCTCCTCTTCGATCGCCGAAACGGCCGCAAGTGGCGCTCCGTTGGCATCGGTCTCGGCGAGGCGCATCGGCTCGATCACCACCGCGTCTTCCGCCCACAGCAGCTGCAGCTTCGTGCGCGGACATTCCGGGATCACGCCGGTCGATTCGCCAACGCCGGTGCCCTCGAGCACAAAAGGGCCGGTGGTGCCCGTCGCCACCTCGCCGGTTTCGACGCTCGCACCCTCGCTGCCCGGCTCCACACCTTCGAGCATGCCCGTGGAAGGTGGCGACGAGTCCCCGGTACTGTCGTGACTGTGGAGGCCCGACGTCACCGCGGTCGAACCGCCATCGGACTCCAATGCCGCCGCGCTGTCGCCGTCGTCTTCGCCGAGGCCGACCGTGTTGCCACGGCCGCCACCGGGATCAAACGAGCACCCGATCGCAAGCGCGACGGCGAGAGCCGAACCATGGATTGACGAGGGCGTGCGCATCGGGGCGACTGGCCGGTTGCCGGGTCGCGGACCCTAGCACGGCTCGCATCCCGCTTCGAAGCCCGACGGCCGAGACGGCTGTGCGGATACCAGGGGTGGAGAACCGCATTCAGATCGGGGATTGCGCGTGATCTCTGCCGGATCGCGGACGCTCGCCCCGCCGGAGCGAAAGCGCTTGCGTCAGGCGGGCGGACCGGCCGAAACTTCGGGCTGCTCGACATCGATGACGTCGCCGAGCGACACGAACCGCCCCGTGCTCCACAAGGGCACAGTGGGTGAAGACGAGCTCGATGAGCTCGAGCGATTTGCGGACGATTCGGACGCCGATTCGGCGCTCCACCACGACATCCGTGAGTCGGTCCTCGAGCGCCCCTCGGCCGACGACAACGACGGCGTGACAATCCGCGCGGCCAAGCCACCGCGCCCTCGGGGACGCTCCAGCGTGGGCCGCACGGCCGCCGGAGTCGCGCTCACCGGCATAGGTCTATGGGCGGCGGTGGTGATGATCCGCTGCCAGCGTCGTGCGCCGCTCCCACCTGCAGCGGTGACCGACGTCCCGACGGTCGACGACGGCCCTGCCCCCGAACCGGCCATCGCGGACCACTCGCCGGCCGTGCCGGAGGCGGCCGGCAGCCGGCCACGCGAGGTAGCCCCCGCCACCGACGAGACTGCGCCGGAAATCCCGTCGACCGACGTCCCACGTGTTCGTGACGACTGGGCCGCCGGCCTAACGCCACCGACGGTGGTCAGCTACACGGTTCGGCGCGGCGGAAGCCTCGAGAACGTCGCGAACCTGTTCAAGATCTTCCACCACGAGATCACCACGCTCAACCCCGGGATCGGTCTGGATCGGGAACTGGCTCCCAACACGCGCGTGGTCGTCTACCGCAAGAGCGCCGATGAGCCGAGCGAATCGGTCGGCTTCCCCAGCGGCGGCTCGCTTCGCGGTGGGGTGCCGATGGTCGAGGGCAAGGGCCGCCGGATCCTCGCGATCGGTTGGAAGACGTGGGGCACCGACGCGACGATCGCCGCCCTCGACACCGTGCTCGATCGCTGGGCTGCGCACGGCCATACCCAGCCCATCCTCGTCGGCAACATCTCCAACCGAACCGGCGGCAAGCTCGAGCCGCACAGCACCCATCAGTCCGGTCGTGACGTCGATCTTGGGTACCCACAGAAGCTTGCGAAGGGCGCCGAACTCAACTGGCAAGAGATGACCGCGCAAAACCTCGACGCCGCCGAGACCTGGGCGTTATTGCGCATCCTCGCCGACAGTGGCGCCGTCGAGGAAATCTACATCGACCGGTCGATCCAGAAGCTATTGCACGACCACGCCACCGCAAACGACGTCGTCCCGGAGCGAGCGCTCAGGAAATGGATGGAGTACCCGCATCCGACCGGACAGGCGGATGCGTGGATCAAGCACGTGCCGGGCCACACCGATCACCTCCACGTTCGCTTCGCTTGCCCGAAAACGCAGCCACGCTGCAAGTCTCGCGCGTGATCTCCATGGCTCGCGCATCGTGGCTGCTCGCGTTCGCGTCGGGCTGCCACCAAGATGGCGTTGCAACCACACAGGCGTGGGAAGGCCAGGCAACCGACGGAACCGCGAGCAGCGAGGGGACGACAGGAGCCGCGCTCTCGAGTACGAGCGACTCGAGCGGCGACACGGCACTCGATGACACCGGGAGCGGTGGCGAGTATGACGGTCCCATCAGCTACCCGTTTGACCGCGTCCACTCGCCGATCACGCCTTTTGTCGCCGCGAATTTGCGCGCGATCACTAGCGGCGGGGATGGACTCGCGAACGACGTCTTCATGAAGGTTGGCGCGTCGACGGAGGTGAGCATGAGCAACCTCGCCTGCTTCGCCAGCCCGACCGCTGTCGATCTTGGCGCGCACACGGAGCTTGCCGCGACGCTCGAGCGTTTTCTCGGCGGCGACGCGCTGGGGACCACGCCGTTCGATCGCAGCAGTCTCGCGGCGGAAGTCGGGCGTAGTGCAGGCTGGGCGGTCGCCGGCGACCCCTCGCCGCTCGTGGCCGAGATCGAAGCGATCTCACCGTCGCTGGCGCTGGTGCACTACGGTACCAACGATATGGAGCTCGGCGCCACGCCGGGAACCGCACTCCCGCCGTTTCACGACGCCATGGGTGAGCTGCTCGACAGCCTCATGGCGCGCGGCATCGTACCCGTCGTGGTCGCGATCACGCGACGCGGCGACGACCCGGCCGCGGATCGCTGGGTGCCGGTCTACAACGCGGCGATGCTGGGGATGGCCCAGGCCCGGCAAATTCCCTTCCTCGACGCCTACCTCGCGATCGATCCCTTGCCGGGCCACGGCCTCGGCGCCGATGGGCTCCACCTCGAGGCCGATCCCGATGGCGCGTGTCTGTTGACCGACGCGGGGCTGCAGCATGGCTACAACCGCCGCAATCTCATCCAACTCGAGTTCTTGGCCCGCAGCGATCGCGTGTTGATCGACGACGATCACCTCGATGAGCTCGACTCGGCGTGGATCCCGGCCGAGGCGCTCGGTACCACCGACGCACCAGTGCCAATCGTCGCCCTCCCGTTCGCCGACGCCCGCGACACCACGGAGGCCGCGAGCGACGAGATCGACAACTACGCCAGCTGCGACGCGACCGACGAGTCGGGCCCAGAGGTGGTGTACACGCTCGAACTCGCGGATCCGAGGCGGGTTCGGATTGTCGCGCTAGATCGTGCCGGGGTTGACGTCGATGTGCACTTGCTCAGCGGCCCGACCGGGGCGGATTGCGTAGCCCGCCACGATACATGGATCGGGACCGAGCTCGAGCCAGGCCTCCACCGCATCGTCGTCGACACCTGGTCCGACGGAAGCATCGACTACGCCGGCGAATACATTTTGCTCGTGCTCCCTTGCGAGGCCGACGACCCGGACTGCGCGCCCCAATAAGCATGTGGCAGTAGCATGTGGCAGTAGCATGTGCCAGTAGCATGTGGCAGTAGCATGTGGCAGTAGCAGGTGCCAGTAGCATGTGGCGATAACATGCCGCCGTGGTAGTGTCGGCGTCGTCGATCATGATCGAGCTCGACCTGCTCCCTCCCGTGATCCACCGTCGCCACCATCGCGACGGATGGTTGCTCGAGTCTGCGACGCCTTTACCCGCGCCCGCCCGCTGCGTCGGGGACTGGCTGGTGCGATGGGCGACCCAGCGCCCGGCAGCCACGTTTCTCGCCGAGCGCGGCCCAACCGGGACCTGGCGGACGCTCGATTATGCGGCGGCGCTTCGCTCGGTGGAGGGGATTGCCAGCGCCCTGCTCGAACGCGGCGCCCGTCCGGAGCGGCCGGTGATGATCCTCGCTGACAACAGCATCGCGCACGCACTCGTTGCCCTTGCGGCGATGCATATCGGTGTCCCCGTAGCACCGGTGTCGATCGCCTACGCCCTCCAGTCGCACAGCTTCGAGCGGCTGCGCGAGGTCGCGGCGCAGCTCGTGCCCGGATTCGTGTTTGTTGACGACGCCGAGCGTTGTGCCCGAGCCCTCTCTACGGTCGACTTCAGCGATGCGCGCGTGCTCATGCGCAACGGATCCGGGTCGCAGCCCACTGTCGACGATCTCATCACAACTGCCCCATCGGCAGCGATGCGGAGCGCGTTCGCCCGGATCGACGGTGCGACGATCGCCAAGGTTTTGTTCACCTCGGGATCCACCGGCCGGCCCCGGGGGGTTGTCAACACCCAGCAGATGCTCACCACCAACCAGGAGAGCCTCGCTGCATGTTGGCCGTTCCTCGCAAGGCGGCCGCCGCTGGTGGTCGACTGGCTCCCGTGGAGCCATACCTTCGGCGGCAACCACAACTTCTTCATGATCCTGCGCGCCGGCGGCACGATGTACATCGACGCCGGCCGTCCCGTGCCGGGGTTGATCGACACGACCATCGCGAACCTCGCGGAGGTGTCACCGACGATTTGGTTCAACGTCCCGCGCGGCTTCGATCACGTAGCCCAGCGATTGGCCGGCGACGAAACCCTCGCGGCCAAGGTGTTCGCCAACCTCGACGTGTTGTTTTACGCGGCGGCCGCCCTCGGTCCCGCCACGCGCGCGGAGCTCGAGGGCATCGCTCAGCGAGCCGGCCGCCCGGGCGTGTTCTTCACGTCGGCGTGGGGCACCACAGAAACCTCTCCGCTTGCCACATCGGCCCACTTCGCTACCCGCACGACCGGCGTCCTGGGCGTGCCGGTCCCCGGTGTTCAGGTGGCACTCGTGCCGGTGCAAGATCGTCTTGAACTTCGGGTCCGCGGTCCCAACGTCACGCCGGGCACCTGGCGCCCCGGCGGAGCCATTCTTCCCGCCGAGCTGGATGAAGATGGGTTCTTCTGCACCGGCGACGCCGCCAACTTCGTCGACGAAGACAACCCAGCCGCTGGCGTCACGTTCGCCGGACGCCTGGGCGAGAACTTCAAGTTGTCGTCGGGCACGTGGGTGAACGTGGCGCAGGTGCGGCTCGCGGTGGTCGAAGCGTGCGCGCCGTTCGTGCTCGATGCGATCGTCGCCGGCCACGATCGCGCGGAACTTGGGCTTCTTCTCATCCCGTCCCCGGCCGCCGACAAGCGCACGCCGGTCGAATTGGCCCTTCGCCTCGGCGTTGCGCTCACCGCCTACAACCGAACCCACCAGGCGAGTTGCGAACGGATCGCCCGCGCCCGCGTGAGCCGAGCGCCACTTTCGCTCGACGCCGGCGAAACCACTGACAAGGGCTACACGAACCAGCGACGGGTGCTCGAACTTCGGGCCGAGGAGGTTGCCGGGCTCTTTGCCGATCCGCCCGCAGCCGAGGTCTTGGTCCTCCCGCCCGACGACGCGCCACTTGACCTCGCCGGACTGCTCAACGCCTTCGAAGATGGATGGAACGGCGCCATGGGGGTGCGCTTCGAGCATGCGTCAGCCGACGAAGTGGTCGCCAGCCTGACGATCGGTGCCGAGCATCGCATGCCCTACGGTATCGTCCATGGCGGAGTGTACTCCGGTTTGGTCGAAACCGTCGCTTCGGTTGGGGCCGCGATCAACGCCTCGGCCAGCGGGCGCCTGGTGGTCGGCCTCGACAACCACACATCGTTCGTACACGCGGTACGCGACGGCCTTCTTCGCGCGCGCTCGAGACCGATCTCGCGCGGATATCGAACTCAATTGTGGGAAGTGACCATCACCGACGGAACCGACCGCGTGGCCGCGACTGGCCGGGTGCGTCTTCTGTGTTTGGAGCCAGGGGCCCAACTCGCGGGCGCCCCCGCCGGCGGTTCAGCGCAGTAGTCGAATCACCGCAACTGGCGGTGCAGCTGCTCGCTTGTGCACAACAATACCGCCGCGCCAGCGCGAGCCGTCCCGAGTTTGAGCTATTATTACGAGATGCGTGCCTGGCTTCGCTTGTCGACCTTGCCCTGCATGTGGCTACCAACGACGTTGCTCGGCTGCAACGCGCCGAACGAGGGCGTGATCGTTCCCGAGGGTTCGAGCACCAGCGACAGCTCCACCGGGCCGGCTGTCACTAGCACAACGGGTACTACCGCTGCGAGCATCGACGGCACCGGAACGTCGAGCAGTTCGTCCGAAACGCTCGGACCCGTGACGACGAGCGAGGGGGGAACGTCGTCGGACGCTACGTCGTCGGACGCTACGTCGTCGGACGCTACGTCGTCGGACGAGTCATCGACTTCTGCGACCAGCTCGGGCAGTGCGACGAGCTCAAGTACGACCACCACCGATGCCTCGACGAGCACCGCGACCAGCAACGCGACAACGAGCGATGGCTCGACGTCGGACGGATCCGCCACGTCGGACGGATCCGCCACGTCGGCCGCCTCCTCTACCGGCGCTGCGAGCACGACGACGGACACGGGGTCCACGTCGAGCACGGCGAGCAGCACCACCGGCGGTGCAGTCTGCGCGAATGGCGTGATCGAGAGCGGAGAGGACTGTGATGACACCGGCGACTCCCCGCTATGCGACGCGGACTGCACCTTCGCCGAGTGCTCCGATGGGTACATCAACGCCGCCGCGGGCGAGCTTTGCGACGACTCGAACGTCGACGATGGGGACGGCTGCGACGCCGACTGCACCGCGAGTCAAGTCGCGGTCGTCTCGGCAGGCGGGGAACACACGTGTCTACTCCTCGACACCGGCACGGTGCGATGCTGGGGAAACGCAGACAACGGTGCGATCGGCTACGGCAACACGAACGACGTCGGCGATGACGAGCTCCCCAGCTCCGTTGGCGTCGTCGACATCGGTGGAACGGCGGTGCAGCTGGCCGCCGGTTACCACCACAACTGCGCGGTCCTCGACGACGGCAGCGTGCGCTGCTGGGGCCAGGGCCAGTTCGCGCAACTCGGTTACGGCGACACCCTGGCCATCGGCGACGACGAGACCCCTGCGAGCGCTGGCGACGTCAGCGTTGGTGGCCTCGTCGAGCAGCTCGCGACCGGGTACTTCCACGCCTGCGTGTTGCTCGACAACGGCGACGTCCGCTGTTGGGGTGCGGGACCCGAAGGCGAGCTCGGCTACGGCAACACCGAGTCCATTGGCGACGATGAGATCCCGAGCTCGGTCGGACCCGTCGATGTCGGCGGGACCGTCGCGCAACTCGTCACCGGCTTTCATCACACCTGCGCGCTCTTGAGCACCGCGGACGTGCGTTGCTGGGGCGATGGCAGCGGAGGCCGGCTTGGCTACGGCAACACCGCGTTCATCGGCGACGACGAGGTGCCGAGTTCGGTCGGCACAGTCGACGTCGGTGGCGCCGTCACGCAGCTCGCGGCGGGTGGGACCCACACGTGCGCGATTCTGGCGAATGGTGACGTGCGCTGTTGGGGCGTCGGCGGGTTTGGGCAGCTCGGGTACGGAAATCTCGACGACATCGGCGATGATGAGGTCCCGAGCTCAGTCGGACCGGTAGCACTGGGTGGGGCGGCCGTGCAGATCGTGACCGGATTTCTCAACACCTGCGCCCTGCTCGACAACGGTGATGTGCGTTGTTGGGGTTTCGGCGACTTCGGCGGACTCGGATACGGCAACACCGATGAGGTCGGCGATGACGAGTTTCCGACCACGGTCGGGCCGGTGGACGTCGGCGGATCGGTGTCGCGCATTTCATTGACGAACGATCACGTTTGCGCGCTGCACACGAACGCGAACGTGCGCTGTTGGGGACTCGGTGCCAGCGGACAACTGGGCTACGGATCGACCGCGAACATCGGCGACGACGAGCTCCCCGCCGCCGTCGGGCCCGTGGTCGTGTTCTGAACCAGCCGCCGACTTTGGGGTTGCTCGTGCACCCTGCACGCGGCCTGGGGCCAGCAGGGACGCGCCTGCGGCACGCGTCCCAGAGGTAGACCCGCCCGTGTGCTGGTATCGTGCTCAGCCATGCGGTTCGGCGGTCTGCATCCTCCACCGACCAGGCAAGTGTTTGACGCGCGCAGCCAAGTGCGTGACGGGCCCAACGAAGTTCACTCACCCGTCCCGGCGGCTTCGCGAGCTTTCGATTCCAGACCAGACCTGTCAGGCAGAGGGTTCGAAGCAGCGCATGGTTAGGCCGCGTCGTGTTTCAGGGGCCCGTGCACGCGTACTCGAACTGACCGAAGCGGACCGGCGTGTCGTCCATGAGGGCGGCGAAGTTGCCCGCGGCGATGCCAACGGTCGCGCCGACGAGGTCGAAGGGAGCCTGCGACTCGTGGAACGAGACGAAGTTCAAGCCATCCGCCGAGGTTTGGAAGCTCAACTCCCCCGCCTCTTCTCTGACTCGCACCCAGCGGTGCATCTCCCCGTCATGGGGCATGGAGGCCAACACGTCGGTCGCTCCCATGTCGTCCACATAGACCTCGAGCCATGGACCGTCGCCGTTGATCCGAAACGCGATGATCTGAGTCGCCTCGGTGCGGATGCGGAGCATCTTCAGAACACCGGGGCCCGGCGCGTCGCCCAACTCGACGGTCGCGGTCGCGTGGGCGAGCCCGATCGGTAGCACCAACTGGACGTTGCCGTCGACGGCGCTCGACATGGTCAGCACCGCCGTCCCATCGCATGTCACGTCGCCCGACCCGCTGGCGTCCCACGGTGCGCCCGGGCAGACATCGAAGGTCTCGACGAACCCCGGGCACGGGTCGAACGCGGGCGCCCCGGACGACTCCGACTCCGAGCGCGCGCCCGTTGTGTCGACGCTCGTCGTGGGCGAGGTCGTATCGTCGACGCTCTCAGCCGAAGTCGACGTCGACGTCGTGTCTCCTTCGCCCAGCGTCGCGGTCCCCATCGAGGTCCCGGTGCTCGTCGTCGCCGAGGTCTGATCGCCAGCGCCCGGCGCCGGCTCGTTGAAGCAGCCGGCGGCGATCCACGCGGCGACCACCCACCCGTACCTCCACGTCCGCGGCGTGCGATTGAGGCCGTACTCGCCTGCCTTGGGGGTTCGCATGATCACAGACGCTACCAGGTCGCTGTGATCGGGTACAGCGACGAGGACTGAGTGGAGTTCGCGACAGATCGCGAAGCGCGTTGGCCGACCGCGGGCTTTCCGAGCGATACTCGTACCGATGTCGCACAGCTTCAACACTGCGGACGAGAAGCCGCGGCGAGAGAAGCCGCGTGGGTCGGCGAATCCGGCCACTGGAAGCGCGCTCGCGGTCTGCTCAGGGGCCTTCTTGCTCGCCTGCAGCACCGCGACGACACACGTCGAGAGCGAGACCGCGCCGGTCGGGCTTGTAGGAGCCGCGATCACGTTTGATCGCTCCGACACCGGTCGGAATGCATTCCACGCTCCGCTCGTGCGCGGCTCGATCGGAGGCCGCGAGACGCTTTTCGTGCTCGACACGGGCGCCGAGCTTCACGTGGTCGACGCTGCCCTCGCCGACGCGGCGGGTATCGAGACGATGCAGGTCGGTGGACGAATCGAAGTCGGCAATGGCGATGCGGTCCGCGCACGCGGGACGGTCGATCCGCGGATGGTGATCGACGGCTGGGGTGGCGTCCCTGCTCATGCCACTTTAGTGCTCCCGCTGCCCGACGACATGCGCGCTGCTGGCATCGGAGGCATCGTCGGTGTGGCGCTGCTCGCGACGCTGGAACGGCCGGTGCTCCTCGATCTTGAGCAGGGCCGGCTCACTTCCGGCGATCACGCTGCGCTCGTCCGCTCGATACGCACTCGTCCGCTCCTGCTCGCCGATGCCCAGAACGCACGCGTGTGCCGCCACGGAACCGCGCCCGCGGAGGCGGTGTCACTCGTCGTCTCTGGCACTGTCGCCGGTGTACCGGCGCTACTCTCTCTCGACACTGGGTCGCTGCACGCCAATGTCTTAGCGAACGTGATCGCGAGCGCCGGCCTCAACGCTACCGACACGACGCGCACGTACGATGTCGCGGGTGAACGCGAGACCCGCACGCTTCGCGAAGTGTCGATTGCGATCGGCGAGCTTGAGGCACGCTCGGACATCTGGATCACCGACGGAGCGCCGGACCCGCATTGCGCGTTCGTCGGTCAGATTGGGATCGACATCCTCCGCCGCTGCGCGTTGTTGCTAGGCACATCCGATCTGACCGTGAGGTGCGCGAGACAGTAGGGCCGCGCTCGAGCGACGATTTGATTTGACTATCAGAGATAGACAAATTAGTCTATCTGCGGTAGACAATCATGGTCGTCGATCCGGAACTGCTCGAAAAGGCGAAAGCGGCCGCGGAATCCCTCCGTCAGGCCGAGCTGAACGCCGAGATGGCCAAGGCCGACTATCACCACGCCGTGCGTCTGCTACATCTCGGCGGCGCGACGCTGCGCGAGGTCGCGAGCGAGCTCGGCACGAGCCACCAACGCGTGCAACAGATCGTTGTAGCCGCAGGCGGCAGCTGGTGGAGCCAAGTCTGGCGCAACCGCAACGCAAGACCCGACATGACGTGCACGTTCTGCGGGCTACCGTCGAGCGCGGTTAGCAAGCTAGTGGCGGGCCCGAAGGTGTTCGTCTGCGACGGGTGCGTCGACAAGGCCGAGCGCACCGAGTTGACCACACCGTCGCGGGGCTCGCGGGCGCGCTGTTCGTTCTGCGGCAAGCGCCCGACCGAAGGCCAGCTCGTCGGCGCCAACGGTGCCTGGATGTGCCCTGGCTGCCTTGGTCAGGTCCGCGACATCATGGACGCGGAACCCGAGATCCGTTCTAAATAGAGCCCCAGACAACGGGCTACGGCGGCGTTGTCTGGAGCGAGCGGAGCGCGTCCTCGATTTCGGTGTACAGCGCCGCGCCGTTGAGTCCCGCCAGGGCCTTGAGCGAACGGTCGCGGCGGAGCGCTTGAACCACGCGCAGGCCGATGTAGTACCCGCATCGCGCAGGTACCCGATCCGTCCCGAAGGCATAGAAGTAGTCGGCGTGCAGCGACTCCTCCGTCGACCGCAGGTTCAGTGCGAGATCCGATGCGAGCTCCGGCAGCCGTGCGTCTGTTTGTTCGATCATGACCTTGGCCAGCACAAGGTCGTCCGTCGTCGCCCCTGGGTTCAGGGACTGACTGACGTAGACCGCAAGGCCTTCGCTCCACAGCATCATGGCCACGCTGCGCTCACTGTCGAGGTCAATGCCGGACTCCGCGAGCGCCTGCGAGTGATACGGGTGGAAGAGCTCGTGATGGAAAAACGCGGCGGGATTTGACCCGGGCGGGTGATAGAGGGCCATAGAGTCGACACCGAAAGAGCCAGACGTCCGTCGACCATTTGCGTGGACCCGTCGAACCCATCGATCGACCCCATGACGTAGATGCGCCCGTCGAACCGGAAGTCGTCGAACTCGGAGAGGAACGAAGCCGCGTAGTTCTTGAGGTTCGCGCCGAGTTGGCGGTGGGTGGCTCGCACGTCATCAAGGCGAGCTGCGATCTGCGGGAGGACCCAACTCAGCCTCTGACGTAGCGCGTCGTCATAGGGTGCTTCGTGGCCGAGTCCAATCAGCTCGGCCGAATACAGCTCCGGGTGGGCCGCGACGACTTCTTCGGTGAATTTCTCAACCTGCTGGGTCAGCGGATCGCCAGCGTGCGCGTCCCAGAACCGAAAGTACTCTGCGGTGGCGTCCACGAGCGCATAGGCGCGCTTGCCCGCCGGCTGTGTCGCCGCGGCTGCCGTGACGGTCTTCGCGTCGAGGGTGGACGGCGTTTGCGTTGCGCATGCGAGAACCGCCGCGGCGATGGCTAGGATTCGACACCCCACAAGCTCCACCGGCAACTTGGTGCTGATGCCCCGCCACGAGTGATCGCGCGTGCTGGTGCACTCCGCGTCGGAATGCTCGGCGACCATGTCGGCCGGCGTCACCCTACCCGATTTGCGGTTCCGCGCCCACCCCCTACGGCGGCGACGGAGCGCCAGCGCGAGCCAGCGCGTCCACGACGAAGTAGTATGCCTGTCATGAGCATACGGATCAGATCGTGGCGAACTTCGGTGACGAGCGCGTGGATGGCGATGGCGATGCCGCTGGCATGCGGCGACGACAGCAACGGCGAGGCGAGCGGGGCGTCGATGACCGGGCAAGACAGCGGCAGCGCGGGTTCCGACGCCACGACGGGGGCCACTGCCGCGGGCGAGAGCGAGGCGAGCTCGGCCGATGCCACCACCGCGGGTGACACCGGCACCACCGCGGGCAGCGGCGATGCGAGCGGTACCGCAGGCTCGTCCGGCGACACCGGAGAGCCGGCAAGCTGCGATTCGCTGCGCTGTGGCCCCGACGATGTCTGCGTCGAGGATCGATTGCCGCCGATGTGCACCATCCTCGAGGACCCCGGCAGGATGTGCGACCCGGGTCAGACCATGACCTTCTGCGGCGGCGCTGGGATCCCTTGTTGCTGCGATCCGCCGCCGCCGTTCGAATACCGCTGCGCGTCGGCGATCGGCTGCGCCGATGGGCCCCGAGCGTGCGCCTGCCTTGGCACGATCTGCGCCGAGGGCTATGCGTGCAGCGATCCCGCAAGCGCAGCGGATCCGTTCGTGTGCGAGCCGCTGCCCAAGCCGTAGTCGCCCGGGGGGCGAGCGTTCCGACTGGGCGTGGGCTGGCGCTGCCGGGAGTTGGCCGCGTCGCCAACAGACGACGGCTTGGTCCGAACCGGTTCACCCTCCGTCTGCGTAGCAGACCGGCCAGCCCGCATCGATGCACACGTCCTCGGTCTCGCCGTCGGCGGTCGAGAGCTCTACGCACACCGCCTCGGTGCCGCACAGGCCGGTTTCGGCGCACGACGTCACACAGATGCACGAGACCTGCCCTTCGCGCCCCCCTCGGTGCAGCACATAGCTGCCCTCGGCGCAGTTCGTCGGGGCGTTCGCGTCGTCGCACTCGCCGATCGTCGTCCGACCTTGCGCAGCTGTTCGCTCGAGCGTCAAGCCTTCGACGCACTCCATCACGGCAACCACGCGAAACTCGGCCGGTTCCTCGCATTCGTCGTCGGATCCAAGGCATCCGCCACATGCGAACGTAAATGTCCCGGCGACGAGCGCACTCGTGCCCAGCAACGCGGCGAGTCGCCGCGAAAGCGAGTCACCGCAATTTGCCGGTGAACCTGCATCGGGATCGCGCGACTCCCGAATCCGGAGGAACTCATGGTCACTCCGAACTCCTCGTTGTGGACACACCCCGTCATCGTATCGACGGTCGTCGGCGCCCTGGTGGTCGCCGAGCTCGCCTACCGTTCGCTGGTGTTGCGGCGAGTGGTGTCTATTCGCGACACTTTCGACGATGCCGCGATATTCTCGGTCGACATCGCTTGGCGCACGGCGACGCTCGGTGGACGGTTGTGGTTGTTCGACAATGTTCATCGTTTGGCTCCGTGGCGCTTGGAGATCTCGGTCGTTACGATCGCGTGCGCCTATGTGGCGATCGACTTCATCTACTATTGGAAACATCGACTGTTCCACCGCAGCCGGCTCGGCTGGGCGCTGCACATGACCCATCACAGCAGTGAGACGTTGACCTTTCTTGCGACGTTTCGGGTTAACTGGCTCGAGAGCACCCTGGGTTACTTCTTCTTCGTGCCGGTGGTGATGGTTGGCGTCGACCCGTTGCTCGTGCTCTTGCTGATCGAGATCAATGACGGTTGGCAGTTTGTCTGTCATACCGAGCTGGTCAATCCGCGCTGGCTCGATGGATGGTTCAACACGCCCAACGTTCATCGCGTTCATCACGCGCGCGACCCTGAACTCGCCGATACGAACTACGGGTCGACCTTCATGGTGTGGGACCGCATGTTCGGCACCTACCGAGGTGGATCCCTTGCAACGGAAGTCGGCCTCAGTGGTCATCGCCGCCTCGGCAACGTGTGGATGATCGAATTTGCCGGGCTGATCGACTGGGTACGCGAAGGCTGGCGACGAGTACGAGCCCCACGAGCAGACAGTAGATCTGAGCTCCGCTGAGAACGCCCACGCCGACTTGGGGCTCGCCGCGGAAGAACTCGGTGGCGAACCGGATTGCCGCGTATCCCAAGAGGTAGCGGCGAAAGAGGACCCCGGCCGGTCGCGGTCGAAGTCGGAGGGTCCACGTGGCGCCCGCAAGGGCGAAGCACGCCGCGCTTTCGTACAACTGCACGGGATGGCGGGGGGCACCGTGAGAGACGACCGCCCACGGAACGTCAGCCACGGCGCCGTAGCAGCACTCGGCCCACGTACATCCCATGCGCCCGATCGCATGGCCCACCGGCAGCGCCACCGCGAGGGCATCGCCGGTCGAATATCGGACACCGACGATGCGTTTACCCAGCTCACCGAACAGGTATCCGCCGGTGAGAGCGCCGAGCACGGACTTTCCCGCGAACTGGAGGTCGACGACGTTCGTGAGTAGCTGCGTCCAGGCTGCCGGTGACAGGTAGAGGGCCATCGCCGCCTTGGCTCCGATGAACGCGCCAAGCATCGAACTCACGCCGACCCAGCGATACCGGTCGTCGGCGGAGTAGCCGAGACGATTGCTTTCGAGCGTTCGGATCGCGAACGCAGCGGCAGCACCGACCAACACGAACGCCGCGTAGCCTGCGTCGGCGCGGGTCATCGACTTGGCGTCGCGACGCGTGCCCGAGAGCGAATCGCATGGAGCTTCGCTCGCTCGGCTGTGTCGCGATAGAAGAGGTTGTAGGTGTCGAAGGGGATCATCCGCGACGCGGTGGGGTCGGCGACGTGAACGCAGCTCTTGCGGACCGAACGCAGATCCATCGTGTGGCGATCGAGAAACTGCATGATGACGAGACGAAATACTCGGTCGTAGCCGAGCTGGCCGACATTGTCGACGCGGGGGAGACAACACAGCAGGTCACCCAGCGCTCGACTTGCTCCCTCGGGACCGTGGCCGGTCGAGAACAACCGGAAGATCTCGTCGACAGTTGCGCCGATAGTGACGCGGTCATCTTCGTAGATGATCGTGTTCTTGCCGCCACCGATGAGCACGGCCGGTGGGACGTAGCGCGTGAGTGGGGTGAGGTTGCGAAAGGCTCCACCCTCGCCCCGAAGGGCATAGGCCATGGCCACACAGTCGGGGTGGCAAGGCACGGGAATGACGTCTTGAGCAGCAAAGACTCCGAACTGATCGATCACCCGGCGTCGAACCTCGGACAACGTCAGGCGATGCTCGGTGGCATCGAACCCGGTGTTGCGACCACCATCGTAGACGGGCTGGAGCGTCACGCCCCGTACGGCCGGCTGCTCGCTGGCGAAGCGCAAGATGTCACCGATGGCCTCTTCGTTCACGCCGCGCCGCAGTGTGACCACCAAGGTGGTGGCGATGTTCAACGCATTGAGCCGTTCGAGTGCCTGACACTTCAAGTCGAACAACGCGGCGCCCCGCAGGGTTCGCGTGGCATCATCGTCGAGCCCGTCGAACTGCAGATAGATCTCGAAGCCGGGCGTGTACGCGGCCAAGCGCTCGGCGAAGCCCGCCTCCTTGGCAATGCGAATCCCGTTGGTGTTTACCATCAGGTGGCGTATGGGCCGCCTTCGGCAAGCATCGAGAACGGCGAAGAAATCGGGGTGCAAGGTCGGCTCGCCGCCTGAGACCTGGACGACGTCGGGTTCGGTCTCGTTGGCGACGATCAAATCGAGCATTCGTTCGATCTGAGGCAGCGACCGGTGTGTGTCGCGGTGCGGACCACTCGATGCAAAACACGTGGGACACTGGAGGTTGCAGTGGTCGGTGATCTCGAGCACGCTCACGCAGCCGTGCTGCTCGTGATCAGGGCATATGCCGCAGTCGTAGGGACAGCCGAAGCGAACGCCCGTATTCGGACGGTTGACTTGCTCGGGCGGTTTGAGGAACACCTCGCGACACAGTCGGAAATACTCGACGTCGTCGGAGATCAGTACCTTCTGGGGCCCGTGCACGAGGCATCGCTTCCACAGGTACACGCGGCCGCCTTCGATGAGTTCTTTCGCGTCACAGGTCTCCAGGCATACGCTGCATAGCGCGCGGGTTGCCGAATAGAACAGGTAAGGTCGCTCGCGTCGTTCCACTGCGGCGGTTGTCGCTGCGAGGGCCTAGGTGGTTGCGTTTGGGGCATCGGAATCGAAGATCGCGAGCGGATGGATCCGAGAGTGGGCGCGAGCGACTACCGGTGGGCAATGGGGGCGACGTCGACCGGCACGCTCCTCCCAGCAGCCGGTGGTTGCATGTTTCGACGCCCGCGGGCGCGGCGGCTGGGCGCAACGGCCCTCCGCAGCCACGCGTCCCAGCACCCATCGCCACCCCTGGGCGCCGGCGCGTCACCGCGATCGGTCGCCATCCGCTGTCTAGCGCCGCACTTCGATAGTTGGTGATTGGCGCAAGTGTCGAGTGTTCGAACGATGGCTGTGGCCGTTGCGGACTCGCATCGCGTTCCATAGTCTCGCGTCGATGAGACACCGATGCTCATGGTTGCCCATCGCGCTAGCAATGACGGGCGCGTGCCTTCCCGCAGACGGCGGCGAGGAACAGGAGACCGAGATCATCTCGCGTGTGACGCTGACGCTGACGCCGGCGAACGGCGGCGATCAGGTGACGGTGATGTTCGATGATCCCGACGGCGACGGTGGCGTATCGGGCATGGCCGAGGCGCTGTTGTTGCCCGCGGGCGCGACGTTCGACCTTACCGTCGCGCTCCTGAATGGACTCACCGACCCGCCGGAGGACATCACGCGCGAAGTCGAGGCCGAGGCCGAGGAACATCAGATACTGATCTCCGGTGACGCGGTGAGGGGCCCGGCCTCGTCCGCCGCCGATCCGTTGATCGAGCACACCTACGCCGATCGCGAATCAGACTACGCCGACGATTCGGTGGGCGAGGACCTCCCGGTGGGCATCCGCAACTCCGTGACAACCCTTGGTCCGGGCTCCGGCGAGCTCCGTGTCGTGCTGCGGCATCTCCCCCCGCTCGCCGGCAGGCCGCAAAAGAGCGCCCAGGTGGCCGAGCTCGCAGCAATGGGTCAACCGCCGCCTGGCGAGGTCGATGTGGACGTGACGTTCGAGCTCACCGTACAGTGAGCGTCGCGACGTGATCTGGGCCCATGTCCTGGCAGCGTCGGTGATCGTTGCAGCCGCACCGGCGGACGGCGACGCCCCCGTGCCGTCGCCGGCACCAGCAACCGCGACCAGTGCCGACGCACGGTGCGGGTACCGTTGGCGCGCGTCCATCGTCGAAGCTGGCACCGACGAGGCGCTGGCCGGCGCCCGCGTCGTGTATCGCAACAACGGCGGGGTTCCGAGCGCCGCGATCAGCGACGCCGAAGGCCAGATCACCGTCACGGATCTGTGCCCCGGCGTGTTGCAGATGGCGGTGAGCGAGACCGACCACGCCCTGGTGGTACTTCGGCATGTGCTCAGCGAAGCGGACACGCACGATCGCATCGAGCTGCCCCCGCTGCACGAGCATCACAGTTCGCGGGTCATCGTGGTGCACGACGAGAACCGGGGCAAACCCGCGGCAAGCGACGCGATCTCCGGTGCGAAACTGCGTCGTGTTCGCGGTCGGCCGCTCGCCGACGCGCTCACCGGGATAGGTGGCGTCACGGTGCTGCGCTCACCGGCGGGCGGGATGGGCAAGCCGATCATTCGCGGGCAGGTCGGCGGCCGCAACCTCATCCTCGTCGACGGCGTTCGCCACGAGGCCCAGCAGTGGGGCCTCGATCACGCGCCGGAAGTCGATCCGAACGGCGCCGGACGCATCACCGTCGTCAAGGGAGCCGCGACCACTCGCTACGGCCAACGGGCGTCCGGCGGCGTGGTTCTGCTCGACTCGTTGCCGCTGCTGCGCACGCCCGGCACGACCGGCGAGGTCGGGACGTTCGCGAGCTCGAACGCGCTCGGCGGCGGTGGCAACGCTCGCGTGGATCATGCGCTCGCGCGCGTGCGCGGGCTGGCGCTGCGGGTCGAAGGCAACGTCGCCCGCCACCGCGCCGCGCTCGCGCCGGAATACGCGCTCGCGAACACCGGCAGCAACACCTGGAACGGGGGCGCGCGGATCGGTTATTTGCGCGACGCGTTCGATATCGACGTGGGCTATCGCGTATTTGGCACTCGGCTCGGGATCTGCGACTGCCTCAACGTCTCGTCGTCAGAAGACTTCGACGCGCGCGCCGGTGCCCGTCGACCGCCGGGTCTCGCCGACGCGAAGGCCCGCTTCGCCATCGCGCGGGCTGAGCAGCGCGTCCTGCATCACCTCGCGCTGGCGCGCGCGCGCGTGCCGCTGCCGAGGGCAGGCGAGTTGCACGCGTTGTACGCGTTCCAGTTCGACGACCGGCGAGAATACGACCGCGTTCGGGCAAGCATCACTGGGCCTCAACTACGCCTTCGCCTCGCAACGCACACCGGCGAGCTGCACTTCGAGCATCGCTCCATTCCGGTTGGGGCATGGTCGCTCGAAGGCATCGGTGGCGTGAACTTCGGCCAGCAGAGCAACCGCATCACGTCGGCCAACACGTTAATTCCGGACTACGAACAGACGAGCTGGGGGGCGTACCAGGTGGAGCGTCTCGTGCATCCGCGCGCCGAGCTCGAGCTCGGCGTGCGCTATGACGGGATCTACCGACGGGCAGATTTGCGCGAGCGTGACTATCTTGGACAAAGCGTGACCGGACACATCGATGAGGCGAATTGTCGGGCGAGCGGGCGCGGCGGCATATGTGAGCACGACTTCCACGCGCCGTCGGGGACCGTCGCGGCACTCGTGCGGCCGCTCGCGAAGGTGCCTGAGCTAAGCTGGGCCATCAAGCTCGACTCGGCGGCTCGCACCCCGGCGATCGACGAGCAGTTCATGAACGGCGCGGCGCCGAGCTTCCCCATCATCGGACTCGGCGATGGACACCTCGGCATCGAGCGCACGTGGGCGGGCGAGACGACTGCGCGCTATGACGGTGCATGGCTGAACGTCGAGGGCTCGGCCTACGCGAGCTACATCCAGAACTACATCGCGTTCACGCCCACGCCACAGGAGGGGCCGTGCGCACCGCTGACATGCACCGTTCGCGGGCCGTTTCCACTGTTCGAGTTCCGAGCGACCAACGCACGCTTGTACGGAGGCGAACTGCGCTTCGATCTGCAGGCGCCGCGCTTGCCACTGTCGCTGTCAGGCACCGGCGCGTGGGTGCGTGCGTTCGATCTGCGCGCGCGCGGGTTCTTGCCGTTCATTCCCGCCGATCGCTACGGACTCGTCGGGCGCTGGAGCTGGCCGGACACCCGGGCGTCCGCCCATGGCTACCTCGAGCTCAGCGGCACGTTTGTCGCTCGTCAACGTCGCGCCGACGTCGCACAGGACTTCGCCCCCGCGCCGCGCAGCTACGTGCTGCTCGGCGCCGCCATGGGCGTCGAGTTCCCCGGCCGACATCACGTCGTGCACACCAGCTTGGTCGGCGCCAACCTGCTCGACGCTCGCTACCGCGACTACACCAGCTTGTTGCGCTACTTCGCGGACGAGCCGGGCTGGTCGTTGCAGCTGCGGGTGTCGATCGAGTTCGCGGTCGCCCGCCTGCGCCGCGACTGAGCGCCGCGCGTCGCAATCCCGCGTGGGTCCCTCGTCGCCGCCACAGATTGCGCACTCGCATGGGGCTCGAGCGCGCCGCTAAAACGGCGGCAACTCCATCACTCTGATGGACCTCGCCTCGTTGCCGGCACACCTGCGCTGAGCGAGCGCATGCCGAGCGAGTCATCGTTGACTTCGACGCTGCGGTCGCGTTGCCGCGCCCATCAGCGGGGATGGATCTGGCGAACGACCCGGAAAACGCAGTCGTCACCCGGTTCGAATCGGGCGCCCGCCGCGATCTCCGGGGGCGCCGCGCACAGCAGCACCACGACCGGCTCGCCACGACGCGCAAGCGAGGTCGGTGAACCGGCATCGACCACGCGGGGGGCGATGAGCACGTCACGCACCACCGGCGCCGTGTCGTCGCCTTCGGCGCCGCCGAGCTCGACGATGGCGAGCCAACCATCCACCGCCGGCGTCGCAACGAAGCCGTTAGCACCCGCGTCGATCGAGAGGTCGACCGCGGTCGGTTCGTTGTACTCGTGGGCGACCGAGGTATACGCACCGGCGCTCAGCGCGGGCTCGGACGCGGTGTGAACCGCCGTTTGCGTTTCCAGGCCGCCGATCGGGCCGCCGGCCCACAGCACCAGCGCCGCTGCGACGCTCGCCACTGCGGTGGCCACTAGATAGGAAACGGTCGCGACGCCGGCGTCCCGTCCAACCGCCGCGCGCGGTCGCAACGCGACGACGGGTGACAGGACCTCGGCGAGTCGCGCCTGGCATCGGCTGCAAGCATCGACATGGTGCGCCACCGTGTGGCGGGCCACGCCGTCGAGCTCACCCGCGTCGTAGCGGTCGAGCGACAGCATCGAGAGGTGGCCATCGCGAGTGAAGAGATCGCCCGGCTCGTTGTTCATGGTGTGCCTCGTGTCGCGGTAGTCATCGCTTGCCGCAGGCGCTCGAGTCGGTTGCCGATCGTTCGTTCGGAGCAACCGACCACGCGCGCGATCTCGACGTGGGTCAGGGCGTCGACGTAGTAGTAGACGGCGACCTCGATCAGCTCTGGATCGAGGCGGTGCCACATTTGGCGGAGCGCGGCGATCGTCTCTTGATCCCCGGGATCGAAGGCAGCTTGCCAAGTCGGATCGCCTCGCTCGCGCCACAGCTCGGCACGACGGCCGTCGTCGCGCAGCCGATTGATGCAGTAGTTCGTGGTCAGGCGATACAGCCAGGTCGTCGGGCTCGCCTCCGCGCGGAAACCGTCGAGGCGCTCGATCACGCGGACGAAGATCTCGTGCACGACCTCGTCGGCGTCGGCGCCGAGGCCGAACCGGCGGACCCAGCGGTGGACCCGCCCCGCGTGCGCCGCGTAGAGCCGAGCGACATCGGGCTGCGCGGGCATCGTTCGCGACTGTGACACGTGGCAGCGGGAGATCCGCAAACCGCCCGGTCGATTTCCGGATCGCCGCGCCTGCGGGTCCAAGAACCGCGTGAGTGGCAAGGAGGCGGTCGCGTGCGCAGTGCTGGGCGCCGCCGTCGCCTCGATCGCGACGTGGGCGCTGCGGACGGCGAACGGCCGGAGGTTCTGGCTCGGGGTCGAGGATCCGCGGGCGATGGCCGCTCTTCGGATCGCTTTCGCCACCCTCGCGGTGTGCAACGTCAACGGCCTGTGGGAGCACTTCATGTTCCTGTTCACCGACGAGGGCATCTTTCCGGCCGCCGTCGCACGCGAGGTCTTCGCCAAGCAGCAGTTCGCGGGGTTTGGCGACGGGACGAGCGTCGATGAGCCATGGGGATTCTTCGACGGCCTTGCGGTGCTCGAGTTCCTTCGCGGGCCCAAGTTCTCGCTGCTCTACTTCTGGGATACGCCGACGGCGATGTGGATCCACATCGCCGTCTTCGAGCTGGTGATGCTCGCGATGATCGTGGGGTTGTGGACCCGGTGGTCGGCAGTGCTCGGCTTCGTGCTAGTGAGCAGCCTGTTCGATCGAAACCCGCTGTTCTCAGAGGGCACCGAGCTGGTGTTCCGGGTGTTCTTCTTCTACTTGCTGTTCGCGAGATCGGGCGAGGCGTGGTCGGTCGACGCGTGGTGGCGCCGACGTCGGGCCCGTCGCCGCGACCTCGGCGTCGAAGTCGGCGCACCGCGATCGATACCGACATGGCCGCGCAAGCTCATGATGCTGCAGCTCGCGGCGATCTACCTCGTCACTGGCTGTCTCAAACATGGCGCCGTGTGGATCCGTGGTGACGCGGTCTACTATGCCCTCAACCTCGATCACTTCTATCGGCTCGAGCCCCAGATGGTCGCCGCGGTGCTCGGTACCAACTTGCTGAGGGCTGCAACGTGGTTCGTGCGACTCGGCGAGATCATGTTCGCGTTGGTGTTCGTCGGAGAAGTGCTGCGCAGCAGCCTCGATGTCCCCCACGCCCGCCCGCGGCCGCGGTGGTCGTGGATCCGGCGGTGGCTGCTCGGCCGTCGGATCTGGTTGACCTGGGCCGTCGCGACGATGGGCGGCATCTGGCTGACCATGAACCTCGGCCAGTTTCAAACCGTGATGCTCTGCCTGGGTCTGGTCTACGTGCGCGGGGAGGAACTCGGCGCGGGCCTTCGCTGGTGCGGCCGTCGACTGGGGTCGCCGTCGACGTCCGCGGAGCTAGGCGCGGCGCCGCCAGCCGGTGGAGCGCTCGCCTATGGTCCGCTCGGTCGGACGACGATCGCGATCGGCCTCGCCTGGCACATCACCGCGGTCGCGATCTGGTTGCTACCCGAGATCGACCGGCTCGGCGGCGTGCGCGACCGGGCGCGTGCGCTGGTGAAGCCGTGGCTCGAGCTGACGCGGACCACCCAGGGCTGGGGGATGTTCGCGCCCAATCCCCCGCGCCACAACGTCTTCATGAAGGTGTTGGTGACCGACGGTGATGGCGAGGTCTGGGACATGCGGACGGATGTCTACGCCCGAGAGCGACGGCCGCTGCCGTTTGTGTGGAACGATCGCATGCGCAAGATGAGTCGGCGGATCATTGGCGGCGAGTCGGGCGGCGGTGACTGGTATCGCAAGTGGTACGCGCGGTGGCATTGCCGGCAGTGGGCGCTCGAGCACGATGGCCGGCTGCCTCGTTCGGTCGAGCTGGTGAAGCTCTCGTACGCGATCCCGTCGCCCGAGGCGATGCGCGATCTCGGCTGGTACCGCCCGATGGACCGGCTGCGCGACTGGGGCACCCATTCGTCCGTGCACACCGAGCACTGCGCGACTGCGGTGCTCGGACAACCGATCGCTGAGGTGGCCGAGCGGCACGGAATCGCGGTGACGAACCCGCGGCCGTGGATCAAGCGACGGCGCGCGGCGTGGCAGAAGCGCCGCCGCGCCGCGGGCGACGTCCACGCCGACGCCTCGCCCGGTCGTTGAGGGCCGAACTTGGCGGGGCTGGGCGTTGGGATTCCCAGCCCTGCGCCGAAAACGCGCTGGTCACAGGCGTATTCCCCGCACATCGCGATTGCGGTGAAGCTTCATGGCTCCGCCCGCATCAAGCGATCATGCGCCGTTTCGGTCTCCTGTTGGTCTCCGCGGGCGTGGCCTGCTCAACCCCCACCCTCAGCGTTGGCGGATCCGGTGACTCGGGCGGCTCGGGTTCAGAAACCACGACGCAGGGAGAGGAGCCCGGAAGCACCGGGCTGGGTGCCGACAGCACCACCGCCGCGAATGCCACGAGCTCGGGATCGTCCAGTCCCACCGAAGGAGGCACCCCGTTGCTCGATGTGGGCTCCGCGGAAACCGGCGCCCCCCCGACGGACGACTGCCCGCGCGAAACCAAACGCGTGATCGTGCTGTTCGAGAACGAGGACGCCTCGTTCCAGGGCGCGGCCGAACTTCACTACTTCGACCCGGAAACTGGAACGTTCTCTTTGATCGGTCCACTAGAATGCACCTGGGACGAGGCGCTTGGCGTTTACAACATCGTTGAAGGTCTGATCGTCGGTCGCCAAGGCGATGCGATGACGCTCAGGGCTTATGGCGAGGAGGTGAAGCTCTTCGCGTTCAACCTCGCCGACCTCAACAACTGCTCGCTGGTCAGCTTCGAGTACCCCGTCGGCCCTTCGGGACCTGAAGGCGGGTACCCGACCTCATTCGCCTACTCGCTCACCGACCCCGACATGCCCGAGCAGATGTTCATCGGCAACGATGTCGCGCAGAATCTCAGCGGTGAGGCGTTCCCGGGCTCGCTGTGGGAAGGCGCCGTAGCCGACGAGGCGCTGACCACAGAGGTCATCGGGCACACTCCGTGGACCCAAACGTACGTCGTGGGGACCGGCGACGGGCGTCTATTCGCAGCGGGCAGCAACAACGACCAGTCACCTCCGGCCGATTTTACTGAGCTCGACCCCGAGACCGGGGCGGTGATATCGACAGTGCTCACCTGGCCCGAATTCATGTATCCGGCATTTTATGGCGGCGATCTATTGATGTTCGAGATCGGCCCCAACTACCAGCAGACCGTTTGGCGCGTCGACCTCGACGACGACAATGGCGACGGCGAGAACGAGGTCGTGTCGATCGCCGCGGACGCGGCGTTTCCAGTCGGAATGATCCCGGTTGGCGTTTCCTCGCCCACCTGCATCCCAACCACGCCTGAGGGGTGAGCCGCGGCGGGAGGATTCGCGACCGCGAATCGCCTGGGCTAGTGCCCGGTGTCGGAAGTTCGTGCCGGGTTAGGTGCGGGGCTGCGGCCCGAGGGCAAGGCGCGAGGCCGAAGCTGTACCGGGCGTACTGCGAGCGCCGAGCAACGCCGCCATCGGGCCGCAGAGCCGTGCATAACCCGGCACGAACTTCCGACACCGGGCACTAGTGCCTCGACACAGTGATTCTGATCGATTGGCGCGGCTAACGCAGCTCTGG
>CADEGN010000090.1 GCA_902826865.1 uncultured Myxococcales bacterium
GACGCACTACCCGCGCCAATGCGCGGATCGTCCGTCGTTCGTCAGGACGCACCATGCGGCCACGGTAGCAGGGGCACGACGGGGCCGTGTAGAGTCCGCCCGATGCCTATCGGTCTGCGTCGCCTCGCCACTGCAACGTCCCTCGCACTTTTCGCGTCCCTCGGCGGATGCCAAAAGCGCGATCGTCCCGCGACCGTCGCCCCCGCCGATGCCCTGGCGGTGACGCCCGCCGCCGAGTCGCTCGAAGTACCGAGCCGCCCGTTCGACTACCGAACGAGCGAACTGGCCAACGGCCTGCGCGTCGTTACGCTCGAGGATCACTCGAGCCCGATCGCCGCGGTTCAGCTTTGGTACCACGTCGGGTCAAAGGACGAGCGTCCAGATCGCCGCGGCTTCGCGCACATGTTCGAGCACATGATGTTCCGAGGGACCCAGAACATCGGACCGAAGGCGCACTTCGAACACGTCCGCAAGGTCGGTGGCGACGCCAACGCCTACACATCGTTCGACAACACCACGTACGTGCAAGTTGTGCCGTCGAACCAAGTCGAGATGGTGCTGTGGCTCGAGGCGGAGCGCATGGGCTTCCTCAAGATCAACCAGGGCTACTTCGACACCGAGCGCAAGGTCGTGGCCGAGGAATTCCGGATGGGCCGCGAGCAACCGTACGGGACAGCGGTGGAGAAGCTGCTCCCCCAGATCTTCGGCAAGCACCCGTATGCTTGGTCGCCGATCGGCAACATGGACGAGCTGGCGGCGGCCAAAGCCGACGAGCTCCAGCAGTTTTGGAACACGTTCTACATCCCGAACAACGCGGCCCTTGTTGTGGTCGGGGACGTGGAGCACGAAGCGGTCGAGAAACTCGCCGAACGCTACTTCGGCTGGATCCCGCGTTATCCCGACCCTCCGCGCGTCACCGTGCGCGAACCCGCACAGACCGAGAAGAAGAAGATCGTGATTCAGGAGCGCAATGGCCCCGTGCCGATCGTCGCGCTCGGGTTCCGAACCGTCGGCCTCGGCGACCGCGACGAATTGGCCCTGCAGGCCCTCGCCACGGTTCTCGGCGGCGGCGAGAGCAGCCGACTTTACCGGCGCATGGTCACCGATGAGCGCAAGGCCATGTTCGCGTTGGGGATGGCGTTCTCGCTCGAGCAAGACGGCCTGTTCGCCGCGGGTGCGGTGCTCAAACCGCTCGTCGGCAAGCCGGACGCGGCGCTGCAGATCATCCACGAAGAGATCGCCAAGTTACGCAAGGATGGCCCGACCGACGAGGAAGTCGCCAAGGCCAAGGCCGGGATGTTGCGAGATGCGACCCTCGGACTTCTGACGATCGAGTCCAAAGCACGGCGCCTCGGCGCCGCCGCAGTGCTCGAGGGCGACGTCGAGAACGCCAATCGCGACTTTGCCGAGATCGCTGCGCTTACCCGCGCCGATCTGGCGCGCGTGGCCAAGGAGCGACTGGTCGAAAACCGCGAGATCGAGGTGCGGATCGAGCCGAACCTCATCGGGTTTCTCGCCGATCAGCTGAGCGGCGACAAGCCCAAGGCCGACGACCGTCCCGCCAAAGGCGCCGAGAAGATCAGCGGCGAGGGCTCTGGAAAGCCCGGCCTCGTGCGCCCGGCTGAGCTCGCGGCGGCACCCCCGGTCGCGCGCGCCCTCGACTCCGTCGTCACCACGAACACCGTCGAGCGCACGCTGGCCAACGGCCTGCGCGTGGTCGTGCTCGAGAACCACGAGGTGCCGTACGTCGAGATGCGCCTGGGACTCGAGTACGGTGCGTTCAGCGATCCGGCTGAGACGCCGGGCGTGGCGTTCTTGGCCCTGCCGATGCTGACCCGCGGCACGACCAAGCACAACTACAAGCAGCTCACCGACGTGCTCGATCGCCACGCGATCTCGATCAACGGCGGCGCGACGATGGATTCCGCCGCGGTAACTGCCACCGCCGTGCGTCGCGAGGCCGCTCGGGCGGCCGAGCTGCTCGCCGAGGTCGTGCTCCAGCCGGCCTTCGTCGCCGACGAACTCGAGCGCCACGTCGATCAAGTCACCACCGGCCTCATGGTCACCGAACGCTCGCCCGAGTACATCGCCGATCGTGAGCTGCGCAAGCGCATCTTCGGCAACCACCCCTATGCTCGCCTACCCGAGAGCAAGGCTGCCGACCTGCACAAGGTAAAGGCAGAGACGCTCAAGACCTGGTGGTCCACCCACGCGCGGCCCGACGCAGCCGTGCTCTACATCGCCGGCGACATCACAGCGGAGCGCGCGTTTGAGCTCGCGCAGGCCGAATTCGGCGCCTGGAAGGCCGTGGGCACCAAGCCCGCCATCACCATCGGCGCACCAGCGCCGACCAGCGCGCCTCAGATCGTCTTGGTCGATCGCGCCGGCAACCAATCGCAGATCCGCGTCGGTCGGGTGGGCATCGGCCGCACCGATCCCGATTTCGCCGGCGCGCGCGTCCTGTCCGAAGTGTTCGGTGGTGGGTTCAACTCGCGCCTGAACGACACGATCCGCGTGAAGAAGGGCCTGACCTACGGCGCCGGCGGTGGATTCTCGGCGGACCGGTTCGGCGGACGCTTTGTGGTGCGGACCTTCAGCAAGAACGCCACGGTCGGGGAGACCGTCGCGGCGATCATTGACGAGACCGCCAAGCTCAGCCGCCGCCCACCCGACCAGGGTGAGCGCGACGCGGCGGTGAGCTTCATCGTCGGGAGTCATCCGCGCGAGCGCGAGACTGTCGGAGAGATGATCGACGAGCTGTGGATGTTGCAGACGAACGGCTTGCCGAAGAACTGGTACACGAGCTATCTGCAGGCGGTGCGCACGGCCGATACTGCGGGTATCGCGAGCGTCGCGAAGCGTCTCGTCGATTCCAAGAACCTGGTGATCGTCGTGGTGGGGCCAGCCAAGGAGCTCGAGCCCCAATTGCGTCGCTTTGGCAAGGTCGAGATCGTCAAGCCTTAGCTTCGCGCACACAGCGGCGATGATGCGAGGGTCCGCGACATCACAGGTTCGTCGCGGACCGCCATGGTCTTGCTCGAGGCATTGCTTTTGTCTCGTTGAAAACCCTCTCGCCCGTGGCACGCTGTCTCGACATGTCGCGCCTCGCATCCGCGCTACACCCACGTCGGTCACGGCGGCGGGGGGGGCCGCGAGTCGTTGGGGCTCCTGCTGCTCGCAGCCCTCGCCTGTGAAGCTGCCGACGTGCAACTTCGCCGCAGCGGCACCGCGACGATCCCTCGCGACGACCCGGGCGACGACATCGTGATGATGCGGCTCGACGATCTCGAGCTCGAGTTGGCCCATCTCGACCCCCAGCGCGACATCGACCCTGACGAGATCGCCAACGCCAGGCTCACCAAGGTGCGTCTCGAGGTGCTCAAGCCCTCCGGCGCCGATTTGTCGTTCGCCGACAGCATCGAGCTCTTCGCCGAGGCCCCTGGTCTCGAGCGCGTGCGCGTGGCCCATCGCGACGGCTTCCCGCCGGGCACCCGCACCATCAACTTCGACCTCGACGAGGTCGACCTGGCTGCGTACGTGGCGGCGTCGGAGGTGACGCTCGTGGCCTTGGTGAACGGCGAGGCACCGGCCGACGATGTCGATGTCAGCGCGGCTGCGGACATCGATATCGGCGTCACGGTGCGCGGCGCTTGCAACAATCGCTGAGGAGAGACGCGCCAAGGTGGTATCGGCACCCATGGCGGCTCACCGGACCGGGATCAGATGATCCTCGTGTTCAAGGGCGTCGCCCAGATTCACTCGGGGACTGCGGACCGGCCTCCACGATCTTGAAGACGCGAACGTGAACGAAGGCCCGGCAGCCAACCGCCCAACGTCAGCAACTGGGTCCTCCAGGGGACCTCGCGCGATACTGAGCGAACTATCGTGCGATAGTCGAGCGTGTGCCCTACCATTGCATCGGGGCTTAGGAGAATCGGCGATGACGACTCGATTCATGGCGGCAACGGCGGCGGCTTGTGCGCTGGTACTGGCGTGCGGAGGCTCGAGCAAGACCAACCTGGACGGGGGCGGCGGCTCCGGGGGCGCCACGGAGGGAGGACCCGGGACCTCGTCGGGCGGCGGCGACTCGCCGCCGTCCTCGTCGTCGACGTCGTCGGGCAGCACGGTCGGCGCCGACGAAACGAACGGTGACGACGTCAACGATGATCAGAACGACGACGGTCCCGTCTTCTTCGACCTCGGCGGGTTCCCCGATCTACCGCCCGCCACGTGCGGCGGCAAAGGTGGCAAGGGCGGTGGCGGTACGGGTGCCGTCGAGCTCGCGTACATCTGGGTCGCGAACTCGCAACAGAACACGATCTCGAAGATCAACACCGAGACGATGGAGGAGGAGGGCCGCTACATGGCGAAGCCCGCGAACGGCGATCCGTCGCGCACCTCCGTGAACCTCAACGGCGACGTCGCGGTGGCGAACCGCAACGGCGGCATCGCGAAGTTCTGGGCCAACCCGGACGATTGCAACGGCCCGAACACGTCCAGTGGCGGCGCAGACATCCGCGCGTGGGACGACGAGGACTGCCGCGCGTGGTTTCACGAGCTGGCGTGCGGCTCGAATCGCCCGGTGGCGTGGACGCGCGGCGTCTGGAGCGACGCCACCTGCTCGTACCACAGCGCGAAGCTGTGGACCGTGTGCGATTCGCAGGTGCTGTTGCTCGACGGTGAGACCGGCGAGACGGAGCAGACCGTGATGATCGATGCTGGCTCGTACGCGTACGGCGGCGCTGCAGATGCCGACGGCAACTTCTGGGGGCTGAACTTCGGGAACTCGAGCGAGATCTTCCGCGTCGATCACGAAGACTACACGGTGCTCGAGTTCCCGCTGCCAAACAGCGTCGGTGCCTATGGGATCACAGTCGATCAGGAAGGCCGGCCGTGGGTGTGCTCGAACGGCGTCGCGCGCTTCAACCTCGACGACTCGACGTGGAGCGAAGCGCCGGGTGTGTCGAGCGGCGGCGGTTGCATGACCGACGGGGTGTCGACGATCTGGCACGGCAACGGCGCGTCGATCGTGGGCATCGACACAGAGACGCTGGCGGTCGTGCACACGATCCCGGTGCCGCAGTACACCCACGGCATCAGCATCGACTTCGCCGGGAAGGTCTGGGGCGTCCAGGGATCCGGCAGCCAGGCGTATCGGGCCGATCCCGAGACCAACACGGTCGACACGTTCACCGGCCTCGTCGGCGCGTATACGTATAGCGACATGACAGGGTTCGCGTTGTCGACCGCCGGAGGCGGCGGCGTCCCGCAGAACTGACGGGGGTCAGCCGGCGCAGAAGCCGGTGCGCAGGCGTCGCATCGCACGGAGTGATCGACCGCATACCACCGCACCGCTCTGTCTCATCGGCCAGCGCGCCCGGGAGTCGCGTCCATCTCGAACGCGCTATGTTTGGGCGGATGCACGACCCTCCCGCCGCATGCCAAGACCTGTGGCTATGGTCCAACGGCGACGCGCAGGCCGGGCGTCGATTCGTCGCGCAGCACATCGGCGTTGTTGCCCGGTTCTTCGAGCGAAAACTGCACGGCGCCAGCGACGACCAGGTGCAGAACACGTTCGAGACGGCGTTGCGCTGCGCGAAGAACTACCGCGGAACCGGCTCGGTAAGGGCGTTTCTGCTGGGGATTGCGCGCAACGTACTGCTGGAGCACCTGCGCCGCGTGAGCGCGCTGCACCGGCACCAAGCCACGCTCGAGGCCGAGCGTTCCCTCGACGAGTGGACGCAGAGCGCCTCGGCCATCACCCGCGCCCGGGAACAAAACGAGCTCCTCGCGCTTGCCCTGCGCCGGATCCCCCTCGACGAGCAGATCGCCATCGAGCTGTACTACTGGGAGGGACTCGACGTCGCCGAGGTTGCCGAGTCTCTCAACGCGCCACCCGGCACGATCAAGTATCGTCTCGCCAACGGCCGCCGACGTCTCAAGGTCATTCTCGATTCCGAGCTCCCCGACGCGCCGCTACGACGCTCCGCCAGCGACGTCCTCGACCAGTGGGCCCGAGCGATCCATGCCATCGTCGTCGACCCCCGTTGAGACACGCCCACCCGACGCTGGCGACGCCGGGAGTCTCGCCGACGATGCCCGTCCGCTCGGCCCGATTGGCGAGCCATTCGCCCACCATCTCCTGCTCGATCGCGTGTGTGCGCGCATGTTCGGCAGCGGCACAGGTCCCTCGCGCCTCGCGCGGTACGAGCTCAGAGATCGCGTTGGCGCGGGATCGACCAGCGTGGTGTGGCGGGCGTGGGACCCGCTGCTGCGACGCGACGTGGCGATCAAGATCGTGGCGAGTGAAACCTCGAGCCGCGCGGCTGTGCGCCGAGAGGCGCGTGTACTCGCCATGCTCGATCATCCCAGCATCGTGCGGATCTTTGACGTTGGCGAATGGCGCGAGGGTTCCTCGAGCGGCGTCTATCTCGTTGAGGAGTACCTCCCCGGGGGCAACCTCGCACAATGGCTGGCCGACAGAGCGCGGTCGGACCGTGAGATCATCGCGAGCTTCTGCCAGGTGGCATCGGCACTCATGGCGGCTCACCGGGTCGGGATCATCCATCGCGACTTCAAGCCGGGGAACGTGTTTCTTTCGGCCACTGGCCACCCAAAGCTCGGCGACTTTGGGCTTGCGCACGTGGTAGGCGAGCCACGCCGCCCGCAACGTACGCCTGAACTGGGGACTGGCACCCCGCTATACATGGCGCCCGAGCAGCACGACGGGCGAGCGATCGACGCCCGCGCCGATCAGTTTGCCGTGTGTGCAACGCTCTTCGAGGCGATCTTCGGTCGCCCCCCGTTTCTCGGGGCGGACGTGGTCGAACTTGCCCAGGCGAAACGCGCCGGACCGAGCAGCCTCACGGGCGCGATCCCACGTCGCCGACGACGGCTATGGCACGTCCTCGTTCGCGGGCTCGCGCCGGAACCCGCGCAACGCTGGCCCGACATCGACGCGCTGCTCACGGAGCTGCGGGCGGCGACGCGATCTCGCTGGCGTACCGCGGCGGTGACCGTCGCTCCCCTGACGCTCGGCATCGTGTTGCTTGCCGTCCCCCGCGCCGGCGCGGAGCCCGACTGCGCCCAGGTGCCCGCCGTGGACGAGCTGTGGGCCGCCTGGCACGCATCCGATCCCGGCCAAGTCCTACGGGGCACGGACGGCGGCACCACAGGAGGCCAACTCCGTGCTCGCGTCGAAACGCTGGTGACACGATGGGGCGCCGCCCGCCAACGCGTCTGTGACACCACGCCGGCAGGTCAGGCACCGGCGGCCACCGACACCACCTGCCTCGAGCAAACCTACCGCGAGCTAAGGGCCGCGTTTGCCATGATCGACTCCGCGGTGCTTGCGGATCCGTCGGTCGTCATCGCTGGGCTCGAGTCCCTCTCCGATCCCATCCGCTGCCTCGACGACGGTGGGATCCCGCCGGGCCAACGCTCGAATCCTGAACTTCATGACGAGCTGGTCGCCGCGCGAGTTGCCGCAGCGCTGCGTCGGTATGCCGAGTCGTTGCACAAGCTCGACGAGGTGATCCACCGCGCCGGGGCCGAAGGGGACCAACCGATCCTGTATGAAGCACTCGTGACGCGGGCGAGGCGCCGCCTCTCGCAGAAAACATCGGTGAGCGAAGACGACCTCGACGAGCTGCAGCGGGTGTATTTTCTGGCGACTCGGGTGGATCAGCACCTTACGGCGACACAAGCCTTTCTCCGGCCTGTGACGGGTTTGCCGGGCGGAGGCAGATAAACCGCCGCGCCCGCGTTCCTGGCGCGGCGACTTCGGCGACGCACGACGCCGGGTCGCCAACGAGAGCCAGGCAAAACCGAGAAGAACGAAGGGCGCGCTTTTCCGATGGCGCCCGGTCGTGGTTTCGCGGCCATATTCTCCGCCACCTGTTTCGCGTCTGCGCTTGCCACGCTCTCGCAGCATGTGCGCGTTGACCTGTGGCGGCGCGACGAACTGCAACAACAGCTGTACGCCCCTCGACGGTGGCTGCGCGACGCTGCCATAGCCCGCCAGCGGTGGCGAACCAACCAGCGCCCAATGCAGCTACCGGTGGTCGGAGACGGTCGATCCGATCGACGAGAGCTTCGACACTGTCTCGCTGGGTTTCGCGCGACGGTCACAGCCCCAAGGCGACACGCAGCTGGCCGAGGAATTCGCGCTCGGCGGGGCTGATCTTCTCGCCAAAACCCAAGAATCCCGATCCTGAAGCGGCCGCGACCTGCTGGCTGATCCCAAACAAGAACTTCGCGAACTCGGTCGCTTCCTCCGCAGGTGCCTTGCTGCGTACGACGGCGATCACTTCGGCAAGCTCGCCGAGGATCTGTCCGGGCGTCTTCTTTTGCGACGGACCTTCACCGTTTTGATCGCTCGACTTCGCCTCGAATTCGGCGATGACGGCAGAGACGAGCGGCTTGTCGGCGAAATCTCGCTTGGCCGCCAGCACGGCTTTCGTCAGGGCCGAGAATTCCTTGATGAACGATACGACGCCCATGTCGAGGAGAGAGATCGCGAGGCCTGCGCTGACGGGCGCCTCCACGATCTTCGTCCACTGTTCTTCGGTGAAATCGGCCTTTGTCGCCACGATGTAGTCTCCTGCAATGGAAAGACGCCGGCGACCACGGGTTGTCGCGTCACTACGGGTTGCGGTCACGATCGAACCTCCCGGAGGGGACGAGGCGCAACCCACTCGGCGACAGCGTGGCGCCAGCGGGGAGCACGATCGCGTCGGCTCCAGGTCGCTGCCACTTCAGAACTCTCAACCTCGGTCGGCGGCGTGGTCAGATGCCGGCGTAGCCGCCGGGCGCGTCCGCGTAGGCCGGTGCCTTTGGCATCACGATCGCGAGGATGACGTAGAGGAGCACGCCCTTGCCGAGCAGCAGCGCCAGGCCCACGAACCCGAGGCGGAGCCAGATCGCATCGACCTCGAGCCGCTGGGCGAGGCCGCCGCACACGCCGAAGAGCATCTTGTCGGTCTCGGAACGCATCAATCGTCGGGTCACCTGAAGCCAATCGACCCGCGGACCCGAACATTCCCAAGGCGCGCCGGGGTGTGCGCCATCCCACTGGCGCCGGCGCCCGGCTTGGGGGGCCGCGAGCGTCGGCCCGGGCCACAGTGTTACGCTCGGCCGACAGATGCCGGGGGAGCACCGTGGTGTCGGCGTGATTCTGACGAACGCGGACCGTTCGCGTTTCGTTGTACAGCGAAAGGACGCGTCGCATCCACGATACCCGCGGTGCTGCAGTCTGTTCGGTGGAGCCTGCGAGGCCGGGGAGACCGACGAGCAGGCGCTCGTGCGCGAGCTGTTCGAGGAACTCGGCGATGTGAGCGCGGACGAGATCGTTGCGGCGGGTCTTCGTGCGGTCGGCGCCTTCAAGCTCGGTCCGCGGCCCTTCAGGTTCGCGATGCTCGAAGCGGTGCTCCCCGATCCCCGACTCGATGCGATCGCGTCGCGCCCCGTGTTCGAGGGTGAGCGCGCGGAGCTCGTCGCGCGCGGCGAGCTCACCGACCTGCCGTGGGTCTGGACGCTGCGCGACGCGATTACAGTCTACCTCGGCGGTTTGGGCTAGTGCCCGCCGCGCCGCACGGCCGCGTGGCGAGCGCGATGCGGATCGCCGCCGCCCTGTGGTTCGTCGCGGCGTTGATCGGTCTCGGTCTCGATCTCTGGCAGCAGTCGATGTGGGACGACCACCAAGCGGGCGCCGATCTCACCGCCGTGCTCGACGATCTCCAGTTCGTCGCCTGGTTAAGCCAAGGCAACCACGTCGTCAGCACGACGGGCGTCGCGATTGCGGCATCCCTGTGGTCGCGCGGACGTCCGCTCGTGCGGATCGGCCAGGGTCTGCTGTCGGTGTCGTTGCTCGTCGGGATCTGGCTCGTCGTGGTCCGCAGCGGCCAGACCTCCTCGGACGAGCTCGGCGCGCTGGATCACGTGGCGACCGCCAACGTCGTCGCGTTCTTCAGCGGCCTCTCGCTCCTCCTCGCGCCGACTGCGGCACCACGCGCCGCCCGCGTCGGATTTCCTGTGCTCGCCGCGGGATGGTTGGTTTACACCCGGGCGTTCTTCGAACCCTCGGCCGACGTCGCGGACTACGCATGGATGTTTTCGGCGATTCCGATCGCCCTGGCGGCGGTGTGGTCGGCGGGCATGCTGCTCGGGGCGCCCCACGAGGCCGATCCATCGCCCGAGGCGCCGGCGGGCGGCGCGGCGGACGATCCGTCGCGCATGCGGGCGGCGGATGGGGTCGCGCTGGTGCGCCTGGCGATGGTCTCACGCGTGGTACTCGCGATCGGCCTGGTCGCGCTGCTCGTCGCGGTACGGCAGAACCCCGGTTCATCGAGCATGGTCGTGTGGCTCGGCGCACTCGTCCAGTGCGGCATCGCGGTGGTGCTCGCGGTCGGCCTGACCCAGTACGGCAGCCTTCCCGACCGCGCGATCGAGCGCGGCCACATCACCACCGTGGTGGTGTGCCTGGCGATCGCCGCGATGCTCGAGCTCTACGGCGCGACCCAGGCCAGCGTGTTGTTCGACGTCATGGGACGCGCGAACAGAGGTGACTTCTCGAGGATGCCGTCGGTGCGCGATCTCGAGGCGACGCAGACACACGTGCTGTGGATCGGTCGGTTCGGTACCGTCGTCGGAATCGTCGCCGCGGTCTCGCTGGCGATCTCGCTCCGCCAGACGGCGGTGTGGCTCGACGACGTTTCCGCCGTCAGCAAGGCGTCGACGCTGGCGGTGCTGACGATCCTCGGCGGCGGGGGTGCGGGCGTGCTCGTCGCGGTCGCCCAGTCCGGGGCGTTGAAAGGACTCGGGGCGATCGTCGGGGCGATGCTCGCGGGACTGGTCCTCGCCATCGCGATCCTGTCGATGTGGCTCGGGCTCCTCTCCCGCGTGATCGCGGGACTACGTCAGCCGCCGCGATCGCCGTAGTCGCACCAGCCTCGCGCGATGAACTCCCGGCCGCGCGCGCGCCTCGTCTTCGAGGTGCGGTGCGTCGCCCCGCCATTGAGCGCGGCACCGGGCGATCACCCGAGGGCCGCCTCGTCGAAGCGCTGCAGGCTGAGCGACGCGAGCGGGCGCGGTACGTGCGGGTCCTCGAGCATCACGCCGTCGACGTAACGCCACCCGTCGCCGTCATGGGCAAAACGGCTGTGCTCCGCGAAGGATCGACTCGTCTTGCCCTCGCGGATGTCGGCGTGGAACAGCACGTGCGCGAAGCCCTCGTGATCGACCGGCGCGGTGGCGATGACGAGCAGCTTGCGGAACTGCAGGGCGGCCGAGCCGGCGGCGACGTGCTCGGCCCACGACGAAAACCCGTGACCGCGCCGGTCGACGTGGCTGCGGTGCAGCGTCCGCCACAGGTAGGGCCAGTCGCCGAGCGCATAGGCCGAGAACCGCGAGCGCATGAGCGTCTCGGCGTCGGGCGGTTCCTCGCCGGCGTGGTACCGACCGCAGCAGTCCGCGAGTCCGCGACCGGTGCCGCATGGACAGCGACGTGTCATGACGAGCTCAGTCTGCCGCAACCGCAGGCCGCAGTCCGAGGTAGCCGACCGTCATCGTCCGCGTGCGCCGGCGAGCCAGCCTCGGCGGTGGCGAGCTCGTCCCTTGCCTGCTCGCCGGCGCCGCGGTGACCAACTTCGCGGAGGCGAGGTGGGGTCGTCCTGCGGGAGGCCTCGGCGGTTCCCGAGGCGCGAGTCGTTCATTGCACGCGCGACGGCTTCGACCACGCACGACGCCGCGTGGCCAGGCAAAGTCCGGCCAGACCGAGAAGGACGAAGGGCACGCGCTTCCCATCGCGTCCGGTGGCGGTTTCGCAGGCACATCCTCCGCCATCCCCGGCTTGACCTGGATCCCCGCTGCTGCCGCCCGAGCCCAGACCTCCATCCGAGCCCAACCCGCCATCGGCACCCGATCCTCCATCGGCGCCCGATCCCCCATCGCCGCCCGATCCCCCATCGGCACCGTCTCCGGACGAGCCTCCCTCGTCGTCGCCGATCACATCGATGTCGTCGAAGAAGGCACGGTTGTCGATCGAGCCCACGCCCACCGCTCCGACGCCGAACGACGTATCTGACACGCGCATTTTCTCCGCCCCGTCGAAGCGGACCACGATCTCCGCGCCGGTCCGAGAAACCTCGATTTGGTGATAGGCGTTGTCGGTGAGCAGCGCCTCACCCAAATCGAAAAGCTCGCGGTCCTCGCCGCCCTCCACCAGATGGACCCCATTGGCGGTCTGATTGCTGTTGAAAAGGACGGCGTAGTAGTTCTCCGGATCTTGGTAGCCGAAGACCACCGCGTAGTCGGCCCACTCGGCGAGGTCTTCCGGCGTACGGGCCGAGAGCGTCATCGTGAAGTCCCCGAATGTGCGGCCCGAGACGACCGAGACCTCCCCCAAGCCGCTCTCGATGCCCTCGTTGCCGCGAAGCGCATAGCGCAGGTCGCCTTCATCTTCCACGACCGCCCATCGCGATTGCGTGCGCTCGCTGTAGTTCATCCGGTCGCCATAGAACGGCACCATGCTGAACACCGTCTCGGCCGGGACCTGCGCATCGGGGAATTCGAACGCCCCAAGGTCATAGCCTGCTCCCTGAGGCCTGGCGTTCCCCTCCAAGTCGTCGGTGATCCACGCTGCGTCCGTGCCACGGTCTACCGCCGGGCTCCCCTCTTGCAGGTGGAAATCGGCTCCGCTGCGATCCACGAATCTCGGGTCTTCCGCGAGCGAGTTCATCCCGTTGCCCGACAAACCCACGTACTCCTCGAGACTCACGTTCTGGTCACCCCAGCGAATCGGCGTCCCCTGCGTGACGAAGATGTCATTGTGGTCGGTGGTCACGCTCTCCCGTTCGATGTTGATCTCGCCGATCCACATCCCCCACTGCGACTGGTCTCCGGTCTGGTAGAAGATGTTGTTATGAACGCTGACGTTGAACACACCATAGTCGGAGTCGCCGCATGGACCAACGTCGCATTGGCCGCTGTGACGCATTTCAAGCCCGGCCTCGTTCTCGAAAAACGTGTTGTTGTAGATCTCCACGTCCGTGGCCCCATTGGCGAGGATCGCCCCCCAATGGCACTCCGCGAGCACGTTGTTGTAGAGCTTGAAGCCCTGGACGCCAGGTTCGTGCCACTGGTGAATGCAGCCACCAAAGGCCCCGCTGAGATGACTGTTTCGAACCGTGAGGTCTCGTACGCCCCACGAGACATAGATGACGTGGGCGTGACTGTTGCTGCCGCAGTTTTCGGCCCGGACGTTTTGAAATGTCACGTGCTCGGCGAAGTCGCTGCCCTCACCCGAATATCCGACCCAGAAGCACCCAGCCGCCGAGACTCCGCTTGACCCCGTCCCGTAGTCGCGGACTTGGATGCCGTCGATGATCAGCCAGTCGGCGGCTCGGATGTTCATGAAGCTGTACGCACCGTTCGCTCCGTCAAAGATGGGCGTTTCCCCTGGATAGGCTTGGATCGTGATGGGGGCCGCCTCGGTTCCCGAAGCGTTCCACTCGACCGCGCTTTGGTGATTGGTGTACGTGCCACCGCGAACGAAGACGGTGTCTCCCGGTTGGACAGCTGCCTCAGCTTTTGAAAGCGACGCCCACGGTTGGCCCTCGGTCCCTGTGTTCCCGTCGTCGCCGTCGACCGCGACGTAATAGGAGGCTGCATGCGCCGAGCTCGCCGAGGATGCAACGAGCGTTACCGTGCCGACAAAAAGTGTTCTCCCCAGTTGGACGCGTCTCCGAACCATCTTCCAACCTAGTAGCCGCAGCTCGTCGCGCGTCCGGCGGCTATTTTTGTAACCTCTGACACACGAGGGTCAGACAGCATGTTCGCGGCGGATCCGCGAATCGTTCATCCCCCGTGCGGCGGCTTCGACCACGAACGACGTCGCGTGGCCAAGGACACCCCAACCAGACCGAGAAGGACGAAAGGTGGGCTCTTCCCATGGCGTCCCGTAGCGGTTTCGCAGGCACACCCTCCGCGATCCCCGGCTTGAGCTGGATCCCCGCTGCTACCGCCCGAGCTCAGGCCGCCATCCGAGCCCAACCCGCCATCGGCACCGGCTCCCCCATCGGGACCCGATCCCCCATCCGCACCCCCGCCTGGACCTTCGCCGGACGAGCTTCCCTCGTTATCGCCCATCACATCGATGTCGTCGAAGAAGGCACGGTTGTCGATCGAGCCCACGCCCACCGCTCCGACGCCGAACGACGTATCTGACACGCGCATTTTCTCCGCCCCGTCGAAGCGGACCACGATCTCCGCGCCGGTCCGAGAAACCTCGATTTGGTGATAGGCGTTGTCGGTGAGCAGCGCCTCACCCAAATCGAAAAGCTCGCGGTCCTCGCCGCCCTCCACCAGATGGACCCCATTGGCGGTCTGATTGCTGTTGAAAAGGACGGCGTAGTAGTTCTCCGGATCTTGGTAGCCGAAGACCACCGCGTAGTCGGCCCACTCGGCGAGGTCGTCCGGCGTACGGGCCGAAAGCGTCATCGTGAAGTCCCCGAACGTGCGGCCCGCGACGACGGAGACCTCCCCCAAGCCACCATCGATGCCCTCGTTGCCGCGAAGCGCATAGCGCAGGTCGCCTCCATCTTCCACGACCGCCCATCGCGACGGCGTGCGCTCGCTGTAGTTCATCCGGTCTCCGTAGAACGGCACCGTGCTGAACACCGTCTCGGCCGGGACCTGCGCATCGGGATACTCGAAAGCCCCAAGGTCATAGCCTGCTCCCTGCGGCCTGGCGTTCCCCTCCAAGTCGTCGGTGATCCAGGCCGCCTCCGTGCCACGGTCTACCGCCGGGCTCCCCTCTTGCAGGTGGAAATCGGCTCCGCTGCGATCCACGAATCTCGGGTCTTCCGCGAGCGAGTTCATCCCGTTGCCCGACAAACCCACGTACTCCTCGAGACTCACGTTCTGGTCACCCCAGCGAATCGGCGTCCCCTGCGTGACGAAGATGTCATTGTGGTCGGTGGTCACGCTCTCCCGTTCGATGTTGATCTCGCCGATCCACATCCCCCACTGCGACTGGTCTCCGGTCTGGTAGAAGATGTTGTTATGAACGCTGACGTTGAACACACCATAGTCGGAGTCGCCGCATGGACCAACGTCGCATTGGCCGCTGTGACGCATTTCAAGCCCGGCCTCGTTCTCGAAAAACGTGTTGTTGTAGATCTCCACGTCCGTGGCCCCATTGGCGAGGATCGCCCCCCAATGACACTCCGCGAGCACGTTGTTGTAGAGCTTGAACCCCTGAACGCCAGGTTCGTGCCACTGGTGAATGCAGCCACCAAAGGACCGGCTGAGATGACTGTTTCGAACCGTGAGGTCTCGTACGCCGTACGAGACGTAAAGGACGTGAGCGTGACTGTTGCTGCCGCAGTTTTCGGCCCGGACGTTTTGAAAGGTCACGTGCTCGGCGAAGTTGTTGTCGTCAGGCGTATATCCGACCCAGAAGCACCCAGCCGCCGAGTCTCGGCTCGCCCCCGTCCCGTAGTTGCGGGCATGGAGGCCGTCGATGATCACCCAGTCGGCAGCGCGGATGTTCATGAAGCTGTACCGATCGTTTTCTCCGTCAAAGACCGGCGTTTCCCCTGGATAGGCTTGGATCGTGATGGGGGCCGCGGCGGTTCCCGAAGCTCTCCACTCGATTCTGATTTCGTTGTACGTGCCACCGCGGACGAACACCGTGTCACCCGGTTGGACGACCGACTCCGCTTTTTCGAGGGACGCCCACGGTTGGTCCTCGGTCCCGGTGCTCCCGTCGTCGCCGTCGGTCGCAACATAGTAGGAGGCTGCATGCGCCGAACTCGCCGAGGATGCAACGAGCGTTGCAGTGCCGAAAAAAAGTGCTCCCAGTCGGACGCGTCTCCAAACCATCCTCTACGTAGTAGCCGCAGCTCGTCGCGCGTCCGGCGGCTATTTTCGTACCCTCTGAAACACGAGAGTCAGATGGCGGACTAGACGGTGCCTCACCAACGAGGCCGCCCGCGTCCCGTCACACGCAGGTCTGGTTCATCACATCGCAGGTCTGCCCTTTCGGACAATCGGGGGTCACATTGCACGGCGTGTGCCCGGCGACCCAGACCACCAGCTGGTCATGCGAGCGCACCGCGAAATCGACGCAGCCAGGCTCGATATCAACCGAGTCGACCGTCTCGAAGTAGAAGTCCGCGCTCGGAAAGCCTGAGATCCCGTTGTCGAGAAATTGGGTGATGAGTTCGCCCGAGATCGTCAGGACTCCCAGGTCGGCGGGCACCGAACAGATCATCGCCAGCGGACTCGTGCCGTGTTGATCGACGGCGATCTGCAGACGCATCGTCGTGCGCGCGTCACCGGGCGTCCACTCCACGTCGAGTGACGTGTCGCGGGCGATCCGGAGGTCCTCCGCCGCTGGCACGACCATCTCCACGCCGATGCCGTGCAGTAACAACGGCGAGTAGTCACCGCCGGTCGCCTCGACCGTGATCACGGCACCAGGCTCGAATCCCGGGTGCGGAAGCATGGTGTCGAAGTATGAAAACGTCGGCGCGATCGGCTCGAGCATCACGGGCTTCAGGAGGCCGGTGACCGTCACCACTCCGACATCGTGATTGATCGGGTAAGGGATGCAGTTGCCATCGAAGTCGCAGACGTGGGCAGCCGGGCACCCAGGGTCACAGAAGGGGTTGTTGCGCCGCCACAGCTTGCAGCTGTCGGCCTCGCCGACCTGCTCGAGCACGTTCAACGGAACCACCCCGTCGGCCACCGAGCCGGAGAAAGCGCTGTACGAGGATTCGTACACCGCCACGAAGCCGCCGACGTGATCGGCGTACGCACAGTTGCCGGCGAGCTCAACGTCGCCACCGGTCGAGCTCTCACCCGCTGAACTCCCAGCACTGTCACTCGAGCTGACGGCGGACGTGGTTGAGTCGGCCGCCGAGGTCGTGGATGGGCCATCCGCCCCGGTCGTGTCGGCGGACGACGAGCTCGACGCCGTGCCCTCCGAGGTTTCACCCGCTCCCGACGTGCTAGCGCACCCGGTGAGGGCCAACATGATCCAAATCTGGCTTCGCTCGAACACTGCCGATCGTATCTGCATGTCACTCCGCCTCACAGGTGCGGCAACTTTGCCCCGGGAACGCCCACTTGAAACTCCCACACCGCACCGACCCAATCGACCAAGTAGAGCGCATCGGCCTCCCAGCCGCCGACGCCCGAGCCGAACGCGGCCCCAGGAGTGAACGCGTCGGTACCCATGCATGCCACGATCGCAACCGTGCCGTCGGGGGCGACGCGCACCGCCGCTGATCCGGCGCACTCGGGGCTGTTGAGGCCTTGGGTCGCGATGTAGACGTTGCCACACACGTCACTCACCATGCCATCGACGGTCCCCTGCGTTGCGGCCAGCGGCGGTCCGAGGTCCTCGACCTCGCCCAGGTCCCCGTCGAACGGGGCCCGGAAGAGGCGCCCGGTGCCCCCTCCGTAGAACTCGCCCTCGTTGAAGTAGATATACGACTCGTCAGAGGCAAACGTGATGCCGTCGATGCCCGCCGCGGGGTAGAGGAGCTCGGCTTCGCCGTTGTCGGGGTTGATCCGGGCAACGCCGCTGGTGGGCGGCCCGTCCCAATACGTCGCGCAATACAGCATGCCATCGCTGCCCACGATCAACCCGTTGCAGCCTCCGATCCCTGGTCCGTACGTGATCGGTGTCATCTGCCCGGTGTCAGGATCCACGCGGGCGATGAGGGGCGAGAACTCATCGGCGACAACGATGTCGCCGTCGGGCAGCACTGCGGTGCCAGCGGTGGAGATGACGTTGATGTCGGGATTGAGCAACACTTGATCGCCCTCGCGGGGGATCAGAAACAGCGCGTTTTGGCCGCGGATGGCGAGGACGAGGTTGCCGTGCGCGTCGAATTCCAGATCCTCCGCGCCGGGGACCTGGCGCACGTAGATGGCCTCGACCGGCAGCGACGGGATGGCGGTGCAGTCGAACGCGGGCTCTCCGGTCGTGGTGTCAGCTCCGGTTGAGGCGGACATGACCCCGACATCGAAGATCGTCGGCAGCGTGGTCCCGCTGTGGCCGTCCGAGCTCGTCCCGCCAGACGAGGAGTCGACCCCGGGCCCGGTCGTACCCACGGCGGTGGTGCTCGCGTTGCCGGTGGAGCTACCCGTCCCCGGGCTGGGACCCGTGCTCGACTCCGAGGCGGATCCCGGAGGCGGCGTGACGCCGCACGCCGCCGCCGCCACTACCCACAGCACCCCAACAGTTCTACGCATCAGAGGATATTAATGGACGCGGCGCCCCAAGACTTCGCGTCGGCGCGCGAAAATTCGTGCGTCGGGTTTCGTGGTCGATCTGCCTACCTGTGGCGCCGTGCGCGGTTGGCGGTGGAGCGTGATCACTAACGCACGCGCCAGATCGGAAACTCGTCGCCCAGCGTGGGTGCATCGACAAGGCCGTTCTCCACCGCGCCGTCATCACTTTGCGGTTCGCAGAGGTAGACGGCGATGGCCCCCAGCGGCTGATCCGTAGCAACGCGGGACCACCCCGGCTTCGCGGTCTTCCGCGCGGCATGCCACGAGACCGACATGTCGCCGAATCTCTCGGCCTCGAGGATCTTCCGCCCGTCCTGACTTCCAATCGCCTCGATCCGCGCGACCTCGACGTCGTGCGGACCGACCGCCGGTGTCAGCGACAGCCCGTGGGCGCGCAGGTGCTCCGCCATTCGCGGCGGAACCAGATACGCAACCGGACGATCGACGACGGCGGTACCCACGAAACGCGCGACGTGGGGCAGGCGAACGCTGGAAGGTTCACCATCGAGCGTGCGTGGCGTCCGCGTGAGCACTTCGATCGGAGCGGGGAACGACTCGATCGTGTAGCGCACCGCGATGCGATCGGGTGGGTGCGCGCTCTGGGCCACGACGTGAAGCACGTCGTCGGGGTGCTCGGCGACCCAGCGCAGGGTCTCGATCTGCCACGCCGAGGCGGTTGCGACCCGGCGCTCGAACGATAGGTAGCTATAGCACTCGAGGAGGAGGTCGAGACGGTTGGTTAACCCGCGGTAGTTCGATCCAAATCGAGGATGGTGAGGATAGGTCATCCAACCCTCACCGACCACCGCGCACGGGTCGGCCGTGCCACCGCCATCGAGGACGCGTTCGTCTTCGACGAAATTGCCATACCAGCCGGAGGCGAATCCGCGTCGCGCAACCGCGGCGGTAACCTCGGGAACCAAGCGGCTGCGCATGAACTCAATCGGCTCCGCGCGCCCACTCGCGACGGTGTGCGGGATGTCGACTGACATGTCGAAACGGTGCACGCTCCCGTTGGTGGCGTGGTTGTCGACGGTCAGATCGGGTGCCCACGGGATGCACACGCGTGTCTGCAGCGCGCGCATCTCGGGGGACGCCTGCCGCAGGTAGTCACGGTTCAAGTTGATGCCCTGACTCTGGGTGCGGGTGCCTACGACGGGACCGAGCTGACCCGAGAGGCGAGCGAGGTCGAGGCGCCGGTTGCTAGGATCGAGCGCGTCGTTGCCGTCGGGGTTGAACAGCGGGGCAACGACCACGGTAACGTGCCGCAGCAGACCGTCGAGCTCGGGCAAACCGCCGGTGAGGAGGTCGCGGACAAGCGCCAGGCTGGCTTCCTTGCCCTCTACCTCGCCGGGGTGGATTCCATCGAGCACGAGTACCACCGGCCGACCGAGCGCGCGCGCCTGCGCCGGTGTTTGCACACCGCCCTCGGAAAGCACGAGCAGAGGCATTTCGCGCCCCTGGGGGCTCGTCCCAAAAGTCGTCACATGGAGCCGGGCGTCGCCGAGGCTCGCCAGCGCGGTGACGAACTTCATCACATCGGCGTGCAGGGACGTTTCGCGAAACTCGGTGGCCTCCGCGCGGGTGAGCATCACCGCGTCAGCGTACGCCAACGCTTGCCGCCGTGCGATCGGTAGCGGAAACTGAGGTCACCATGTCGGCTCGCGTTCCCCGTAGTCGCTTTGCCTCCCCCTTCGTCATCACGCTGGCGGCCACTCCCGCGTGTGTCGTGAGCACGGGCGACAGCCCCTCGACCGACCCACCCACGACGACGGCGACGCCCACCGCGGACGCGCATCCACAATCCGATCCCCCTGCCAGCGACCCACCGGTAAGCGATCCCCGGCCACGCGATCCCGGCAGCGGAGCGGAACCGACCACCACGGTTGCCGAGACCAAACCGCAGCGCTGGTCACTGCTCGCCCAGGGCGACCAGTGCGTGACGCAGCTAGTTATCTCGTGCGAACAGAAGCCCGGCGATCCACCGCGTTCATGCAATCCGCCGCCGCCCCAGACTTACCCCTGCCCGACCTACAACGACGGCAGCAAGATCCAAGTCGGCACCGGGGCGACCATTCACTCCGATGGCCAAGGCCACTGTTCGTTCCGCCCACCGATGGGCAAGTGCCCGCAGGGAGCCATGTGCAACCCGCCGCCGCCGCGCGAAGTCCCGTGCCCAAAGTAGCGGCGTGGGCCCAACACAACCTCGACAGGACACGACGTCACGCGCGCCGTTGCGCACGCTTCCGTGGATCGGGCTCGCGCGTTCGCTCGCTCGAGCCGTCGTCGATTGGAGCGAGAAGTTCGGCGATGTCGCCGGCCTCCAGCGCAAAACCTGATGCGCTGCGCCGCTCGGCGCTGGCATGCAACCCAGCGACCAACGCAGCCTTGCGCGCCTGGAGCTCGACCATGCGCTCCTCGACGGTTCCCTCGCAGATCAACCGATACACGGTGATCTTCTGGGTCTGGCCCAGGCGATGGGCGCGGTCGGTCGCTTGCGCCTCAACCGCGGGGTTCCACCACGGGTCGTAATGAATCACGGTGTCGGCGGCCGTCAGATTGAGCCCGGTCCCGCCTGCCTTGAGGGAAACCAGCAAGATCGGAACTTCGCCGGCCTGAAATCGATCGACGATCTCCTGCCGAGCCGTGGTCTTCCCTGTGATCGCCAGCCACGGGATCTTGGCGACGTCTAACGATCGCTCGATCACGGCCAGCATGCTGGTGAACTGACTGAATACGAGCGCACGACGGCCCTCCGCCACCAGCTCGCCCACGAGCTCGAGCAGGAGGTCGAGCTTGGCGCTCTCTCCCACGTCACGAGCCCGGCCGAGCCTCGCCAGGGGCGGATGACAACAGACCTGGCGAAGCTTGAGCAGGGCATCGAGGACGATGATGCGACTGCGAGCGAGGCCGCGCGCGCGCAGCTCATCGCGCACGCGCTTCTCCATGGTGACGCGAACCGACTCATAGAGGTCGCGTTGCGGCCCCTCGAGCACCGCGTGCAGGACAACTTCGGTCTTCGGCGGCAACTCGGCCAGCACTTGCGCTTTGGTTCTGCGCAGGACAAAAGGCGCGATCCTGCGGGCCAAGGCAGAGAACCGGTCGGTGTCTGCCTCTTTCTCGATCGGAGTGCGATACCAGCGGGAGAACTGGCGTGAAGTCCCAAGCAAGCCCGGATTGGCGAAGGTCATCAGCGACCAAAGGTCGCCGAGATTGTTCTCCATCGGCGTGCCAGTCATGCAGATGCGTTGCTCGGCCACGAGCTCTCGCGCAGCGATGCTGACCTTTGCTTCCGCGTTCTTGATCGCCTGAGCCTCGTCGAGCACGACCACGCTCCACGACCGCGCTCGCAGGGCCGCATCGCGCTGAAGAAGTGCGTGGGTGGTGATCACAAGGTCAACGCTGTCTTCGGCGAGGACGCGCTCGCGCCCCTGCCCGTGATAGACTGCCGTGCGCAGAGTCGGCGCGAAACGATCTGCCTCGCGCTGCCAGTTCTTCAGCACGCTGCGCGGCGCAACCACCAAGGCCTGCTGATGAAGGCGATCGGCAGCGCGCTCGGCCAGGAGGTGCGCGAGGGCTTGGGCGGTTTTTCCCAGGCCCATGTCGTCGGCGAGAATCCCCCCGAGCCCGCTCGCCCGCAGCCATCCTAGCCAAGCGAGCCCGCCGAGCTGATAGTCACGCAGGCCCGCGCCGAGCCCCGGAGGCGGCGCGCTCGCAACAATCGGCCCAGTTCGCAGGCGTTCGGCGGCTGCCGCGAGCTTGGGCGCCAGCACGACGTCGAATCCGACGAGCCCCTCGAGCCGCGCGACGTCCATCGGCTGCAGCGCAAGTGCATCATTCATGAGCGGTTTCTCATCGCTCAACTCGACGAGCACATCGAGCATGACTCGCAGGCGTTCGGCCGCGATCGCGACTCTGCGCCCGTCGGGCAGAGGCAACGCGATCGGGCCGGGCCCGATCGCACCGCGGGCGATGAGTCCGCGACGGATCGCCTCGACGACCAAGGGTAGGATCGGAATCCGCTGGCCGTCGACAACCACGCCGAGCTCGAGAAACCATCCGTTCGAGTTGTTGGGGTCGGCGCTACCATCTGCATACCAGGCATCCGGGTCGATCGCCTGCCACTCAAAGTCCGGGTCGGCTTCGACGTGCCACCCCGCCCGTCGTAACGCCTCCGCCTGGGCGCCCCCGAAATTTGGCCACCGCGCCGGGCCTGGAAGGGTGAGTTCCGCGACGTCGCCGGCGAACCCGAGCTCGACCAAGCGATTGAACGCGGCCGCCTCGGCGTCGCGATCGCGCTCGATGACCACGAGCTCGTCGCCCTCGAGACGGTGGACCCTCCGATGCTCGCTCCCCGCGGCGATCTCGTGGCCGCCATAGCCGTAGCTCAGCGATGCGCCTGCCCGGCCCGCATCGTCGGGGTGTCGGGCGTGGAGGCGCAGGATCGGCGTGACCTCCACGTTCGCCAGGCGACGCGGCGCGACGATCCGCGGCGGCGGCAACCCAGCACCCCGGAGTCGGGCCGCCAGATCCTGCGGCAATGCCCCTGCGAGCTCGGGATCGATCGCGGGCGCGGCGACGATCCACGGGCCGATCTCGTCGGGGATCGGGAGCTCAAGCCGACCGCACAACCCGGTGGCCCCATCGATGTAATGGAGCGGGACAAGTGGCAATGCCATGACGTCCCCGTCGCTTTCGATCGTGAGCCGCTGGGTCCCCGCGTCGTCGATGCGCCACACAATGCCGCCCGCCCGTGGCGGACCGTAGCGTAACACCCTGCCGTCGACCGACCCGAACCGAGCGCGAGCGGTCGCCACCAACTCGGCGAATAGCCCGGCGGCCTCGGGCCGATGAGCGAATGCAGCGCGTGTGCCCCACCCGTAGGCTCCCGGCTCCCCACGCGCGAGCGAATGGATCCGATACCAAAGTGCGATGTCGGCCTCATCGATCCACGACGGCCGCGGCTGGGTGAGGCGCAGCATCATCTCGGTCACGCTAAACGGCACCGCCTTGCCGCCTTTGCCGTTCTTGAGCACGGTTTGCACCCGCGTATCGACTGCCACCCGCGGCCGCGCGTCGCCGTAGCGCGTGCTGGTCTCGATCGACACGACGAAGACCAGCTGCTTACGCGGGCCGCTCGAACTGCTTTGGATCGGTGCTTCCGCGCGTTCGGTGCTGCCGACCATTCGTGCCCACTTCGCCAGATTGGCGCGCGCCTGCTCCGCGCGCGCCTGTGCGCGACGGCTGCGCACGCCCTCGAGATCGGCGGCGCTGCGCCCGATCGTCCGCGGCGCCGCCGAGGAAATCGGCGATCCCCGTTGCCCCTCATTGAACGCGGACAGCGCGACCGCAGCCATGTGCTTGCACGGCTTGTCGGCGGGGCACGAGCAGCCACCGCCGACCGCGCCTTGGGATCCGCCGACGAAGGCGATGTGCACGCGGTAGGGACTCGCCTTCGATCCCTGGACCTCCGCAGTCCATACGCCAGCGGTATCGCGGGTCAGGCCGACGACCCGACCCGTATACGCAATGTCGATGCCACGCGCCCACACGATGGCGGGAAACGCCGCGACCAGCTCGGGCAGGGAAAGCACCGCGAACCCTCAGTGTAGGCCAGGAGCGCGCGGCGAAGCAGGATGTTCCTCGCGCTGGCGTACCGCCGTGACCTGGCCTCGCCTGTCTACCGGTTCAGCGTCCGGCACCCACTCGGTCACGGAGACGCTGCAGGACCTTCCGCGGTGCGCGGACCGTGTAGGCGGTGCCAGCGTCCCCGTGGCGCTCGGCCAGAACCGTGGTGTCTTGGTAAATGTGCGACACCAGGCCCGCTGCCGCGTAGGGCAGGAACACTTCGTCGACCTCGATCGCGCCGTCGAAAAACGCGACGACATGCTCACGAATCGTCCTGACGTCGCCAGGGTCGTGGGCGCTGATCACGAGGGCGTCGGGGAACTCTGCCACCAGTGCCGCTATCGCGGCATCGTCGAGCTGATCGCGCTTGTTGAGCACCAGCGTCCAGGGCACATCCGCCGCACCGATGCTTGCGATCACATCGCGCGTGACCGCGAGCTGGTCGCGGAACGTCGGATCAGAAGCGTCGACCACGAACAGCAGCAGCGACGCTTCCAGCGCTTCATCCAGGGTCGAGCGAAACGAGGCCACCAGCTCGTGAGGCAACTTCTTGATGAAGCCGACGGTGTCACTCACCAAAATACGGGGCTCAGTCTCCGGGCGCAGCGCGCGAACCGTCGTGTCGAGCGTAGCAAACAGTTTGTCGGCCACGTAGACCCCGCTTGAGGTCAAGGCACGCATGAGAGAGCTCTTCCCAGCGTTGGTATAGCCGACGAGCGCGACTCGGCGCTGGTCCTGCCGGGTGGCCCGTCGGGTGGCGTACTCCCGTTCGATCTCGGCGAGTTCGCCACGCAGCTCAGCGATGCGATCGCGAATCTTCCGACGATCGAGCTCGAGCGCCGACTCCCCTGCGCCTTTGCCACCAATCCCCCCGCGCTGACGATCCCCGCCAGCCCCGGCCTCGCGCAGCCGCGGTGCCACATAGCTGAGGCGCGCGATCTCGACTTGCAAACGCGCCTCGCGGCTACGCGCGTGGCGGTGAAAGATCTCCACGATGACATGGGTGCGATCGAGAACCTCCGCCCCCGTCGCGCGCTCGAGGTTCCTCTGCATCCGCGGCGTGAGCTCGTGGTCCACCACCACCACCACCGGAACGCCTCGTTCACGCTTGTGAACGTGGCCGCGAACGTGCTCGTCATCGTGGTGATCGCCGTCGTCCCCGTCGTCGTCGTCGTCACCATCATGGTCGTCGTGGTCGTCGTCGTCCTCGTCGTCGTCCCCGTCGTGGTCCTCCCCTCGCCCCTCCAGACGCCCCCGACGCTTGCCCGCCTTCACCCGCGACGCGATCGTCGGCGCGATCTCACCATCCCCACCCGTCCACTCCGCAAGCTCCCGCAGCTTCCCCTGCCCCACCACCGTCGCTGGCGAGATCCGATCGCGTCGTTGCGTGACCGTGCCGACCACCTCGAGTCCCAGCGTCGCGACCAAACGCTTGAGCTCGTCGACGTCGCCCGCATGTTGTGCGTCGCCAACATCCGGCAGCTGGACCGCGACCAACACGCAACGTGGTCGTTGTTCGGGCTTCTCCGGCATCGGCGGACGCGGAGCTTAGTGCATGAGCGGTCGATGTGCCATTGCCATCTGTGCCGCGCCACGTGTGTCAGTCGCGGATCACCTGCACGAAGCCGGAATCGTCGCGATGACAGTGCATGACGACTCGGTCACCCGCGCTCACCGTGATCGGTTCGCTCAACCGATACTCGCACTGCTGGTCGAAGTCCCGCCGCGGGATCCCGAGATCGCAGCTCGTGGTGCCGTCGCGGTGCTCAGTCGCGAGGCTGCCGGAGCTGCCGCGCGATGCCTGCGTCCGCAACCAACCAAGGCGATCCCAACTCGTTCGACTTCATCGAGCGGCGTGTCGACCATCAGCACGTTGTGGTGCACGTTGAGCATCGGCTTGCGCGGGCGCGCGTTGCCGCACCGCGCAAACATCGGCGTCGGCAGCGCCTAGCCCGCTCCCACACCCATTGTCGTCGCCTCCGCGTCAACGGCTGGCGGGCAGGCCGCCATCGATATCGCGAAGGGAGATTCGGACGGCTGCGTCTACGATCGCTGCGCGCAATCGATCCGCAAGATCAGCGGCCGCATCGCGATCCTCACGGGCGAACTGCAAGGTAACGAAATCGTCGCTCGCCCCCGGGACCCCACCGAACGCCCCCTCTTCGGTGGCGCGCAACACCATCCGTGCTCCGAGAAGGCCGCGACGAAAGCGGCACCACGCGAATTCGTCGACGCCGATCACTACCTTGCGATCGATGCCTGCGTCGCGCGGATCGCCATCGAGCGCCAAGGTCAGCGCGCTCCCGCCGAACGCAACGTGACCTCGGACCGCGAGGACTTCCCCCGCGCGATCGCGAATTGTGCAGGCGAGCGTCACCCGCGTGCAGTTTCCTCGAAGCCCAGGCGGCGGCCAAGGGCCCTGGCGCCCCCAGCGACGTTCCGATCCCAACCGGACCAAGAGGCAGTGTTCGAGCGGACACTCTCCGATCGAGATCGGGTGCGCCCGCCCACGCTTCCCGCCTCGCTCGCGCGCCGGACAACGTTCTCAGGGACGTGTCGTCGATGCTGGCGCGTTAACTCGGCCGAAGAGAGGTTTCGCAGTCGGCTGCGCAATTACACATTTCACGCCTGGTGCAGGCGTAGGGGCATGACGTGTTCGTTGCCGCACGGCACGCGAGAGCGGTCGCACGCAGATCTGCTCTATCGCTCCATCCACGGCACGCAGATCCCGCCGGTCCCAGGGCACGGCCGTTGGCATCAGACGGAGGAAAAATGGCGTTCCGGCGCGCTTCTTCGCGTGGGCCACGGCACGCCCCAAGCTTGCTGCCACCGGGGTTATGGGATAACCACATGAACTGGCTGCCTCCGTGAACGTGCCACGTTTCCATATGAAGCTGTCCGCCCAATCCACCGAAGCGCCAACAGATCCCCTGCTCGGCCAGGTGCTCGACGGAACCTACGTCGTTTCCCGGATGATCGGTCGCGGCGGGGTCGGCCTCGTGTATCTCGCCCATCAGCTCCCCGACGACCGTGAGGTCGTGGTCAAGGTACTGGCCCCCCAGTGGGCCACGGATGCAGACGCGTTGCGGCGTTTTGACCGCGAAGCCAAGCGGCTCTCGGGCCTGCACCACCCCAACGTCGTCGAGATGCTGGATTACGGGCACGACGGTGACCGCGCCTACCTCGTGATGGAGTACCTGCAAGGCGAGTTGCTGTCGGAGCTCGTCGCACGCAAGCAGCAGCTTTCGCTCGAGGAGTTCGTCCCGATTGCTGCGCAGATCCTCAAGGGCATAGGTCACGCCCACTCGCGCGAGATGATGGTGCGCGACGTCAAGCCCGCCAACATCATGCTGTGCGAGCGGAAGGGCCGGGCGAATTTCGTCAAGATCCTCGACTTCGGCCTCGCCAAGCTCTTGCGCGGTGAGCAAGCGATTACCGAGCAACACGTGCTCGGGACCGTGGGCTACCTCGCCCCTGAAGCGATCCGAGGCGAAGCGCTCGACCTGCGCGTCGACGTCTATGCGGTTGGCGTGCTTTTCTATTACATGCTCGCGGGGCGGCTCCCCTTCGACGGCGAGAACAACGCAGCGGTCTTCTACAAGACGATCAATGAAGAGCCGCGAAGTCTCGCGGACGTCGTCGCTGAAGTCGCTCCGGGCACTGAGCTACCCAACGGATTGGTCGAGCTCATCCACAGCTGCCTGCACAAAGATCGTGATCGCCGCCCGGCCGACGCCGACCGCGTCGTCGAGCGCCTGATCGACGTGGTTCCCGCGTCGCTGTTCCGGTTGCCGCGGAGCACTGTCGTCCCGCTCGGTGCCGTCCCGCGACCGTTGTCCCCCAATGCCGGCAACACCGGGATGTTGGAGCTCTTCGCGCGCGACACGCCGTCGCCGATGCTTGAGGTCGATCCAGGGTCCGCAACCCCGCTGCCCGGTGGGCTTCCCCAGCCGAGCTCGACCGCGATGGCCACGCTCAGCGACTCGGGACCGTTGGTCGAGCGCCGCACCGTGGCGATCCCGC
>CADEGN010000091.1 GCA_902826865.1 uncultured Myxococcales bacterium
AGCGATCACGCGCGTGTCATCGGCCATGACACGCGCTCCCGTGTGCAAACGAGACGTCCATGCGAGTTCCCGCTGCTGGGCGCGACAGCCAGCACAAGCGGATCGACCTCGGAGGGCCTTGAGAGGCGTCGAGGGGCCCAGTCGCGGAAAAAGTTCGCGGAAAAAGTTCGCCGGGATTCCACCGCGCGCGCTTGGCTTCTGACCCGGGGCAACCCTGGCCGGGGCTGTCACCTGCGCATCACTGCGACGCAGTCACCTCGGCTCGCGCACGACGCCTGAGCTGTCGGTTCGGCGAGCGCTCATCGAACATCGACCAACCAAGCTGTCGCCGCTCACTTGTCGAGTGTTCAAGCCCGTGTATACCATCGACAATCCCGTGATCGACGCCACGATAGAACGGGCGCGCGAGGTCGCGCAGGCGGTGATCTCGAACAATCCCGGCCTCTGCGATGATTCCGAGGGCTTTGCGCAACGCCTGCTGGACACGACTTCCCGACACGGCGTGGCGCTCGAAAGCATCCGCGCAGACGACCTCTATCTCGCGTGGTCCTGCACGCAGGGCTGCGCGAGCGCGTTGGAACGCTTTTGGAGGGAGTTCGTCCCCACCGTTCGGCAGACTGCCCTGGCGGTGACGAAGAACCCGGACGTCGCCGAAGACGTCGTGCAAGACGTCGTGCAGGGATTGCTCGTGGGACGCGCCGATCGGCCGGCGGCCATGACCAGTTATGACGGGCGCAGTAAGCTCCAGCGCTGGCTTCGCTCCGTGAGCGTTCGCGCCGCAATTGCGTCGCGCAACAAGAATCAGCGCAACAGCGACACTCTATCGACGTTTCCCGGGGTCGCTAGCGACCCAGAGGTGGCGCTTCTCAGGGAACAGGCCGGCCACGTGGTCGAGCACGCCCTACGTGCGGCGCTCGTGGCATTGCCCGCCGAACACTCTCTGATCCTGCAGCAGCACCTGGTCGATGGTCTGAGCATCGATCAGCTGGCGAAGATCTATCGCATTCATCGCGCCACGGCCGCTCGTCGCATCGCGAAGGCGCGCGAGGCTCTCCTTGGATCCACGCGCAGCCGACTGCGCGCCGAGCTGCAGATCATGGGTCGTGACCTTGATAGCCTCATCGAGCTGGCCCGTAGCCGTGTGTTAGTAAGCCTGCGATGGTTTGTCGCTTCGGACCGGTCCCCGGGGTCTGTTCCTCCTCGTTGAGTTCAGCGTTGCGCTGATGGTCTCCGAGGTCTTTCTCGACTTCGTCGTCGACGAGCGGGTTGACCTCGAACGACCTTGAGAAGCCTCGCCAGCCGCAGTCGCGGAAAATTTCGAGCGACCCTCCACTTTTTCTTGCGCCCGGCGCGCCGAGGGCTCGTGTGGCGTCGAAGCCGTGCGCAATTGAGCGCTTGTTCGCCGCAGTGAGCACGCCATACGGTGCTAGATTCGGCGGTCGATGTTTGATGAACAGCCCACGATCGGGGGCGCAGGCGTGGCGCGCTGCCTCCACGACGGAGAGCTGGCAGCGTACCTTGAGGCCGGCGCTTCGCCGGACGAACGCAAGCACGCCGAAGAACATTTCGCAGCTTGTGCAACGTGTCGCGAGCACTTGGCAGAGCTCGCCCGCCTCGAGCAGTCCGACGCTTTCGATCACCGATCCATGAGCCTCGATATCGCCGAGCGAGCTCCCTCCAGTGAAGAAGTGAGAGTGGCGCCGGGCGCCATCCTCGGCCGCTACGTCCTGTTCGGTCGGCTCGGGAGCGGCGGCATGGGCGAGGTCCACACTGCCTACGATCCCGAGCTCGATCGGCGAGTCGCCATCAAGGTCATCCGACCGCACACGCACATCGACGACGCCAAGCATGCGGACCGACGCGCTCGGGCGATGGCCCGGCTGCTACGCGAGGCCAGAGCGTACATGGCCCCGGAGCAGTGGCTCGGACGTGCAGTTGACGCTCGTTCGGATCAGTTTGCTTTCGCCGTCGTCGCTTACGAAGGTCTCTTTGGTACGCGGCCGTTCTCCGGCAGGGACCAAAACACCCTGCGGGCCAACGTGATTTCGGGGCGGTTGAATCCGCCGCCGCGTACGGCTTCACGACGGTTGCGCAGGATTCTTGGCCGGGCGCTCGCGGTTGACCCAACGCAACGCTATCCCGACATGCTGACACTGCTGGCAGAGCTCACGCCCCGCACAGCGAGACAAGCACGATTGGTGGCTGGCCTCGGCGTGGGTGCGTTCGTGGCCAGCATCGCCCTGATAAGCCAACCCGGCAAAGCGGCGTGTGCGGATGCCGAGGCGCGGCTGCACGAGATCTGGGACAACCGCCAGAGCGACGTCATCTCAGCTGCCCTTGTGAAGGCAGAGTCTCCGTATGCCGACCAGGCGGCGCACCACGCAGTGACCACCATCGATGATTGGACACGGCGCTGGTTGAGCACCTATCGTGACGTCTGCGAAGCGCAGCCCGGCGGTGCCGAAGCGCTGCTATCGGATGCGCGCGCCGTGTGCCTCGATGGGGCGCTGAGAACCCTCTCCGCCAGCGTTGATCTGCTTGCCCAAGGCGGCGCGGATGTGACCGAGCATGCGAACGCGGTGGTAGATGAGCTACCAGCGCCCGAACCATGCGCGCGACGGGTGCCGAATCAAGAGCTCGTGGATCCGAGCCCACCGGTGGCCGATGCATTGGCCCGGGCCAGGGCCAGCCGTGCCGTGGGTCGGTTTCGTGAGGCCCTCGCCCTCGCCAACGAGGCCCGGGCGCTGGCGGCCGCCGAGGCGGATACGCTCGGGCAAACCGAGGCAACTTTGCTGGTGGGCGAATCCCAGATCGATCTGGGCGACGACGTCGCCGCTGACTCATCCCTCGTCGAGGCGATTTTCGCCGCCCAGCGCCATCGCCAAACCACCGTCCAAGCAAGGGGCGCGCTCATGCTTGCGCGACTACTGGCGCTGAACGTTCCTCGGTGGGAAGAAGCCGCGCGGTGGTGCGACTACGCCCAAGTCGAGCTCGAGCGGATTGGCCCTGAGAGCGAGCTGTGGCCCGGGCTGCACCGCGTCCGCGCACTCATCGAGCGGCATCGTCGCGGGCCCGAAGCGTCCCTCGCCGAGCTCGATAGGGCCGAGGCCTGGTTTGCGAAGTATGGCAACGACAAGCTGGAGAAGTCGCAGACCCTGGCCGATCGTGCAACCACATTACGGGCGGCAGGTCGTTACGCGGAGGCGGTAACCAGTGCCAGCGAGGCCGTCCAACTCTTCGAGGAGGTGTTAGGCCCCGCGCATCCGGATATCACGAGGGTACTCGCAAGCCTCGCGATGTCCTTCAACGAGACGCTACAGCCCGCGCTGGCAAAGGAGACGATCTTGCGCGCCATTGCTGTCGGCGAAGCCCACGACCACGCCGACGTCGCTACGAACCTGCGCGTTCTCGGCCTGATCCACTGGCGGATGGGGGAATACGCCGACGGGGTTTCGGCGGGTCGACGCGCGCTACAGCTCTCTATTGCCAAGCACGGGGAGATATCGCTCGACGCAGCCGGTGACCACGAGCTTCTCGCAGTCGTGTCCGTCAACGAGCCCGACAGGGGCGAGTCGCACGCGGAAACCGCGGTGAAAATCAGAGAACAGTTACAACCCGGGCACCCTAAGCTTGCCGAGTCATATCAGTTGTTAGCCACATTCGCTGCCACAACCGGCCGAACCGAGCAAGCCGAGCAGCTGCTACGCCGGGCGCTGAGCATCATCGAGTCGATACGACCCGTCAACAGTTTGAAAGTGGGCGCGGTCCACCTCAACTTGGCCGTGAACTTGGAGTTGCAGGGTCGATTCGCCGAGGCGCGTGAGTTGTTCATGAGCGCTGACGCTCTGTTTCAACCGAGCGAGGCCGGTACGGACCCGCGACGCGTGCGGGTGTTACTCGGCATCGGCGCATCGTCGCTCGGTTTGGGCGATGCCGAAACGGCGGTGGTCTACCTTGAACGAGCAGAGCAAGTCTTGCTCGGCACAGGAAGCGATCCAATCCTGTTGGGCGAGATCCAATTCGCACTGGGCCGTGCTTTGGCCACCTCTGGGCGCGACCGAGCACTCGCCGTCGCCAAGGTTGCCGAGGCCGCGGCTACGTTTTCTGGCGCTGGTCCGGCCGCAGAAGGCAACTTGGCAGAAGCACGCGAGTGGCTACGGGCGCATCAATGACAGCGTCACCGACGATCAGTTTCGTCGGCAAGTAGGGCTTCAACTTCGCGTTCGACTCGACCACCTTCAGTCAGTACAGCATCCAGGGCGTGACGGTGGCCAAGACGCCGTGAACGCGATCAGCGGGCGGTCGCGCCGATCGCCGGGGGCGATGCGGTGATCGGACCGACGACGTAGCGACCGTCGTACGCGCCCTCGGAGCTGGGCTCGAGCACCACGCCACGCGCACCAGCGGCGCGACCGGGACCCTCGCGCGGGCCGCAGTGCGCGGCGACGTCGTCCGTGCACACCCAAGCGCTGCCACCGGCGTGCCACGGCTGCAGCGACACGACCGGCACGCCGGCATCGATCACATGGCCGGCCATCCAGCGCTTGCCGGGGACCATCGGGTGCTCGCCTCGGACCACGTGCAGATCGCCGGCGAGCAGCACCCACGTGGCGTCGGGTTCGGCGGCGCGCGCCCGCAGCAAGTTGTCGGCCATACCGCGATCACGCTCGCCGCGATCGAAGTCGGGAACGTCGAAGGCGAACGCCTCGATCGCCGCGCCGCCGGCCCGCAGCTGCCGCACGCGCTCGAGCAGGTGGAGCATCGCGACGCTGCGCCGGCCGTCCTGGTACGTCGCGCTCCAGAACGGACCCGCGAGCAGCTCGGCGCGGGCCGCCGCCGTGCCGTCGCTCGCGACGAAGCGCTCGAGGTCGGCCTGATCCGTGATCGGGATCTCGAGCGCGAGCACGACCTTGCCTCGGCTTGCGAGCGCCGCGACCACCTCGCCCACGAAGGCGGGTAGCTCCGTGGTGCCGTGGAGCTCGCCGAACATCACAACGGCGTGACGGGCGAGGGCCGGCTCGAGGGCTCGGAGCTCGGCCGGCAGCTCGGCCGGCGGAGCGGCCAAGCCCGCGGACGCGACCGGCCTCGGCGCGGCGGCCAGGTGGCCGCACCCGAGAGCTGCGAGGGCAGAGGTCGCGAGCGCCGTGACGATGATCCGGAGCATTGTCTCGGGTGCGCACGACCGCTCGTTGGCAGACGAGGTGGCCGTGAATCTCGCGAAATAAGGCCGCGGGTCCTGGCCGGACGCGCGGCCTTATTGGTGGCAAACGTCGCGGGCCGCGGCCCGCACGGTCATGACATCGGGCTCAGGATCGAGGCGCCGAGGTCGGCCTGGAGCGCGAGCGAGGCGGTGAACTCGGTCGTGATCTTGGCCATGCTTTCGCCGGCCTCCTGGAACGCCGGGAGTACGCACGGCAAACGCCCGACGGCGATTTCGAGGTCGCCTCCGAAGCCCGCCTGGATCAGTCCCTGGATCTCGCCCGCGATGTTCGCGACCGGCGGTGGGTCGAACACGACCTTGCCGTCGATCTCCCCGTTGATGAGCGCCTGCGCGCGGGCGAGCCCCTGGAGGATCGCGGAGCCGCGCACGCGGAGCTCGCCGAGGCGGCCGATGAACGCCGCCTGCGCCGCGGCATCGACGCCGGCCTTGAACTCAAACTGCCAATCGAGCGACGGGGGCGTGCACTCCACGTTCGCCTCGGCTTGGGCAGATGCCTGGGCCTCGCACTTGGCCGACGCATCGCAATCGGCCGACGCCGACGGCGGCTTGAAGTCGCCCTGGCAGCTCCCGCCGCACATGCCCATGCACTGAGCGTTGCACTCCACGCCGCCCTCGCAACCGCCCGGGTCGACCATGGCGTAGCAGGTACCGTGGCAGGTGCCCCCACACTCCGCGCGAGCGCTTAGCTCACAGGTGCCTTGGCACATGCCGTTGCACGAGCCCTCGCAATCGCCGTTCGCGTTGGTGAGTGAGCACTCGCCATCGCACATGCCGTGGCAAGTGCCTTCGCACGAGGCGGCGGCGTCGAGCTGGCACGAGCCCTCGCATTCGCCCATGCAGCTGATGCCGGCCGAGGGCGCGGTGCACTTGAGCTCGCCCATGCAGGTGCCCTCGCACGTGCCCTCGCACGTGCCCGAGCATTCAATCGACGCCATGCCGGGATTGACCTCGACATCGCACTCGGCGTTGACTTCGCAGCTGGCCTGCGCCTCCACGGCGATGCTCACGTCGGCGCGGCACTCCGGCGCCTTGTAGACGAGCTTGATGCCGCCCTCGACGTTGGCCGAGAAATCATTCTTGATCTTTCCCTTGAGGTCCGCGATGAACTGCGCGTCGATCGTGCCCTCGGCCATGCCGTAGAGCTGCGCCAGCGCGCGCACATCGGCCTCGAATGAGCCCTGAATGGTCGCGGTCGCCTTGCCGAGGTCGGCAACGGCGGTGAAAAAACCGTCGAGTCGCGCGTTGCCCGAGATCGAGAGCTGGCCGCTCGCGATGCTCCCGCAGGGACCGCAGATATCGCCACCGATTCCGTCGCCGTCGCAACCCTGTACGGAGGTGACCGCAACGCCACAAAGCAATCCCAAGCCCGCAAGTCCAAGAATGCTCTGACCTGCCGTCGTTTCAGTTCGCTCGCTCATAAATTCCCGTCTCCTTTGGTGAGGACCCTGTCGATTGTCGTGCTTCGACGGAGCTGGTTGCACCCCGCTGCACGGTTCGTCGAAATTGTGGAAGCGTCGGTCTGCGTGTTGGTGCATCGATCCGACGGCGGCATCGAGGGCGCAGACCCAGGGTCCTGCCCACCGCGTCGAGATGGTCCCACAGCATGGGCAACACTCGCAACTGCCTGGCCACCGCACCGGCCTGGTGGAAATCTTGCGAGTGCGCACACCGCTGGGCTATACCTCGCGCGTGCGCCCTGGTGTGCACACATGCCCCAGGGCGTGCGTGCCGGTTTGCCCCAACACGCGCTCGATGTTCGAGCCACCGATGTCCGACATCATCGGCGTCGTGCAGCCGACATCATGGACGCAGCCGGCGGCGATCTGAGGTTTGGGAGGCTTCCCGCACTTCGCGGCGCCAACGTGGCCGAATCGTCGACTTCGCTGAAGCGGGTATCCCTCGCCGACCGCGGGCTTCGCTTCAGCGAGCGTGTTTACGAAGTGCTGCCGATCACGCGCCGCGAAACCACACCGCCAGTCTGATCCGGAACTGTTCGCCGCTGCCCCGCGGACTTCCCACGATTGCGCGCCTGCACCAGGGCATCGAGGTCGTGAGCCATCTCGACTCTCGTTGGGACGGCTGCGATCGGAAGGCCAGCATGCTGCTGCTCGCAGCCGCCCTGGGTAAAGTGTTCGCCACGGACACTGGCGCCCACCTCGACGGACGCGGTTCGAACCGCCAAGGTTCGCGCCCCTAGGTCCGGGGCGCAAGCCACGCGTCTCAGCTGCAGCCGCTCGTGCTTGCGCCGGTGTTGCACGTCAAGCAAGACCCGTTGCGGGCGGATCAGCGAGACGAGAGCCAGTCGAGCAGGATCCGGGCCGCCTCGGCGGGCAACGGCTGATCGGGCGGCATTTCGCCGGCCGTGACGCGACGGACGATCGCGTCGCTGTGCAGCAGGAGCGCGGCGTCGCTGGCGAAGCTCGCGAACGGCTCGGCCTCACCGCCGCGGGCGTGACAGGGCTCGCAGTGGCGCTCGATGACCGCCCGCACCGGCGGCGGAACCGTCTGCACGCGCGGGGTTGGCTTCACCACGGTGGGCCCGAGCATGTCGTCGAGCGTGACGGGCTCGAGGGTGTACAGCGTGTTCAGCGGAACGTCGCTGGTGTATGCGTGGCAGACCACGCAGTTGCCGACGTCGCTGGGCCACGGCGGCATGAGCTCGAGCTTGCCGGAGTAGCGCTCGAGGTTGCGGAGCCGTTCGGCCGCGACGTAGGCGATCTGCTGCTTCGGCCGCGTGATCGGCTCGCGCACGACCACGAGCTCCTGGTAGATCGGTCGCGCCTCCGCGAGCTGGCCCAGCGTCCCGTGGCCCTCGGCGAGTTCGAACATGAAGTTCTCGTAGGTGTTCGGGCACTGCTCGGGGTCGCGAGCGCCCGCCCGCAGCTGGCCCCAGCGCGCGCGCAGGTGGGTGAAGTAGCCAACGGCATCGCGCACGCGATCGCGCTTCCCGCTGGGGATGTTGCCCGCGAAGAAGAACGAGAAGTTTCCGGCAACCGCCCACAGCTCGATGTCGTCGGGGTCGGCTGTCGTGCGCGCGCGCAGCTGCTGCTCGAGCTCCCGCGCCGCGCCATACGCGGCCAACACGCGCCCGCGATCGCGGAGCTCGAGGATGTGTCCCAGCTGCGAGAAGGCGTAGGCGACGAACTGCTCCGAGCGCATGTCGTCGACAGCGACGTCGCCCAGGTAAGCACGATAAGCATCGATCTGCGCGGCGGCCTTGCTGCCGTCGCGTTCGACCGCGCGCATGTTGTAGAACCGACCCAACGCGCGCGCGAGCTCGCGATCCTCGCGATCGAGTTGCAACGCGGCCTCGAGGTCGAGCTCGGCGCGCTCACGCAACGAGACCACACCCGAGAGCGTGAAGCGCATGTGCGCCAACCCCGAGGCCTTGCGCGCCGCAGCGTCATCGGGAGCGGCGTCGGCAGCGGCAGCGAGGCGCGCCAGGTAGGCGGCCTGTTCATCGGTCAGCGCGAGGTCCCGCCGCAGTGACTGCTCCGGGGGTCGCCGCACCGACTCGGGGCTCGCCCGGCACCCCAGCAGCATCAGCGCTGCGACCCACCCCCACGCGATGCGGTGCCCGACCACGGGCGGAGGATACCGCGCACCGGCCACGGCGCACGCGCGCTGAGCTCATTGCCCTACACTGCCCGATGCCCGATGTTCGGCCCGCTCGCCGCGTTCGTGCTGCGCCACCGCAGGCTCGTGGCCGTGGTCGTGGTCGTGCTGAGTCTCGCCGCGGCGGCCGGACTCTCGCGGATGCGCATCGAGTTGTCCTCGAAGGCGTTCTACGGCGACGGTGATTCCGCAACCGCCACCCTCGATGCCTTCGTCGCGCGCTGGGGCCCGGACGATGCGACGCTGGTCGTGCTGGGCGTCGCCGACGACGGCGTGCTCACGCGCGAGCGGCTCGATGCCGTGCGTGCGCTCGCCGTTGCGCTGCGGGCCCAGCCCGATGTCGTCCGCGTCGACGCGATCACCGATCATCCCGCATCGGCCGCGATCGCCGACGGTTCCTCAGCCGCTCGGCCGGCGCTGATGAGCGCGCCGCTGGTGCCGCTGCTGTTGTCGGCCGACGGCCGCCGCACCGCCATCGCCGTCCGCCTCGCGTTCAGCTCCGACGACCTGCCGCGAACCACCCAGGCGGTCGACTCGATCACCGCGCTCGTACTTGCCCACCGGGGGGCGCCGGGGTTGCACTGGCATGTCGGCGGGCTGCCGGCCGTGCGCGCGGCGTTCGCCGCCGCGACGCTCGACGATCAGCGTGTGCTCGTGCCTGCGTGCCTGGTGGTTGTCGTGGTCGTGCTGGGGCTGGCGTTTCGCCGCGCCTATCAGGTGGTCGTGCCGCTGGTGCTGGCACTGCTGCCGACCGCGATGACCCTCGGCCTGATGGGCTGGTCGGGCGTGCCGCTGGGACTGCTCAGCCAGGGTTACCTGCTGTTGCTGCCGGTGATCGCGATCGCCGACGGGATCCACCTGGTGTCGCGGACCGGCGACCTCGCGCGCGAGGCCGGGCCCGGGGCGTCACGCGAGTCGATCATCGTCGAGGCCTGCCGGCACACCGGACTCGCGTGCCTGCTGACCAGCACCACCACGGCGATCGGGTTCATCTCGCTGTTCGCATCGGAGATGCCGATGCTGCGCAGCTTCGGCCTTTGGGCGGCGATCGGGGTCATGCTCGCCTATGGTGTGTTGCTCGTGTTGGGTCCGCTGCTTCTCGCGCGGGTCCGCGACCTCGAGCCCGCCGCGCGGGGGGGTCGCCTGGGCGATCGCCTGGATCACGCGACGGCGATCGGACGCCGCCGGCCGGTGGTCGTGCTCGCGGTGGCCGCGGTCGTGACGACCGCGGTGGGCTGGTGGGCGCGAACGGTCCCGGTGGACAACCGTCTGTCGGATCTGCTCGACGCCGATCACCCGGTGACGCGCGTCGGCGCCGAGATCGACGCTGAGCTCGGCGGCGTGCTATCGCTCGAGCTCGAGCTGCGCGGGGCACCCGGCCACTTCGACGCGCCCTGGGCCATACGCGCGCTCGCCGAGCTCGAGGACTGGGCCGCGGCGCAGGCCGAGGTCCGCGTGGTGTTGGGACCGGCCACCGCCCTGCGCGCTGCCGGTGCGACGCCGGGCAACGACACCCAGGCGGTGCGCAGCGGCTGGTGGCGGCTGACGGCGATGGGTCTGCGCGACGACTTGCTCGCCGACGATGCCAGCGCCGCCCGCGTCAGCATCCGGGTGCCCGATCTGGGCGGCCTCACGTTCGCCGAGTTTGCGACGCGAGTCACCGCCCGCGCCGAGCAGCTCGAGGGGGTCGAGGTGGTGGTGACCGGCACCACCTCGCTGGCGTACGAGGGCGTCAACCGCATCGCCGGTGCGCTGCGCCGGTCGCTCCTGGGCGCGATCGTGGTGATCACGATCGTCATGGCGGTGGTCTTCGCGAGCATGCGCATCGCGCTGGTGAGCCTCGTCCCCAACATCATCCCGTTGGTACTGGGCTATGCCGCGATCGCATGGGTCCAGGGCCGCTTCGATCCGCTCGGCGGCGTGGTGCTCGCGGTCGCGCTTGGCATCGCCGTCGACGACACGATCCACTTGATCAGCCGCGCGCGTCAGGCCCACGCCGAGGGCGAGGAGCCCGCCGCCGCGCTCGCGACCGCGGTGTCGAAGACCGGCAGCGCGTGCACCATCACCTCGGTGGTGCTGGCCGCGGGGCTGGGCCTGTTCGCGCTGTCGTCGTTCCCGCCGTTACGGCTGCTGGGCACGCTCGGCGCCACGGTCATCGTGCTGGCGCTCATCTGCGACCTGTGGATCCTGCCGGCGGCGATGATGCTTGGGTGGCGACCACGACCGCGCTAAGTCGACTCAGGAATCGCGCGTCTCGGTCGCCCAGCGCAGCGCGCGGCGTTCGATGGGAATGCGAATGCCGACAAGCAGCACCAGGTTCGCGACCCCGCACACCAGCGCCGTGATCCACGCGCCGAACAACAATGGCACGCACGCCAGCTCGGTGACCACCGCGAGGTAGTTGGGGTGCGCGAGCCAGCGGTAGGGACCAAGCCGCAGCGGCGCATCGCCAGGCACCACCAACACCCGGGTATTCCAACGGCCGCCGAGACTCACGATCGCCCAGTAGCGGAGCAGCTGCGCGGTGACGAGGCCCACCGCCATCGCCGGCCACGCACTGTCGATGGCGGGGCCGCGCACGAACGCCTCGAGCAACCAACCGAGCAACCACGCCGTGTGGAGCACGAAAAACGCGGGATAGTGTCGCGCGCCGAACTCGCGCGCTCCGCGAGACCGTGCCGCAGCCTCGTTGCGCCGGGCGATGCGCAGCTCGACCATTCGCTGGATCGCGATCGCGACGAACGTCAGCACGGCGAGGATCGACGCGGACATCGTTCACCAACGAAACGCGGCGGCGTCGGCACAGAAGCCCGGGCCCAGCCCGATGAGCGCGCCGAGCTGGCCGGTGCGCGGCGCCGTCGAGACGAGGCGCTCGAGCACGAATAACGCCGTCGGACTCGACATGTTGCCATGGTCGTGCAGCACCGCGCGGGCCGACGCCAGCGCTTCGTCGTCGAGGCCCAGCGAAGCCGCGTAGGCAGCCAGCACCTTCGCGCCGCCGGGGTGCAACGCCCAGTGCCGGATCGCGGCCGCATTCTCGCCGACCGACGCCGCGAGTTCTTCGACGAAGCTGGGCATGACCTCGCGCACAATCGCGGGAATGCTGCGCGCGAAGCGAACCTGCAACCCGTCGTCACGCACGTTCCAGCCCATCACGTCCTCGGTGCCGTCAAGCAGACGCGCGTGGCCGCCCAGCAGCGCGCAGCCACTACCGCCGGGCTCCACCACCGCCGCCGCGGCCCCATCGCCGAACAGCGCGCTGGCGATGAGGTTGGCCTTGCTGCGATCGGCGGGTACGAAAGTCGCGCTGCAGATCTCGACCGCGACGAGCAGCACGGGACGCGCGAGCCCTCGGCACATCGTCGCCGCCCGGGCCAAGCCCGCCGCGCCGCCGGCACAGCCGAGGCCCCAAAGCGGCACGCGCGCAATCGATCGCGGCAGGTCGAGCCGCTGCACGAGTGCGGCGTCGAGGCTTGGCGTCGCGATGCCGGTGCTCGACACCAGCACGATCGCACCCAGCTCGGCGCGGGAGCCCGACCAGCGCGACAGCGCGGCGGCGGCGGCCTGCTCGGCGAGCGCGAGCGCGCCCTCGGCCCACACCGCGTTCTTGATCGCGAAGCCGTGGTCGAGCTCGTACCAAGACAGCGGTCGAACCAGCTGGCGCTCGGCGATGCCGGTGTGGTCGAACGCCGGAAGCAGGCGCTCGAGCCCCGGAAGCGTGGCGAAACGGCGCCGCGCGAACGCCCGCGCCTGTTCCTGATCCACGCGGTGAGATGGCACGGCCGTCGCGATCGCACCGAGCGTCGGGCTTGCGCCGCTCACCCTCGGTCCCCGCTCGGATCGGTTTCGGGCCGGTCGCAGCGATCGCGGAAGACGTACTGCGACAGGCGCTTGCGGTGGGCACTGCTCCAGTCGATCGATGGGCGCTTGCGCTTGGGCGGCAAGTAGCCGAGCCGGTACACGGCGATGAGCTCGAGCTCCGGCGGAACCCGCAACAGCGTGCTGAGCTCGGCCCAGGCATCGGGGAATTCCATCGGGGTTGAGATGAACTGGATGCCCATGCCGAGCTCGACGGTGGTCAGCCAGATGTTCTCGATCGCCATGCCCAGGCCGAGCAGGCTGTACAGCCCACTGAGCTCGCCGGGCCGGTACTCCTCGCGCGTGAGCATCACGCCGAGCAGCAGCGGCGACTCGGCCACCATGCGCTCGTTGTCGCGCCCGAGCGTCTTGGGAACGCCCAGGGTGTTGACGACCTTCTGGCCGGTCTCGCTAAACACGTGCCGCACGAACGGCTTGAGCGGACCGGGCAGGTGATCGATGAAGATGCCATCGCGGCGCTCGTCCATCTCGGCCGCCGAGAAGCGGAAGTAGCGGCGGTAGCGGGTGAAGAACTTGCCGCCCGCCATGAGCGCTTCCATCGTGCGGCCGGCGATCTTCGACACCGCGATCCGCGTGTCGCGATCAGTCACCAGCACGAAGCGCCACGGTTGCGAGTTGAAGTGGCTGGGCGCGCGTGCGGCCGCCTCCATCAGCCGGTGCTGGTCCTCGAGCCGCACCGGATCAGGTGCGAAGTGCCCGTTGGTCGTCGAGCGTCGGAGAATCGCGTCGCGCAGCTCCATTGGTCACCCCACCCACGCAGCGATGTAGCCGAGCGCCCCGACCACCGCGAGCCCTGCGTGCATCGGCGTCCCGGCGCGGATCCATGGGAAAATCGCCAGCACCGCGAGCACACCGAGGAGCGCGGGGCGAAAGTCGGTCCACGCGGCGAGCGCGGCGGATCCGAACACGACGGCGTAGAGCGCGTGGTGCAGCCAGCCCAGACGCAGCCTTCGCAGCTGTGCCGCGATGCCCACGGCACAGTTGACAGCGAACAGGATGATCGCGATCGCGAGCATGCGTGGTGGGAGCATAGCGCGGCGGCGCCATTGCGCGAGACCGCCGACCTCAGCGCGCAAGACGCCGCGGCGATCGACTCCCGATTCGAGCCGCAACCGAGGTGCCGTTCGAGCAACGCGACGCCCCGCGGCGTCGGCCGGTGACTGCGTCGCCGGTGGGCGCGAATGCGAGGGAGAAACTTCGAGCCAAGCCTTGCAGTTCGGAGCCTGTCGTTCAGACCTCCCCGCGGAGAGGAATCCAAAATGGTCATGGCGGCCGACGTTGCCGGGATCAAAGAGGCAACTGCGATGTCGGGTGGCAAGCTGCCCGTCGACACGAGCAACGGCGTCAATATCGGCGGCGCGATGGTGACGTCTGCCGACGTCGGGGCGTCCAACAGCGCCATCCACATCAGCGGCACCGTGCTCCTGCCCCGGTGATCGCGGACCGGCGAGCGTGATCGCGCGTCGCGGGACCGCGGCGGTTGCCGGCCGAGGCGGGCGGCCGCTCAGCGGTCTGGTGCCGTGCGGGCAAACGCCCGTGGATCGGCCCCATCGTCGCAAGCTCGTTCGCCCGAGGTGCTGCGACAGCATCGGCTGGACCGTGTGCAATCGATCCGTCCCCGCGTTAGCGTCGGGGCGTGACGTCGGCACGAGGCTTCACGCGCAGGCGCGCGATGGTGGGCGCCAGCGCGCTGGTGGCATGCGCCGACGTCGCGCACACGCCCGAAGGAAGGCTGACCAGCATGCACCGCCATCATCCGAACCGCCTGATAACAGGTTTCGGCCACTGCGCCAGCCGCGAACGCTGCGAACGCGTCGTCGAGGTCGACGTGGCGCACCAAGCCCCGCGGCCCGCGCGCGACCACTTGGTGCAGGTAGACGTCGTCGGCGAAGGGGCGCAGGGCCGCGAGGGTGCCCGTACTCCGCGTGAGCCGGGACCGCGCGCGCGTACCACCCGGCAGCCTCCATTCATCGTTGACCTTCGATCGACATTGTTGTGACGTCCATTGCGCCAAGAGCGGCAGTGTCTCGGACCCGCTTGCAGCTCGGCACGCCCCGTTCGCAGATCGAAATGCTTGACCGCGACCGGCTTGCAGCTCGGCACGCCCCGTTCGCAGATCGAAATGCTCAACCGCGGGCTGAACCGTGGTCTCGTGGCTGCCGCTGTCAACGGCTCGACCAGTCGCGGAACTCCGCTCCGCCCTCCGCAACATCGACCACCGACGAGCATGTCGACCAGACATGCACCGCGACGGCACTGAGCAGCAATGTGTCATGGTCTTGCCGTGGCGCGCCTTGCCGGGAAACGGAGATGAACGCGTCGAACCAGTCGGCGGAAGACTCCGATGCCTGCACGGCACGACCCCGTGCATCGCGCCAGACGAGCGTGGGAATTGCGAAACGGTCACTTCCCCACTCGGCGAACGAGAACTCGACGCTGTACGTTTCGCTCGGGGTCTCGAGCTCGCTCAGCCAGCAACCTTTGAGCGCGGGCGTCGCGGCCCGGGAGAGCAGCGCCTCGGTGCATGTGGGCGCGTTGGCGGCCATCCGATAGACAACGCGGTTCTCATCCGAGGTCGACCAGCACGCGAGCCTCGAGTACGGGTGATCCTGGGCGCGTGGGCGGGTGGAACACGCCAACGACGCTCCCTGGCCGCTCGCGTCGAGATCGAGCATGAAGTCCGTCTCGAATCTCAACCCCGTCGGTTTGGTGTGCCGCGAGTAGTTCGTCAACTCGGTGCGGACCAGCGGCTCGTCCGAAGTCTCCCACGCTCTTGGCGTGAATCGAGCGAAACGGGCCCACTTCGCGTGTAGGCGCACGACGCACGACGATTCTTCCACAAGCTCGTGGTATCTGGGCGGAGACACAACGGCGTTCGCACAACCCACAAGAGGAAGCATCAACAGAGAGCGCGGCGCCGCTGATGCGATCGTCGCCACTCAACGCATCCTCGATGACCGCCACCTCGACGACGAGGATAGCCCTGAATGAACACAGTTCCCGTGTCGTGCCAACAGCGAACGGCGAGCGAGAATCCAGCGGCAGGTGGATGGGAGCTGGCGGTCCGTGGAATCCAGCAGTGCCCGATCAGCTCTGCCCAGCGCTGCGTGATGCCGCGTCCCCCAAGGTGCAGCGTGAAACGGAGACGGCCTATGTTGCACCCGCGGTGCATGTCCTTCGAAGGCAAAGTGGAGCGTTGTGCGATTTTCGGAGTCGGATGCCTTGATCTTGCGCGACTGCCGAGTACGTTGCCCCCTTGTCGCCGGAAGCAATCGACGCGGAATCACCTCCCCCTCCCGCGCGCTTGCTGTCACGTGGAACAGGCATGCGTGTGCTCGTCTCGTGTCTGGGTGGTGCCGCGGTCGCTGCGGCACTCTTTTCCTGTGCGCCGTTCGACGTACCGCCGATCGAGCTCGATGTTTCGAGCTATGATCGATGTCAGTCCGCCGACAACATGGACGTGAACACGACAGCCTCGGAGATCCAATGCTGGATCGAAGACTACAGCTGGCGAGTCAATCCTCCCGGAGCGGGCGGTATTCAGGTGCGGGACGAAGGGCACGACCTGGTCGGAACCCCGGTCTGTTGTGAAGTGTGCGGGCTGGCGGACCGCGCCGATGCGGGTTGCGAGAGCCTCTGCAAGGCGGACCTCTGCAGCGCGGCGAAGGATGATCACGTGCAGCTCGCGAGTGGTCTCGGTCTGGCATGCGATGTGAATGACGATTCGCCGTGTGGCTTCAGCACGGAATCGTGCATGGAATACTCGGGTCATGCTCAGTCGATTATGGATGGCGAGGATTTGCTCGCTGCCTACTATCTGCACGTGCAGTGCGACGCTTTTGCATTGGCGCCTGCGCTCCCGAATGGCCTGTTCGCCTACGTGGCTGAGCTCGACGGGCTCCCGAATCGCGCGGAGGAGTACCCGAATGTCCACGACGTCGTCGACTGGTGCTACATCCCGCCGCCGGCAGACACCGACTCCCCAGTGTCCGGCTTCGTGACCTACGGTGGAGGACCCGCCATGCCCCAGTCGGACGGATCTGCGGACGCGACGAGTGGCAGCGCCGCGGACTCGGGGAGTGCAGACACCACGGCGGGCGAAGGGGGCGAGCCTCCAGTCCCACCGGCGCCTGTCGAGATCCCCCCCCTCTGTGATGGACTGTCCCGGGACGGAGCCGTGCGCCGTGGGAACAACACGATCGCGTGGACGCCGGGGTCCGCGGCGCGCGCCTGGGACGGGAGCGCGAGCTACGGTGTCACGGTCTCGGGCGGGGGGCTCGACTACACCGTGATCTCGTGCGGTGGGCCCGGCGGCGGCCGATGCGTTCGACTGGACCGGCTCGCGATCGAGGCCAGCCAACCAGACGCGGGGCTGCATGCTAGGGTCGGCCTCGTGGCGGAGTCAGACGTGGTCCCGCTGAACGCAGCCGGGCGGTTCGAGATCCCGCCCGGAAACCTCGACATTCTCGTGCACTACTCCGTGCGCGGCGAGGATGTTGCCCTGCGGGTGTCCAACGCAGCTCCCGTACTCGGCTGGATCGATGCCGATCGCCGCACGTTCCTTCTCGCCGGCCTACACGCGGCGTTGCCGAGTGGTGCCGGGATCTATGCCGACATGCGCGGCACGTTGCTGAACACGCAGCCGACGCTCTCGGTCCGTTTCGCTCGGGACACCTCCTCGGGGCGCGCTCGACTCACGGCCCAAGCCCGTGATGCGGAGAACGACGATGTCGAGCTCAGGTGGTTCCTCCCTGGTGTCGGCGGGTGGATCGGCCGCGACGTCGTCGTGCCGATGCCATCGAAGCGAACACCGGTGCTGCTGTTCGCAACCGACGCAGCGGGAGCGCGATCGGCCACCGCCGGATGGCTCGACCCGCGAGCAATCTGAACATGCCGCGTTGCAGCGCCATACGCCTGCGCCTGCGAGGCATTCCCCTCCTCATCGCTTGCGCGTGCGGTCCGGCCGCGCCGGCGGGCAGCGAGGTCGCCGTGTCCTACGCGCAGCACTTCTGCACGGTGCAGACCGAGTGCGCCTGCGAGCACGACCACGTCATCCCCGATTGCGTCGACACAGTCGCACGCGAGGTCACCCGCATGGAAGACGAGGCGCTCGCATCCGGCATGCGGCTCGACGAGGGATGTCTCGCGACGATCCTCGATCGCGTGGACTGGTTCGCGACCTGCGAACGTTACGAGCGCTTCGACGAGGCCCCACCGACGTGTCCGATCTACACCGCAGATCGCGAGGTCGGCGACCCCTGCACCCGGCGCGGGTTCCATCCGCCGATCAGCGAGTGCCGCGCGGGGTTGGACTGCAGGGGCGGGTTCTGCCGTGACCTCGACGCACCACAGATCCTGCAACTCGGTGAGCGCTGCTCGGACTCCGTGTCCCTCGTCCCGACGGGCTTCCTCGGCGTTTGCGCGGACGGACTGCGCTGCGACAGTTTCGGCACCACGAAGTGCGAGGTCGCACCTCTGCCCGTGTCCACAGGGGGGGTCTGCACCGAGCTGACCCAATGCGTCGAAGGCAACTACTGCAGGAACTCGATGCCCGAGGACTGGCCAAGCGAGGACGATCCGGGCACGTGCATGCCCGCCACGACCAAGCCGAGTGAACCGTGCGTCTATGTCACCGAGTGCGAACAGGTCGCGTGCTTCGATGGGTACTGCTATTTCCCGCCGGCGCCGCTCTGCCCCGCGCTGACCGAATGGTCGGAGCGACTCGAACCCGGGTGACGACCCGGCGCGGAAATCGTATCGCCGAGGCCAGTTTGGAGTTCCCCTGACATCGGCCCCCGCGAGATCTCGGGCATGGCGCCCCCTGGGTAGACCGAACAACGGGGCCGTCACGTGTCGTCGACGACGTGCGCGACCGCGCCGCGATCCGCAAGCCGACCGCCTAGTCTAGCTGCCGTTCGCCCATGTCATAGTTCGCGGCAGTAGGCGAAATCAGCGGGTGTCCGGCCCGAGCATCCGGTTGCTTCGTCGAAGAAGTTGGCTGAATCTCTGAAGAAGACGATCGGAACCGTTACGCGGGTGGTTCGACCGACCCATTCGCCTGGCCGCGCAGTGACCATGCGCGTGAGCACGCATCGCGTCCCGTCGGCATCGATGACGTCGGCGCCCACGATCTGCGGATCACGTGTGCGACCACGACCGTCGATGGTGAAACGCACCGACGTTCGCACGACGTCCCGGGGCTGGCGAGCGAAGGCGAAGTCGAAGCACTGACGCAGCCCGCTTCGAACGGAGCGAACCGCTGCGGATGCGACCTTGTGGACGGCGCGAGAGGCCTTCGCCGTTCGGCTACCCGCTTGTATCCGTGTCCAGCCGGCGATCCGCACGAGCCCACGCGCGGGGGTCAGTGGTTGTAGCGTTGGTTTGGTCAAGACCAAGCCCGCCTCGGGGTCGGTGAATGGGCTCCGGAGCAGGGCCATGATCTTCAGATCGTGGACGGAGGTTCGTCCGAAGCGACGCTTTCGTACCCGGATCACCCGCGGCGCGCCCTCGTATGCGCCCCTGCGACGGCCGTCATGTGCTGCATCGTCCGCCGCGGTCCGCCGAGGATTGGCGCGCCGTTCGGTTCGCTCGAGTAGTTCGTAGACCTCACGGCGCTCCCGGAGCGCTCGTTCGCTGTCGCCGAATAGTTCCTGGTGCCGTTGGGCGTAGCGCCGAAGCATGGCGGCGCCGTCGTGCAAGTACGCACGGTCTTTGGTCTGCGCCGCGGCGATCAGCAGGCCGTAGCCAAGGCGCAAGATGAGGCGGTGGCGGACCGTGTCATAACGGGCGTCGCGCGGGAGCAGAGTGATGGCTCGGCGCCACAAGACGACGGCCTGAGCCGCGTCGTTGGCGATGAATCGCTGTTCTCCGATCGCGTAGAGCCTTCGGGATTCTTCCAAATCGATGGATGCCTGGGCAGCACTATCGGTCTGGCTGGTCGTCTCGGGCGGACCGAGCACCAGCGTCGACACGACGTGGGCGCTGCCCATCACGAACGCGACGACCGCAGGACCCATGCCGGGACCAACGCGCTACGCAAGTGCCGCTTTCAGCCGCGGTCGTGAAAACTGTCAGTTGTGCCGGCAGCCGGCTTCGTCGGAATGTTGCCGGCGGGCACCGTCAACACGCGAACGCGGCTCGTGCTGGCGAACGCGGTCTACTTCGAGGTCGACTGGCGGAGCCTCTTCCACGTGGCGGACACCGGGCCCAACACGTTCTTCGTCGGGGGCAAGTCCGCCGTCACGCGAGCGTCAGCGACAAGAGCGGAGATGCAAGGGGCCGGGTTCTGGAAGAAGGCCTTGTCGGGGAAGCGGCCCTCGTCCGCGCGGAGCCGTTCGAAGACCTGAAGCTCGCCGTGGCTTCGCTCTTCGAAGCGCCTGAACGCGCCCTGGCCCGATGGATCAAGTTCATGACGCGCGGCGGCCACGCAAACGCAACGCCGTCGACGGGCCACACGGATCCGGCGACACGCGGCCATGGCTCGGGCGATGTCGATCCGAACGGCGTTGACGACCTGCGTGCTCACCCTCGCGGCCTGCAACTCGGGTACGTCGGCGCTCTCCGAGTCTCCGTCCACGACGAGCACGGATTCGAGGGGACCGGACAACGAGGTGACGACGCAGGCGTCCGGATCGAGCTCGACGACTCCGGGCGGCTCGACGGGATCGGGCAGCGAGCCGGGGACCGCCACGACGAGCTCGCCCGAAACGACGACCACAGTTGTGCCGGCCACCTCGGGGGAGTCCGGAGACGGCGGGACGGTCGCAACCGACACCGGCACGACCACCGAGACCGCGACCACCAGCGAGGCCGCGAGCACGACCACCACCACGACGACGCAATCGGAGGGCACCGGCGTCGCTTCGAGCTCGGACACCGCGGCCACGACATCGATGTCTACCGCGACGGATAGCACGGCGACGGATAGCACGGCGACGGATCGCACGGCGACGGATCGCACGGCGACGGATAGCACGGCGACGGATAGCACGGCGACGGACGGCACGGCGACGGACGGCACGGCGACGGACGGCACGACCACCGGCGGCGAAACCGAGCCCGTCTGTCCCCTCGATTGCACGCCGCCGTGTGATCTCGTGCTGTCACCGGGCCCCGACGCGGTGCGCTCGGTCCACCACGACGGCGCCCACTTCGTTGCTCGGGACGTGCTTGGCAGGCTCGTGCTCCGCGACGCGGCGACGCTCGAGGTCGTCCACCTCGAGCACGAGACGACCTGGGCGCAGCTCGTCTCGGGCGTGCTGGCGGTGGGCTACGTCGATGGCAGCGTTGTGCTGCGCGCGAGCGCCGACCTCGGCGTGCTGGGCGAGGTGGTCGCGGGGCCCGAGCGCGGGCTCGCGATCGACGGCGGTTACCTCTGGTCGATCGGCACCGAGGGCATCGAGGTGTTCGCCGTCGACGGCTCGCCGATCTGGTCCACCGACGGCGACTTCAGTCAGGCACAGGTGCTCGCGCTCACCGATTCGTTGCACGTCTTCTCCGACGCGCATGCCAGCGATGCTGTGATGCACGTCGACCTCGAGGCCCACGAGATCACCGAGACGACCTTCGGGGGGGTGTTCGCGGGGTGGTTCGGCGACGCCCCGCGCTACTGGTCGCAGCACGGCATGGCGTATCGGCTCTACGAGGCCGACGGCACCGAGCTCGCCTTCGACTTGGGCAGCATCGTGCACGGTTGGGGCGATCACGTCGTGGTCAACGGCACCGTGGCCCACGTCTCGGACCTCGGCACGCCGCTGCTCTCCGGCGTGAGCGGCTCGTTGCGCCGCAGCGGTCCGGCGCTCGCGGTCTATGGCGAGACCAGCACGATCGTGGTGCTGGATCCGGCGGGGCCGCAGCAGCAGGTGTTCCCGCCGCCGTCGTTCCCACCGGTCGGCCCGTCGAGCTGGCGGTTCGCGTGGAGCCCCCTCGGGTGGGTGATCGGTCGCGGGGACGCCATCGTGGCCGATCAACTCGATCGCGCCACATCGATCGGGCCCCCATCTTTGGGGCCGATCACCTGGGTCGACGCGGCCATCAACGGACGCTTCGCACTTACGCAACCGAATCTGTCGACGACGATCTGGGACGTCGTTCCGGATTGCACCGTGGAGCCAGTCGGAGCGCTCGATCTCCCCTGGGGTCCGCTCGAGCTCTCCCCGGACGGGAGCGTCCTCGCCCACAGCTTGCCATCGCCGAGCTTGCTCGACAACCTCCACGGCAGCCACCTGCACGCGCTGCCGAGCGGCGAGGAGATCGGCTACTTCGGATCGAGCGGGTGCTCGACCTGCGTCATCCGGCGGTGGGCCATGTCCGACGACGCGTCGATCGTGGCCCACATCTGGAGCTGGGCCCCAGCGTGGGGCAGTCGCGTGTTCCAGGTACCGAGCGGCACGGTGCTGGGCGGCGACGATAGCAACGTTCTGCCCGCGATCGCCCCCGACGGCGTGCATATCGTCGTGACCGACTCGCAGTGGGGCGAATCCGCGACCTACGAGGACGCGCTGGCCTACGTCTACGACGATGGCGTGTTCGCCGACGTGTTCGACGGGGTCGCGTGGGGCTTCATCGACAACCAGCACCTGCTGCTCTCGCATTACGCCGGCGCCGACTCTTGCTCCGATGCGGGTGTGTGCGATACGTTCCTGCACACCGACATCGTCACGCTCGACGGCACCGTGGTGCAGGCGACGATCCTGCCAGACGTCCGCGAGTTCCAGCGCATCAGCGACACCGAGATCTTCGTCACGGACCCGCCCCGGATCTTCGACGTCTACTCCGGCGAACTCCTCTGGTCGATGCCTGACGTCGCGTCCGCCGGGGCCATCTCACCGAATCTGGTGGTGTGGACGGACACGGCGGAGCTGGTTGTGCACCGCTGGCGCTGACGGCCTACGATACCGCACTGCTGGTCGCGGGCGGTTAGGCGGCGAGGCTCGGCAATGGCGACGTCCTCGTCCGAGTCGTCGACACGACCGAGGCCGCGACGCACGGCCGCGAGCACACCGGTCAGGTCGCGCTCGACGGTCGCCGCCGCGGCCAACCAACGCACCGAGTCTTCGCCGTGCTCGACCAACTCGCCGTCAGTCACGAGCGCATGCAGGTGCACGAGCAACCAGAAGTCGTAGCGAAACCGCTGCACGACCACGAGCACGCCGGCATGCAAGGGCCGCACGGACGCGAGTGCGAGATGACGACGGGTGCGTCGACGGACCGACTGCACCACGGCGCGGGCAAACTCACGGCTGACGCGCGTCAGCAGCTCGCGGTCGTAGCCGAGTCGCACCGCCATGGGGCCCGAGGCAGGGCGGTACACGGGTGCGCTCGAACACGCGGGCATCGCCGGCCACCCACTTGCCACCGGTGGACCCGCTAGCACTGGCCGGACCATCGCGGGGAGCCCTTGCCAGGCCCAAGTTCAGGCACCTCGGCAGAGTCGCAGGTGCAACTCTCGCAGCCGTATGCATCGACCACACAGCGGCGATCGCCGAGGATGCAAAACGGGCGGTAGTCGCGACAGACTGCACCGCCTCCTTGCGGCCGAGGGCGCCCATGCGCGCACGCCGACGCGCCGAGCATGATCATCAGGATCGGCCACAACATGAACCGCATTTCCCTGCGCTTGACCACGTTGGTGGCAGTCGCCGTGGGGACGGGACGGATCCCCACTCTTTCGCCGGACGCCTTCCGATGACCCGAACGCCGCACAGCCCCTACGTGGGAGCCGCGGCGTTGACGCCCGTCTGTCGCAAATCGACGCACCCCTGACGATTCGCGGATAACGGTCGCCCCCCGCTCTCGTCCTCGGGATCGAGATGCGCAAAACCCCGGCCATGGTCCCGATCCTGCTCCTTTGCGCCTGCCCCACCGCTGCGGAACCGCCCCCGACGGAAGCTGTCGCACGGTCCCCGACGCAAGCGGTCGCACCGTCGACTGTGACTCGCGATGCCGACGTGCCCACGGAATTGGTGCACCTTCGCGACCGGTTGTTGCAGACCGGCGAGGTCGATGCGCTGCGTGATGTTCCGCGTTTTCGCGCGCTGTGCGATGCGCAGGGCTATCCGCTCGTCGGCAACCTGGTGCGCAAGAGCGGGATGTATCAGCCGAGCGCGTTTTGTTCCCACGTCCGCGAGCACAAGGCGTGACGTCGATCTTCGCACCGACTCGCCTCGATGGTCCGTGGACGCGGCGCCTGGCACCGCGGCGCGCATGGGTAGATGCGCTGCCTTGGGAAGAGCGGCTGGCCGACGACCTCGGCGCGCGACACAGCTGGACCCAAGCGGCGTTCAGCGAGTACGCCAGCGCGGTCGCCTTCGCAGAGATCGCTGCGACGCTGGCGGCCGCTGCCGCTCCGCTCGACCTCATCGCCGTGGCTGGCGACTTTGTGATCGACGAGATCGTTCACGCCGAGGCCTCGGCGCGTTTGGCCGCAGCACTCGGCGGCGGGATCGCCCTCGAGGTCGACCTCAGTCGCCTCGTGCGGCCACCTGTGGGCGCAGACGCCCGCTTCCGTGCGATCGAGCTCGTGGTCCGGACCTGCTGCGTAGGCGAAACCCTCACCGTTCCGTTGCTCGCGCTTGCGCGTAGCTTGTCTGCTTCGCCGTTGGTGGCCCTGGCGATAGGTCGGATCCTGCGCGATGAGACCCAGCATGCTGCCCTTGGCGCGTGGATCCTCGATTGGGCCGACGGCTGGCTCGACGATGACGAGCGGACGCGGCTCGGTCGAATCGCGGGGGCTGCCCTGCGATCGTTCGCGCCGGTTCTCGGTGGTGGCTGCAGCGGTTCGGGCTATGGAACGCTGGCCTGCGAGCGATACGACGCCTGCTTCGCCCGCGCCGCCCTGCGGCGGGTTGCCGTTCCGCTTGCGGCTCGCGGCATTGTGATCCCGGCCGATGACCTCGCCGCGATCGGCGTGGATGCGTGAACCATGGCGTGTTACGCCGTCGTTGCGGTGGGGGACGTGGGTGAAGGCAGCGACCGGAACGCGTGCACCGATGCCGCCTGGGATCTGCGCGCCTGCGTATCGGATGCCCAATCCGGCGACCGCGCGGCGTTCGCAGAGCTATATCGGCGGTTTCATCGCGCCGTCCATGCGGTCGTACTCGCCAGATGTTCGACCCGTGACGCCAGCGATCTGGTGCAGGAGGTGTTCACCCAGGCGTGGGCGAAGCTCGACGCATTGCGCGACGAGGCCGCGTTCCCGGGCTGGCTGTTGCAACTCGCTCGCCGCCGCGCGATCGACCATGCGCGCATGCCCACAGCCGCGCTGGCGCTCGACGACGTCGGGGTCGAACCGCCGCCGGTCATGGAGGCACATGCGGCGTTACAGGCTTTGCGCGAGTTGCCCGCGGCATTCCGCGAGACCCTGATCATGCGCCTCGTCGAAGGGCTGTCAGGCCCGGAGATCGCCGAACGCACGGGTATGACGCCGGATTCCGTGCGCGTGAACCTGCATCGTGGCATGAAGCTCTTGCGCGTCAGACTGGCAGGTTGGCGATGAGCGACTACCTCTTCGACAAGCACGGCGACGACGCCGAAGTGGCGCAACTCGAGCGCGTGTTGGCACCGTTTGCCCACGACGCCCCATTGCGACCGCTTCCCACCCGTGAACCACGCCGCCGGCCGCTGCTGGCAGCGTTGGCGCTGGCCGCCGGCTTGGTTGCGATTCTCGTCTGGACCTCCCGTGGCGATCGCACGGCGGACCACCTCGCATCTGGCGCCGAGGACGGTCGCGCTGCATCGTTGGATTGTCGAGACGCAGTGGCCGGCTTCGCGTTCGCGGTAGATGGGGGCGACGCCCGCTGTGCCGGTCGCTCTGTCGGCGCGGGCGTGTTGCCGGTTGGAGCTTGGCTCGAGACTCCGAGGGATTCATCGACGCGTCTTGAAGTCGCCGACATCGGCCAATTGACGGTGCATGGCGCGTCGCGGATGCGTTTGATCGAAACCGGCGAGGATGCCCACCGCTTGCAGCTGGCGCGCGGCAGGGTATCGGCCGCGGTGCTGGCACCGCCGCGGCTGTTCATGGTCGATACGCCCGCGGCCACGGCAGTCGACCTCGGCTGCGCCTACGAACTCACGGTCGACGAGCGCGACCTTACGTACCTCTCGGTCACGAGCGGAGAAGTCTCCCTCGAAGACGGTGCCACCACGGCATGGGTGCCGGCCGGTAGCGAGGTCGTCGCCGTGCCTGGTCGCGGCCCCGGCACGCCCGTGGCGCAGTCGGCTGGTGTCGCGCTGCGCGATGCGGTGTCGCGCTTCGACGCCGGTGAAGCGGACGCACTCACCGCGGTGCTCACTCTGGCGACGGCGGCCGACTTCGGCACGCTGTATAGCCTGCTTCTACGCACCCACGGCGATACGCGGCGACAGGTGCTGCGAACGCTGGACGCCTTGCACCCTTACCCGCGCGAACTCGATGAAGCGGCGCTGCTTGCCGGTGACCCGGTGGCGCTGCGGGCGTTGCAGCTTCGGCTGCTGCAGCGATAGCATGGCCGCCGCGGGCATCGACATGGCGAAGCCGGCGAGTCGTGACCGCCCGCGCGGCTCATCACGCTCCTCGTGCTTCCGAGGATTTCTACTGTCCGCCGGTCGAGGTGCCGCGCGTCGAGGTGCTCCGCGGCCACCGCGGGCACTTCAACCTCATCCACCACGGGACCGGGTTTGAGGCGGATGTCTAGGTTGCCGGCCGCTACCCTCTTCACCGTTGGGCGCTCACGCACCGGCGCGCGCTGACCGTGGGCGCTGCGCGGACAGGCCGTCGCTTCCGGCCCGCCCGCGCATCCCGGCCAAAATGATCAATCCGTGCCGCCGGGCTCGATGTTCGACGACCCAGGCGCAGCCGCTACGCTCGTGGTCTGCGGCGGCGGCGCGCGGCGGGTCGGACCCCTCACCGCCGCGACAAGCGACGGATACGACTCCTCGACCTTCTCCTCCCCGCCAAACACGAACACGCCGCAGCGTTGGTGCTCGGCGTATGCGCGCGAGAGCAGGGTCCATGCCCGCGAGGCCAGCTCCGTCCACATCCTGGCTTCATCGTCGTCGCCGATCCCGAGGCCCTTGAAGATCGCCTTCGAGTTGCCCCGAGCACCGACGACATCGTCATCGCGGTGGTGCTTTGCGTCCTGCGCGATCACCTTGCGCACCTCGGGGCGTTGATACAGATCCGCGAGTGCATCGAGATCGTTGGCCAGATCCTGATAGCCACTGCCAACGCGGATTGCAGCGAGCTCCTGGGCGATCTCGGCCTCGTCGCCATCCAGTACTCGAGCACGCTCAACATCCGGCCCCTGCGCTCTTGCGCCTCGCGAAGCACCGGCTCCGAAACCTGGGCCGTGCTGGCGATGGCTGTCTTTGCGAGCTGGCGCTGGCGCACGAACCAGGCCGCAAGCGAGAGGGTGGCAAGTCGATCGATCGCCCCCACGTCATACAGATCGACCCGCGCCAGACGCTCAAATCCTTGGATGCGATCGGACGTTTTGTCCCGCGTCGCGACGCTGTGGGCGATCGCGGCCACGGCTTGCAAGTCGACGCGCACGGGCTCGAGGTCATCGACAGGCAATGCGTCGAGCTCGGCCTTGTGTTTCTCGAACGCACGCTGTCCGTCGGCCAGCTGCGGCGTGACGAGCTTGAGCACGGCGGTTCTCTTGGTTCGGGATGTCTTGGGCATGGGGGCGGAGCGTGGCAAGGCGTCGCAGCGCGATCAACGTCGCGGCCGTCCGGCGCGAGGCAGGGCTTCGAACAATCGTTCGAACGCGATGGCTCCGGCGTGCGCCCCCGCGCGGTACGCCCTGCGCCCGCTCCCCTGGCCCGCGCGGCCAATCGGTCAATCGGTCAATCGGTCAATCGGCCGATCGGCCGAGATACCTCGACGAGTCC
>CADEGN010000092.1 GCA_902826865.1 uncultured Myxococcales bacterium
GGCGGATCGGCGGGCCGATCGACGAGCAGTGGCACGCGTTCACGCCGGATGATCGCCACGCGTCCGTCGCCGGTGCCGAGGGTGCCGCGGCCGACCCAGCCAAGCGCACCGCTCGCGCCGAGTTCGTCGAGCAGCGCCGGGGCAAAGCCGGCGACCCGCGTGGGCAGTAGCACGTGCTCAAGCTCGTGATAGGAGACCGGCAATCCCTCGAGCACGAGGAGAACCTGCTCCAGCGCCGCAGCCGGTGAACCGTCGGCGGACGCCCCGATCCCATGCCAGGTGGCGAGGAAGCGGGCGTAGGCGGCTCCATCCACGGCGGAGATCTCATCGCGCAACCTCTGCAGCGTGCGGCGCTTGATCCGGCGGAGCACAACCGCGTCGCACAGACGCAGCGCCGGATCGCGACGGTCGAGAGCCTCGTCGACCAGCGTTCCGCGGGCCAACTCCGAACGTACCGCGCCGGCGATCCTCGCCTCGTCGGCACCCCAACGGTCGGCGAGATCCGAAGTAGAAAACGGCCCGTGACTCCGGGCGTAGCGGCGGATCAGCTCGCCCAAGGCGTCGACCACCGGCTCGCGGAGCGCGGCGGGAACCGCCGTGGGCGGCGCGACCCCGAGCGCGTCGCGGTACATCGCGGCGTCCTCGACCGCGATTGCCCGCTGCCGCTGCCCAAGGGCAATCCAGCACGCGCGCCCGGCTGCGACCAGCGACGCGACGGCCTCGGGGTCACTGCAAGCCCGCGCGATCTCGTCAGCATCGAGATCTCCGCTGCGACGCAGGCGATCGTGGAGTTCGTCGGGTCCACGCGCAAGGAGGTCATCCGCACGCCCGGCGAGCTCGTCGCTGACTTCGTCGATGACCGCGGGATCGAGGGCCTGGGCCAGCTCATCGTTGCCGAGGAGCTCACGCAGAAGCTCACGGTCAACGCTTAGCGCCTGCGCCCGCCGCTCCGCCAACGGGTTGTCGCCCGCGTAGAGGTACGCCGCTTCGTAGGCGAACGCGAGCATGCGTGCGAATGGCGAAGCGCTCCGCGTCTCCACATGATCGACGCGAATATCCCGCGCTCTCACCCTGCGGAGGATCTCGGTGAGCGCTGGCATGTCGAACACGTCCTGCATGCAGGCCCGATAGGTCTCGACCACGATCGGAAACGATGGGTACTCGCGGGCGACGGCGAGCAGCTGTTGCGCCCGTTGGCGCTGGACCCACAGCGGCGTGCGCGTGCCGGCGCGGCGGCGCGGCAACAGCAACGCGCGGGCCGCATTTTCGCGGAACTGTCCGGCGAACAGCGCACTGTGGGCGAGCTGTCCGAGGATCCGCTCGGCGACGCCGTCGGGGTCCGGCAAGAAAAGGGCGACATCGGGCAGCTCGTCGGCGTCGACCAGCCGGAGAGCGATGCCGTCGTCGGTCCACATCGCGGAGACCTCGAACGGGTAGCGCTCGCCAAGAAGCGCCTGAATCGCCAACGCCCACGGCGCGTGCACACGGGCGCCAAAGGGACTGAGAATGCAGACCCGCCAGTCGCCAACCTCGTCGCGGAAGCGTTCGATCGTCACGACACGATCAGTTGGCACCGATCCCGCGGCGCTGCGCTGTTCGTCGACGAAGGCGAGTAGGTTGTTGATCGCCGCGTCGTCAAGATGGCGCTCGGATGCCAGCGCGTCCCGTATCGCCGCGGGCTCGGATGCGAGGAGTCGCCGCGTGAACGCACCGACCGCGAGCCCGAGCTCGAACGGCCGCCCAGGCCCGTCACCCCGCCAAAACGGCAGGCGCCCCCCCTCGCCCGGGGCGGGCTGGACGATGACGCGATCGCGGCTGATCCGCTCGATTCGCCACGAGCTCGCCCCGAGCGTAATGACGTGGCCGGGGGCGGTCTCGTAGACCATCTCTTCGTCGAGCTCGCCCACGCGCGGGCCGCCTTCTCCGAGGTGAACCGGGTAGAGCCCGCGGTCCGCGATCGTGCCGGCGTTTTGGATCGCGATCTGCAGCGCGCCGCGGCGCGGCGACAACGTCCCGCGGTCGCGGTCCCAGACGATCCGCGGTCGCAACTCCGCGAAGGCGGTGGACGGATAGCGGCCGGCGAGCATGTCGAGCACCGATCGCAGGGCGGCATCGGGCAAGTCACGGTAACTGGCGCATCGGCGCACGGTTGCGGCGATCTCGGCCACCGAGCCAGCCCCAACGGCCACCATCGCGACGATCTGTTGGGCGAGCACGTCGAGCGGATCGCGGGGAATTGCCATCGCCTCGATCTCCCCGCGGATCATCCTCTCGACCACCACTGCGGCCTCGAGCAGATCAGCGCGGTGCTTGGGGAACAGCCGACCCACGCTGGTCTCGCCGACTCCGTGACCCGCCCGTCCGACGCGCTGGATCCCGCGCGACACCGCGCCGGGGGACTCGACGAGGACCACCGTATCGACCGTGCCCATGTCGATACCGAGTTCGAGCGAACTGGTCGCAACGATGCCGGGCAGTTGCCCCTGCTTGAGCGCGTCTTCGATCCCGGCCCGCTGCGCGTGCGACAGGCTACCGTGGTGGGCCCGGACGAGCGTCTCGCCGGCCGTATCGTTGATTCGTTGCGCCAAGCGCTCGCACAAGCCGCGCGCGTTGACGAACACGATGGTCGTCCTGGCCGCGCGTACGAGCGCGATGATCTCGGGCACGATCTTCGGCCACACACCGCCGTCGATGGGCTCGTACATCGCCGGCTGCGTCGTTGACGTACTTCGCGTGCGGGGACCGTCACCATCGGGCCGGGACAGATCCGCCATTGGCACAACGATGCGGACATCCATGCGTCCGGCGCCGCCGCAGTCGACGATCTCAACCGCCCGATCGCCACCCAGAAAGCGCGCGACCTCCGGAAGCGGGCGTGCCGTCGCCGACAGCCCGATCCGCTGGGGGTCGCGCCCGGCGAGTACGGCCAACCGCTCGAGCGAAAGCGCAAGGTGCACGCCGCGCTTGCTCGGCGCCAGCGAGTGGACTTCGTCGACGATGATGGTCTCGAGGCCGCGAAAGTGCTCGCGCATGCGCGAGGTCAACATGAGAAACAACGACTCCGGCGTGGTGACGACGATCTCAGCCGGATCGCGCAGGAGCTTGGCGCGATCGCGGGCCGAGGTATCGCCGGTGCGGATCGCGACGCGCGGGGCGACCACGGACGGGTTGGCGGCGCGGGCCACCGCGACGATCCCCTCGAGGGGCCCGCGCAGGTTCCGTTCGACGTCGTAGACCAGCGCCTTGAGTGGCGAGACGTAGAGCACCCGGCAACCGGGGTGCGGTGACGGATCGTGGATCAGGCGATCGAGCGCCCACGCGAAGGCTGCGAGCGTCTTCCCGCTGCCGGTCGGCGCAACCAAAAGCGCGTGCGCACCGGCCGAGATGGTCTCCCAGCCGCGGCGCTGGACCTCCGTGGGCGCGCCAAAGCGATCGCCAAACCATGTCGCGGTCGCTGGGCCGAATCGCTGCAGGGACCGCTCCACGACGGCCGCCACGATACCGAATCGCGGGTCGTACGCCGATCAGCGACCAAAGAACCCTGAGATCGTGCGGGAGCTCCGCGTTGGGCGGCAGTCCGGGCGGCGCGCGAGTTAGCAATTACGACTTGAGCAGCCCGTAGACCGCCGCCGCGAGCTCGACGAACCCGAAGGGCTTGGCGATGAACCCGGCGCCTCCGTGGTGGAGCAGTGCCTGCACCTCCTCGTTCAGAGCGTATCCCGTCATCAGCAGGATCCGCACGTCGGGCGCCATCTCTCGCAGGGCGGTGAAGGTGCCACGCCCGTCAAGCCTCGGCATGTTCATGTCGAGCAGTACCGCCACGATCTCCGCGCGCCGCTCGCGGAAGACTTCCAGCGCGACCAGACCGTCTCCGGCTGTAACGACGCTATAGCCGGCGCATTCCAGTCCCCGGCGCGCGGCGATCTGCAGCGCTGGCTGATCGTCGACGACCAGCACAAGTCCTTCCCCCCGCCTAAGTTGGCCGCGACGGTTTGTCCGCTCCGCCGCGTCGTCCGCATCTATGGCCGGTAGCTCGACGCGAAAGCGGGCACCTCCCTTGACTCCATCGAGCACGTCGATCCTGCCACCGTGTGCCTCGACAATGCCGTAGGCGGTGGCGAGTCCGAGTCCGACGGTGCCGTGGGTTGCTCCTGACTTCGTGCTGAAGTAGGGCTCGAAGATCCTCTCGCGCAGCTCAGGAGGAACACCAGGGCCATCGTCCTCGATCTCGAGTATGGTGCGCGTACCGTCGTCTTCATCCTTGGTCCGCACCGTCACGCGGCCCGTATCGACGATTGCATCACACGCATTGATCATCAGGTTCATTACGACCTGTTGAAGCTGCGAGCGATCTCCAAGGACCTCCCTTCGGGCGTCGAGCTCGGTGACGATCTCAAGGCGCGGTGACACGGCGCGCCCGAAGATGTCGATCACAGCGAGCACGACATCGTTGATTGCAATTGGCGCGGCGAGGTTCTTGCCGCGACCCGCAAATCCCAGCAGTGCCCGGGTCAGTTGCGCGCCACTTTCCGCTGCCGCAGCGATGGAGTCGAGATCTCGCTTTCGCTCGGCATTGTGCTCACCCTCGCGCAACACATCCGTCAGCGTGCGAATCGCACCTAGCAGGTTATTGAAATCGTGCGCGATGCCACCGGCAAGTGTGCCGATCGAATCCATCCGCTGCGCCCGACGCATCCGAAGCTCGGACTCTGCGCGCAGGCGTTCAGCATGGACCTCGCGCGTGATATCAAAGAACGCGATGACCACGTGGGTAATCGTGTCGTTATCGAAAACCGGGCGCGCGTAGGCACGGATGTTAACGCGACCTCCGTCGGGGCGATGAATGACGATGTCGTCGACCATCACGATCGCCCGCGCCACGAGAGCGCGAACAAAGGGCATGCGATCCTCAGGGTAGAGGTTGCCTTCGCGATCGTGGATCGAGTACGGCTCGGCGTACTCGCCTGCCGCGACGTCAGCGCGGGGCCCCACGCCCATGATGTCCCGGAACGTCCCGTTGGCGTAGACGAATTCACCGCCCGGCGCGCGCGCGACCCACACCCCAACGGGCAGCGCGTCAGCGATGCCGGCGATGATGGCCTCATCGGTCGGACGCGGGTTTGCCACCGGTTGAGACTATCGCACGATCTGGCCGAGATCTCTGCCCGCGGAGCACGTCATGGGCTATGCAGCGCGACCGATCGTGCGGCCATCTCAGCCAGCCCGCCATACCCTACATCTCGCAGCTCCGGCCACGTCGCCACATCCACACGAGCGACGAAGCCAGGCGTCAGCACCAGGGCGCGCTCGAAATAGACGCCGTTGTCGAACCTGTAGACGCGGAAGCGATAGTGGGCCTCAGCCCCCGAGACCTGTCGCGGCTTGCCGATCAGTGTTGCCCCGGGCGGCGCGTTGGTCGTCATCTCGCGGTCGATCCGCCCGATCTCCTCGGCGATCTCGTCGCCGAAAAGCGGGGCTTCGATGCGCGCAGCGAACACATCGACGCCGGCCACGTCCGAGAGAAATCGCCGAAGGTCGCGGTGACCTGGCCGGACTGCTCCCGCAGTTCCACCGGCGCCCGGAGCTGCGCGGGGAGCTCAATGGTGAAATCGCTTTCACCCAGCGAACGACGCGTGAACTCCGGCGCGTCCGTGAGCGACCAGGCGGCGCCCCGTACCAGCCCATAGCCGCCGGCGACGACGAGCACAGCGGTGAGGGCAACCGCAGCGGGACGCAACCATCCCGGCTCGCGATCCTCGGCGATCTGGTCGGCAGACAACTCGGACAGCCGCGGCAAGCCGACGATCAGCGCGCCGGTGACGATGAGCACGCCGCCGACGATCCCGCCGCCGAGGTGCGCGGCCCAATCCACGTCGGGCCGAAACGAGTTGAGTACGTTGACGCCGAGGTTCATGACCGTCGCGCGCTTCAGCGCCGGGATCATGGCGGTGGGGAGCAGCCCTCGCGGGCGAAAGGCGAGCCCGGCCTCGGCCACGAGAAGCCCCCAGATCGCGCCGGAAGCTCCGACCGAGACACGGTCGCTCAAGAACAGCGTGCTGGCCAGGCTTCCGCCGATGGCCGCGGCGACGTAGAGGACCAAGAACCGCCGACGCCCAAGGATGCGTTCGAGGGACAACCCGATCGCCACGAGCACGTAGAGGTTGAGCAGCAGGTGCGTGATCCCGTGATGGAGGAACGCAGCCGAGATCAAACGCCATGGTTCCTCGAACGCGCGATCCCCTACGAGCGCGCCCATGCGAACAAGCGTCGGCATGGTTTCGGATCCACCCCACAGGAGCTCGAGCGCGAAGCAACCCGCGATCATTGATGCGAGGGCGTAGGTAACCGCCGGCGTGCGCGTCCCGATCGCTTGATGGAACTGTTGCTGCTCCTGGACCTGCGCGGTGCGCTGCGCCTGCGCGTCGGCTGCAAGCGACACCAGCTCCTGTCCATCCGCGGCCGGCAAGTCGTGTCGGCGCCGCAGCAATGAACCCAGCGTGGTCTTGCCCAGCACACTATCTTGCCAGACGTCGTCGTCATCGCTGATGTGAAACAGATGCACGCGTCCCTGGGTCACCCACAGGCGCACGCGCTTGAGGCGAGCCCGCACCTGGGGCGTACCACCGAGCACCACCACCTCCGCGTTGCCGATCTGTCCGAGATTCGGCATGCGTTCGAAGGCCGCATTGGCCTGGAGAATGACGAACGTCCGGCCGCCACGCTCGAGCACGGCGCAGCCGTCATCGTAGGCTCGCAGGGCGCACCCATCGGCGACGAGGATCGACACCAGCCGGTCGGCCAGAGCGCTGGGCGGGATTCCCCCTTGGGCTGAAACTGGGCCCTTGTTGATGTCGGACATGGGGCGTTGCGTGGGCGAACACCCCATAGATGCGTCTGATTGGCAAGACGTGCAGACAAAAGCGCGACCCAAGGGCGCAGGATTGCGCCCGCCCCCGGACCAGCTTCGGCTGGCCCCGACCGGCCCCCTCGCCGCCTGGCTACGCTCGATGCGACAATGCGAGCCGGGAGAGTCGCCCATGTCCCACACGATCCGTCCGTTGTCGCTGCTCGTCGCGCTCGGTGCATGCGCCAAGCCCAGCGCAGGCGCCGCGAGCGCGTCGAGCACTGACATGACGGGATCCGCCGCTTCGGGTGGGGTCGACACGACACCCGGACCTGGCACCGCCGACAATACGTCCGCCAACCCGAGCGGTGATCCAACCGCAGGGGACGCTGTGAGCGGCGCGGCCACCGACGCGAGCGACACCACCAGCGATCCATCGGGCGGCCCGGTCCCTCCGATCGACGAATGCACCGTCGCCGCGCCCGAGTGGATCTTCTGCGACAGCTTCGAGGCGGGCGGCACATGGGACGGCTCTGTTACCAACCCCACGCTCCTCGAGGACGACGGGCCGTTCGGGCTGGCCGGCAACCACGCCGCCCAGTTGCGCGTGCCCCCGGGGAGCGGCGGGTCCGGTCTGTACAAAGACCTCGCGCTGCATGACGCGCTGTACGTCCGCTTCTACGTGATGTGGGAGCCCGGCCACGACTTCACGGCGCCGCGCCATGGCCCCGGCGGTTTGCATGGTGGGAACACTGACTGCGTCGGTTGCTCGGGAAGCCAACCGATGGATTGGTTCACATCCACACTCGAGAACGTCACCGCGCCGCCGCACACGCTCCAGGCCTACACCTACTATCCGGGCATGTACATGGACTGCGCCGACCCGAACGGCTCGTGCTGGGGCGACATGTTCCCCTGCACCGCGGGCCCCAGCTATTGCACCAACCCGGACCACGCGCCGGACATCGACGCGCCCGAGATGGTCGCCGGCCAGTGGTACTGCCTCGAGCAGTTCATCGACGGCGGAACGCCGTCGCCGTCGGGCGACGACGCATCCGGCGTACTCAACTTCTGGATCGACGAGCTCGAGATCGGTCCGTGGCCGGAGTTGTGGCTGCGTGCATCCCCCGATGTCCAGCTGTCCGCGGTCTGGCTCTACCTCTTTCACCACGCAGAGCACAGCGAGGAAGGTCTGTTGCTCGACAACATCGTGGTCAGCACCGCTCGCATCGGCTGCCCCGGCCCATCGTAGTCGAAGGGCGCGCGCGACCGCGGGCTGACGTGTCCGACTACCCGAACAGCTCCGGGACGCGCCCGCTCACTTCCCCAAGCGTCTCGTCGGGGATGGCCCCGGTGGCCGAGAGCGCCGAGACCACGACGTTGGCCGGGTGCCAGTCGGGCTTCACGATGTGCTGTCCACCGCCCGCGTTTAGGCCGCCGGCGTGCCCCCCGACGAGCGCGATCATGTTCTCGGTCGAGTGCGCGCTGTCTTGAATGTCCGCCTCCGGATTGTAGCCGCGTCCGCCCTCGAACAAGAGCACGGCCGCGGTGCTGTCGAGGAGCGACGCGCCATCGAGATCCTCGGTGTCGCGCAGCCGAGTGATGAGTCGGGCGAAGTGCTTCACATGCCACCCCACGCAGTCGGCAAGCGCCACCTCGGCCTCGCTACCCGCGGTGTGGCCGAACTTGTGCATGTCACCCGCCACGCCGATGAGCGGGGTGGCCTGCATCCAGCACTGGCTGAATGTCATCCGGAGCGCCGCACTTCGGCTGAGGTCACACGCGAACGCCATCACGATCAGGTCGGTCAGGAGCTCAGCCCGCAAGTCCTCGTCGCTGTGACCCGCGCCACCCAGGGGCGTGATTCCATCGGAGCTCCAATCCTCGTACGCACCCCCAACGGCTGGGTCGGCGCCAACCGGCGGCGGCTTCGCACAATCGCCGCCCATCGGTTGGAGCGTCTGCAGACGGTCCTCGAGCGCGCGAACCTCATCGAGATGGCGCTCCAATCGGATCCGATCCGCGGCACCGAGGCGCTGGGACAGGCGCTGGGCCTTGTGTCGCACGAGATCCACCACGCTGCGCTTTCGCTCGAGCAGGAGCACCGCCGCTGCCGAGGGCTCGGGGCCGACGAACGAATCGAACAAGGACGCGTACGCCTGCTCCGGGCTAAACGTGGGATCGATGCCGCGAAGCACGTTGGCCTCATCGCGGAACCACGAGATGCGCGCCGAGTCCCCAACTGTGCCATTGGTGCCCTCGTAGGACGCCACCTGGACGCGGTAACTGAGCACGCGCCTGTCACCACCGAGGCCCTTGCCGGCGATTTGGTCGGCCGTCGGCCCGTTGGGCGCCTCCTGCTGAGTGGAACCACCACGCATGCCCGACAACTGCGGACCCTGGGTGTTGCCATGGAACTCGACCGAGCGTCCGCCTGGGGGAACCTCGGCTCCCGACGCCCACGGGATCTTCAATCCAGACACCACCGACACGTGATCTCTGACGTCCAGGCCCTCACCTCCGAGCCCAGGATTGGACGGCAACGCACCCGCTCCGAGCGGCAACAGACCCCGCGTCAGGGCGTAGTCGGCCCCGCTGGCGGTTGGCACGACGAGATTAGTCGTCGTACCGATCGAAATCCCGCCGTAGGCGACAAAAAAACGGCGCGGTGACGGCTCGGCGGCCCGCGCTCGGCCCTGCGGCATCATGATCTCAAGCGCCGGCAATGCAAGCGCGACTCCAGCCACTCCGCGTAGGAGTGTGCGGCGGTGCAGTCGGAACGAACCCATCGTCAATTCTCCTGTGGCGAGGGGAAATGCCCGCTGAAAACCTGCCCGTTCTGCGGGCTGAAGCCGGGGGGCGGGCCGTTGTCGTCGACGTCCTCCTCGCGGCGGAATCGGAACGCGGGGTCGCTCACCACTGCGACTAGCAGCTCGTCGAAGCGGAACTCCCCCTGACCTGCCGTCGATGAGACCGCGGCGGCGAAGCGACTATCAAACTCGTCGATCTCCGAGTGACCGGCGACAAAGCGAACGAGCTGCTGCGTCGCACAGTCTCCGAGCCCACCGTTGGACAAGAGAAGGTCGCAAGCTCCGCCGGACCGCGGAACGTCCCAACGCCGGTGATTTCCCCTTCGCCTGGAATTGCGCACGTCGACTCGTCGACGTCCGCCGTCTCGGGATTGTCGATCTCGAACTCGCGATAACGCCCAAGCGTGTCGTAGTTCTCGAGACCAAACCCGAGGGGATCCATCAGCGAACGGCAGCCTTCGCACCCGTTTGCCCGGTGGACGGCGTAGCGCTCGACCTTGCACACGCCCTCCTCCGGCACCTGGTCCACGTCCACGGCCGGTGGTGGGTCCGGAATGGTCTGACACATGAGTCGTTCGCGGATGACCTTGCCACGCGCGACTGGACTGGTGTCGTTGGCCTTGCCGCCGACCGAGAGGAACGTCCCTTGGGAGAGGAGCCCGCGCCGTCCCGTCTCCCCCCAGTCGACCCACTTCGGCTCCTCGGAACCGGAGTTCGGCAACCCGTAGTTCTCCGCCAGGAGATCAGACACGTAGGTCTCAGTGAGGCGGAACAGATCATACCAAGGCAGCCGCTCCTCGAGGATCACGCGCGAAAGCAGCGCGTTGGTCTCCTCCTGCATCGCTGCGGCCAGCTCACCGCCGTGGGGCATCACTGCGTAGCCCAGCCACATGGCATGAAACCGACCGATTCGCGCCAACGCGCGCGGATCGCTGAGCAGCGACTCGGCCACCTGCCGCACGCTCGCTGGATCGCGGAGCTCGCCGGCCTCGGCCAAATCGAGCAGCTCATCGCTTGGCGTGGTGCCGAGCAGAAAATAGGAAATGCGCGTCGCGAGCTCGAACTGCGACAGCTCGAACACGCCCGGCTGGCCAGGGACCGGGGAGCCAAGCTCGACCCGATAGATGAAGTCCGGCTCCTGGAGCATCACCCGAACCAGCGAGTCGATGCCGACGTAGAAGTCGTCGGCAGCGATCGCATGATCGAGCGCGCCGTTATTGCCCGAGGTTCCGTGAAGGTATTCCTCGATCTCCTCCTGCGTCAGCGGACGACGGAGCGCCCGACGTCCGAAGCCCTGGATGAACTGCCGCATGCAGCTTTCGTCCCCAGGGCTCGTCGGCTCGCAACCCACCAGGGCGGCCCGACGCGCCGGATCGGCCGCGAGCTCGTCCGCCGCCCTGGCGGCGAGGAAGTCGAGCGGGTCGATCAGCCCACTCGAGGCGATCTGTTCGGTGTAGTCGTTGTCAAACGGTGTCAGCGGATCGACGGGGAGTTGCTGAACGCCGGTGAACTCATCGGCCTGCAGCAGATCGTGCACCGTCGCGTCGTACTCGCGCACGGTCAGCCGACGCAGACCGCTGTGCATCACCCGCTCGAGCTCCTCGTCGGTGACGTCGACGCCCGACCCGCCGGACTCGCCACCGCCGCTGGCGGGCCCTTCCGAACCGGTCTCGGCCGATGCCGCGTCGCCACCGTCGACGCCGGTGCCCAGCCCCGCGTAGCATCCCGCCACAAGAACGCCCGCAAGCCCGACGTGGGCCGCGCCGCCCTGGGCGCGGCGCCTACACTGCCTTCCGCTGTCGAAGCCCCCGGTCACGAACATCGAGTTGTTGCCGGTGCCGGCGTCTTGTCCCACGCACCGCGAGAGATCTTCTCGTGACAGGGCGAACCGCATTTTCACCGCCCCCGGCGACGCGCCAGCGCCGCCCTGGCCCCCGACACAAGCGCGGCCCCCAGCGATTCGATGCTGCGCGACGCGATCGCCCAGCTTTGCCAGTACAGGGGGACGTCCAGGGTGCAACCGGGCGCGAGGTCCACCAAGCGTCCGCGCTGGAGCGCGCGCGTGATGAGCGAATCTGGGTTCATTCCCCAACCGAGGCCGCTCAAACAGGCCTCAAGGTAGGCGTGCGGAGACGGCAGCAGGTGGGCGTGCAGCTCGGGTGTTTCGCCGCCGAAACGTTCGACGACGAATTGCCCGCACATCTTGTCGCGACGATCGTAGGCCAACGATGGCGCGTCCACGGCTGCGGCCCGGGTGAACCCGCGACCGAGCCACCGGCGCACGAAGGACGGCCTTGCCGTGGCCACGTATCGCATCACCCCGAGCGGCTCGACGCGACAACCCTGGATCGCCCGTTCCGCGGTCGTCACCACGCCGAGCACCCGGCCCGACTGCAGCCACTGAGCGGTGAAATCCTGATCATCCACCGAGATCTCGATGCGCACGTGGCGATCGATCGCAACCGATCGCAGCGCTGCCAAGACCCAGGTCGCGAGCGAGTCGGCATTGACGGCGATGGCCAAGCCCACCGGCGACTGAGCATCCTCGCGTGGCGTCACGTCGATCTCGCGCAGCAGATCTCGCTCAAGTAGTTCGACGTGCACAGCGTGGCGGAAGAGCGCTTCGCCAACCGCCGTCGGCACGCAGGGAGAGGCACGAATCACCAGCACGGCGCCGAGTTGTTCCTCGAGCTGCTTGACCCGCTGTGAGATCGCCGAAGGCGTCACGCCCAACACGAGTGCCGCCTGATCGAAGCTGCCCTCGCGACATACGGCCGCAAGCGCGGCGAGTTGGCCAGCGCCAAGCCGCATTAGAAAATCTTATGCGTACGGAAAATATTTAGCTAGCGTGAAGGTGGCCAGCAGCCTATCCCTGGGACGTGCCTGGGTCCCCGATAGTCCTGCCTGCTTTGCTACTCCTTACGGCGTGCCACGCGAGCAACGTCCAAACCGACAGCGACGGCAGCGACGGCAGCGGCGGCAGCGAGAGTGAGATCGTGATTCCCATGCGTCCGCGCGACCACGGTGAGCTCTATGCCGTACCGGAGATCATCGCCGCGGCTGGCGGCGAGGTGGTGCGATTCGATACGCGTGTCGTGCTTGCGATCGGCGAGGGTTACCCGCCGCAGTTCACCGCCAGCTTGCCGCGCAGCTGGTTTGGCCCGTGCGGGTCGGCCGATGCACCCCTGACGGTCGAGGAGATCGGGGGTGCGAACGAAGTTGTCGCGGCCGAGCTGATCGGCGGTGAACTCGTCCTGACACCCGGCGACGGACCCGGAACGACGACGCTCATCGGCACCGGCGAAGCGCGATTCGAGGCCGACGGCTGCGGCCAGACGCAAGGGTCTATCCTCCCGCTCGAGCTCAGCCTCACAGTCCAGGTGATCGTCGCTGACGACGCTGTGATCGAAAGCCCCTGTGGCAGCGAACCAACGCTCGTCGCACCATCGACCGCCTCCGACGGGCAGCTCCACGAGCCATGGTTCACAGCCCGTCTGCGCGACGAGGGCGAGCCGGTCGTAATCGATAACGCCGAGCGCCAGGCTCAGCTCACCGTCCGCCTCCGCGGCCGATTCGACGGCGACGCCAGCGAGCCGGCGAGCCTCGAGGAGTGGGTCACGCCCTCGGAGCCCCAGCTGGTCGAGATCGCCGGCGACCACGGCGCGGCGCTCCGCGTGGACGTGGTCGATCCCAGCCGCGTCACCGCCGCAGACGTGCAGTTTCAGATCGCGGGCTTCGGCGGAGGCCCACTCGAACTCACGAGCGGCGGCAGCTATGGGCCGAACTGGGCGCGCGTCGCCAACCGCCTCGCGCCGACGATCCACAGCATGTCGATCGGCAGTGCGAGCGTGTGCTCGCGGCCGGGTCCAGATTGGTTCGAGCTGACCACGCGCACGCCCGCGAACTGCGAGCTCACCGAACTCGACGACGGCACCAACTTCCTGTTCTTCGGCCACACCACGGGTATCGCGGCGCGCCTGCGCGGCGACGGGGCATGTGAGCTCGAACTCCAGGGCCCGGGCGCCGTAGGCCGCCAGCGATTCTCCGGCCAGTTCACCAACGTCGATGGACTCAACGACCCTTAGCAGCGAACACAAGCGCACCGATCGAGAGAGCTCGGTCGCTAGGGCTTTGCGGAGATCTTGGCCAGACGTGCGAGCGCTTCCTTGCTCGGCAACACCCCAGCGGCGTCGTGAAACGTGAACTCTCCGCGCAACAAGCCGCGCACGCGAACCCGCAGTGGGATCGCAAGGAACTCGTCGAACAGGAGGCGGCGCAGCTCCCCATTCCCTTGGTGCCAGTCAACGTAGTCGAAAGGTCGGGTCACCGGCCGAGGACCTCGTCGCGGTGCTTCTCGAGCAGAGCGCGAACTTCGCTCCGCAGCGAGACCGCGATGTTGAGCTCAGCGAGGGTCTGCTCGAGCAAGTCGACGATCCGATCAAAGTGCGCATCCGAGAGGCTGTGGTCGCGCACCAGCGACGCATGCGCCGACCGCAGGTCGCGGCCGTGGTACTCGTCGGGACCGTCGAAGGCACGGGCGAGGAAGGACATCTGCTTTCGCGTCTGTCCGTCCATGTCCAACCCTTCGAACATTGCGCCGACGAGCGGATCGCTCAGCACCTTCTCGTAGAACCTCGGGACGGCGGCCATGAGAGCCGCTTCCCCGCCGATACGTGAAAAGAGCGTCACCTGCCCAGAGTAGCAGCCGCGTGGTCATGCCGAGGGTTCGGAAGGCGGACCGCTGCGCGCGAACCGGACGCAGTGTGTGGGTGCACATCTCAAACTGCTTGCGGAACGCGATCGCGAACACGCGTTCTGTGGCAAGCGTGGAGGAGTCAGCGGTGTCTCCGAACGCGGTTCGACGCGCGCTCAATCGGTGACGAGCGACCATGCGGCGTCGCGTGACGAAGTACCCTACACGGACGGGTGAATCCGGGCCGCAGTTCCCGTCCACCGCCGGGCCGTGGGGCAGTCGCGAGATCGCGCGAGCGGGCATGACCACCGCCGACCCGCAACCGACCGCACAGCCGCGTTAACTTAAGTGGCACTGTGCCCGCGATAGCGCAGCATTCGGAATCCGTTTGGCACCGATGGGTGCAGTAGCCTCCCCTGACAAGATCACGGGGATGGATTTCACTGTGCACCGTACCAGCGTCGTCGACATCTGGACAATAGTCGGCCGGCGCATCCCACGACGCCCCGCCGGTTTGCGCGTGCCCTCTTCTCAATGGCACGCGATCGCCACGGCGTCAGGGATGGCGGAGCTACCACTGCGGCATCCGTTGCTAGGCACGGCACCAGCGCCGATTTCCGAGACGCCCCCGGGCGACGCCAGCTCCGATCCCGCGATCGCCTCCGGAAGCCCGCAGCGTCACGCAGCGCGGGCAACGCGCCTTGCCCCCGAGCTTGCGGGAACCGTCACCGAGTGCGAGGCTGAAGGCGCTCGGCCCCCAACGCCATGTATTCGCGCCGCGGGGTCCATTCATCGTTCCTTAACAAGCGGCGGGGCCTGGCGGGGCCACCCGCCCCGCGGAGAAGCCCGATGCGTCGTAGGTCGTTGGAATCGTCAGTTTGGGTGCAGCTCATCGTCGTTGGGGCAGCATGCGGTGACAAGAGCCCGGGCGGCGGCACAGAGACGTCGTCGGGGGCCGCGAGCTCGACCGGTGTTGTGCCGATCGCGAGCACGGGCGACGTCCCCACGACGTCGGGCGCAGAATCGAGCACCTCCGCCGCAAGCGGATTGCCCGCCAGCTCCTCCACGACTGGCACTGACTCGAACACGATCATCTTCGACGTCGGCACCATGGTCGATTTGCCCGTGGACAACACCACCGGTGAACTGATCGACTGGGACTGCGACGAACTCGTGCAGCCGTTCGTCTCGGAACGGGAGCTGTTCGCACCTCGCGGCTACCACGATGTCTTCTTCAACGACGACGGCCACATCCTCGGGTGGGATGGCGCCTCGCTGATCGCCTCGACGTACGACGACATGTCGTTCGTGTTTCTGCCCGGTGTCAACGATATCCAGGGCATCGACGTCCTGGAGAACGGCGATGCTCTGTGGGAGTCAAGCACGGGCGTCCACCGCGTGACCCCGGACCAGGACCGTACGGTGCTCAACGGCGCCGTTGCAGGGGGCTATGGGCTCACCATTGGGCCCGATCAAAAGGCCTACGTCATGAGCGGAGGGATCTGGCGTGTCGATCCGGAATCCGGCGAGGCCGCGATCTGGCACGCCACGCCGGGGCTTCAGCCGCGCTCGCTTGTATTCAACCTGGACAGCACAGGCGTGTACTTCTCGACGCTGTTCGGCGGCAATAACTCGGTCTACTTCCTGCCGGTCGACGACGACCTCAACCCCAGCGGGGACCCGATGGTATACGCGACGGGTGTTGGCGGGGGTTATCACGACGGGCTCGGCATCGATGCCTGCGGCAACCTGTACGTGCCCGATTTCACCACCCGGGGCCTGTACCGGGTCGACACAGCGGGTGTCGTCACGACCCTCTACAACTCGGAAACCTCGGGCCCTAACCACTACGGCCACGGTCTGAAGTGGGGCAGCGGCATTGGCGGCTGGGACGATCATGCCATCTACCTTCCGCAGCCCTACGACGGCTACACCGTGAACGAGATCATCCTCGGGGTCCCGTCGGGCTCACGCGTGCGAACTTGGAATCCCTAGCCTTGCCAAAAATGGAGGACCCGTGCCGTCTCGCAGTTTCATCCACATCCCTGTCCTGATCGCCCTCGCGTATCCGCTGGCCTGCGCCGACGATGCGTCCGCGCCCGGGGACGGGTCTTCCGGCACCGCGGAGAGCACCGGGGGCACGGCGACCTCCTCGGGCGCCGATACCACGGCTGGCCCCACGTCCTCGGGCGGCGAAGCCGGCTCGAGCAGCACGGGCGCGCCCGCGTTTATGTGCACGGTGACCGAGGGCATGAAGCAGGACTACGCCACTGTGATCGGCTGCGCGGAGGACTTCACCGCGCTGGCTTCGCTCCCGCTGGACGCAAGCATCCCCGGCGCGCGCTCGATCAAGACCGTCGTCGATCGCGCGGACGAGAACGCCCTCTACTACACCAACAGCCGCTGCTACCCGATCCACTGGGACTTTGCCCGGACGTTTCTCTCGGGCGACGGCCTCCCCCCCGTCGCCGACCTCGGCACCTTCAACGGCATCGAGTACTACAGCCCCAACCGTCGGTTCTTACTCGGCGCGCTCACGCACTACGAGGGCCCCAACAAGTACGCGTACGAGCTGTCACCGTACGACACGGCCAGCGCCGAGATGGTCACCCAGGCCTACCGCCAGCTCCGCGACACGTCGTACTTCGGCGAGGACCTGGTGTTTCACCCGACGTCGAGCGCCATCGAGTCCCTGATACCGTCCCTTCCAGACGACGTCCACGTGATCACCACCGACGAGCTGTTCGCGGACGTGCAGTACCAGCCGTACAACCTCGGCGAGACGGTCGGTCGCCTGATGTTCTACGAGGCCGAGACTGTCGCCGGGCAGTACATTCCCTTCCGCGACATCGCGGTGCTCGACGCGGTTCCCATCGACATCTCGATCACGGCGGGCATCATCACCAGCGAGTTCCAGACCCCGCTGGCGCACATCAACGTGCTGTCGGTTAACCGCGGCACCCCCAACATGGGCCTACGCGGCGCAAGCGAAGACCCCGAGCTCCTCGCGCTCGAGGGCAAAAATGTTCGACTGACGGTCGACCCGTTCGGCTACCAGGTCACCGAGGTGACCCAAGGGGAGGCCGATCAATGGTGGGAGGAGAATAAGCCGGATCCCCTGACGGTCCCTGCCCTCGACGTCGCCGTCACCACCCTCACGGACGTCGAGGATGTCGTTACCGACGGAGCAAATCTCGCCGAAGAGATCGAACTCGGCCTCACGCGGTTCGGCTCCAAGGGCACCAACTACTCTGCGTTGTATGACATCGGCCAGGACGTCGTGCCGATCCAAGACGCGTTCGTGATCCCGTTCCACTATTACGACGAGTTCATGACGAGCACAGGGCTTCGGGCGACTCTGCAGGCGATGGAGGCCGAACCCGAGTGGGCGGACCCAGTGCACCGCGAAGAGCAGCTCCTCGCCTTCCAAGACATGATCCGGGCCACTCCCCTCGATCCCAACCTGGTGAACGCCGTCATCGCCAAGTTCAACTCCAAATTCCCGAGCGAGCACCGAATCCGCTTTCGCTCGAGCACGAACGCGGAGGATCTCGGGACGTTCACCGGTGCGGGACTTTACAACTCACAAACCGGAAGCACCCAGATCCCGTCGGGGACCGGCAGTGTGGAGTGGGCGATCCGCGAGGCGTGGCTCAACATCTGGAATCCGCGCGCCTACGAGGAGCGGGGGTACTACAGCATCGAGCAGCACGACTGCGCCATGGCCCTGCTCACGACGCCGAACTTCGCCGACGAAGAGGCCAACGGTGTCGCCATCACCAACAACATCTTCGACACGTCGGGTGTCGAACCGGCGTTCTACGTCAACGTACAAATCGGCGAGAACGAAGTGGTCCAGCCCAAGCTCGGCGTCCTATCGGATGCCTACCTCCACTACTTCTACTATCCGGGCGAGCCGATCACATACATCACCCATAGCAACCTCATTCCGATCGGCCAAACCGTGCTGACGAACGGACAGATCCACACGCTGGGCGTGGCGCTCGACGCGATTCACACCCGCTTCCTGTCGGTCTACGGCAACGACGGCGATTGGTACGGCATGGACGTCGAGTTCAAGTTCGACGACAAGGCGAGCCCGGGCGAGCCCCCGACGCTCTATATCAAGCAGGCACGCCCCTTCCCGTGGGATCCCGGCATGTCGGACATCATGGGCTCGGGCGAGTGCGACGGCATGCAGTAGGCCGCTCGCATTGGGCCGGTCGCGGCAGCCGCCTCGACCGGCTCGCTCGGCTCGGTCAGTTCTCGAGGCCGAAGCTAGGGACGCAGTCCGCCGTCCACACGCCGCCCGGCCCGTTGGGCTGCCGGCAGTACGAGTTGTCGGCTTCGCCGGCACCGTAGGTCACCAGGTCGAGGATCACGAGCGGCGCGACGCGCAGCAGCGTGACCCGATCGCCACCGCCCCCGAGTCCGAAGGGGTGCTGTCCAGGCATCGTGCCGCCCTCGACCACAAGGTACTCGCCGGGCCCGAGTACTGTGTCGTCAGGGAACACATACTCCTCGACATCGGCAGCCGGGTCGTAGTCAGGCCCAACCGGGTCGTCGGTGAGGATCCAACCCGAGAGATCGGCCGGAGCGTTGCCATCGTTGAACAACTCGATCGGGTCGGCCCCGGATGAGCGCAGCTCGTTGATGACGATTGCGCTGTCGGTGGTGCAGCCGCTGACGTCCGGGGTGCAGCTTCCTGCGCACACCAGCGTGCCGCCAGTGAAGCCGAGGTCGAGCGACACGCACGTCGCACCGCCGAGGTCCTTGCCATCGCACGTCTCGGCCCCCTCGATCACTCCGTTGCCACAGGCGGTTGCCGCCGCCACGTTGGCCTCGCCGAGCGTTTGCTCGCAGAAGTCCCAGGTCGCGGCTCCATCGGGTACTCGGCACCACGACACGACCGACGCATAGGCGGGAACCTCCACAGCGTCGACTCCGGTGGCGCCGTCGTCGAGGGCGATCGTCTCGACAGAATCATCGCTGAGGCCGAAAGGAAGCTCGCCCATCCCGTTGATCCCGATTCCAACGAGCACGAGGGTTTCGCCGGCGGCCAACGTACTGTCGGCGGGGAACACGTACGTTTGCGCCGGGGAGAAGGCGGGATCATCACTGATCCGCCAGCCCGTGAGATCCGCGGCGCCGGTCCCGGCGTTGTACAACTCGATCGCATCCGGGGCGCCCGTATAGGGCCCGGCGGTCACCGGCGTGGCCACAACCTCGTTGATCACGACGATCGCCTCGCCCGGCGCCATCTCGCATCCGCCCAGGTCGAACGTACAGTCCTGCCCACACCCGAGGGTCCCGCCCACGAAGTCAGCGTTCACGTCCTCGCACGACTTTCCACCGAGATCTTGGCCGTCACACTCTTCGCCGTCGTCAAGGACGCCGTCGCCGCAAAGCGACCCTGCGGTCGTGTCGGCGGCGGTTGTGTCGGCGGCGGTTGTGTCGGTGGCCATTGTGTCGGCGGCGGTTGACCCGGTCGAGCCATCTCCGGTGCTCTCATCGGATCCTCCGGGGGTCGAGGAACAAGCCAACATGGTCGCAGCGAGGATCAAACAGGAACGCAGGTGCATTGCGGGCATGGTATCGCGGAGCCGAGACTCTCGCCGGGCGATCAGGCGCGGCGCGGGCCTCGCCGTGATCGGCGCCGTGGGCAGTGTGGTGGAGCACGGAAGCGCGGGCAGATCGACTGCGTCGGTGGACACCGAACCGGGCATGCTTGGGTGTCATGCGCTGCGCCCCGTTTCTCGCCATTAGCTTGCCCCTGCTCGCCTGCACAACCTCTCAGGCAACGACCTCCGCCGAGGCGGGGTCGTCGGGTGCACCCGCGAGCAGTTCGGACACAAGCACGTCGAACCCCGGTGGGTCCGAATCGGGCGCACCGGCGACCTCCACGACCGCGGCGAGTACGACTGGCACGGAGGGCCCGGGGGTCAAGCTCGACGTCGGCGGCGTGGCGGACACGTCCGGCAGCGGCACCGCAGGAGAGGAGGAGGGCTGCAAGAAGATCGACGTCATCATCACCATCGATCACTCCGACAGCATGTATGAGGAGATCGCTGCCCTCGCAGGCCCGGTGTTCGACACGTTCCCCGAGGCGCTGCTGTCGGTGAACAACGGCCTCGAGGACTTCCAACTCGGTGTGATGGATGCGTGCAATAACCCGGCGATCCTGCACGACACCGGCATGGCGATGGGGTTTTGTGACTTCTCCACGGGTCGCAACTTCATGCGTTCGAGCTCGCCGAATCTGCTCGACGAGTACCACTGCGTGACCGATCTTGCCTTCAACGGTTACATGGGAACGCCCGACTTGTGCACGATGAACAACGACGACGAGGCTCCGGCGAACACGGCAGCGGACGCAGTCAACCCCCCGTTTGTCGACGAGGAAAACGACGGGTTTCTCCGCAACGATGCCGTGCTGTTTATCGTCGCGATCACCGACGAGGACGAGCAACCGGTGCCGCCACAACTGCCACAGCAGGTTGTCGACAAGATCATCGACGCGAAAAATGGCATCGAGAACGTCGTGTTCCTCGGGATCGGCGGCGGCAGCAACTGCATTGGACCCTACGGGTCGGCGCAAAACGCCCTGGTACTCAAACAGATCGCGCAGATCTTCGCCGACGAGGGTCAGGGGTTGTTTTGGGACCTCTGCGCCGGAGATCTGGGCACGGCGTTCGAGACCGTGCTCGCGACCGTCGACGAGACATGCCAGAACTTCAACCCTCCGGGGTAACCGGCGGCGACGAGCCAATTACTCGCCGCGGGCTGCGACCTCGTCGCGCTGCATACGGCTGAGTCTGTCCCCCACCCTCGAACTCAACCCGGGCCGGTGCCGCGTAGATCGGCGATCAGCTCGGCCAAGACGGATGGATCGATCTCGGGAGCACAACGCGTGACCCGAGTCGGAAGGTCGTCGATGGCTCCAAAATACTCGGCCGCGCAGGAAGGATGCACGTAACCGGCGCCACCGAATCGCCCCTCTTCCCAGATGTCGAGGGCGATTCGGACACTTCCGTGCTCGATTTGCTGGCGGCAATGGCGGCATCGGGCACGTGCCGACGGCGACCGGTGGGCTCCGGCGACCCGCGCAAGTCGTGGGTGCGCCTGGCCGACTGCGGCGAGCGAGCGAAGCTCCATTGCATCGGTAGGTAGGCTCGTGCAAGCGGCCAAGGCTTCGATCGCTGCTTCGGGCCGCTTGCGCGCGCCGCACTCGAGATGAAACCAGTAGGTCGCTTCGCCGTCGCCAAACGGGTTCGGCGCACGTTCGCCGAGCCGCAACTCACCCCGGGCGATCGCACGACCGCAGGCCCGACACTTGGCACGACCGCTGGGTGCCGGCTCGATCGTGACAGACACGCTTCGGTGTAGCAAACCAAGAGAGCCGCGGCGACCGCAACCCACCCGCGATGCACCAGCGCTGGCAACGGCCTGCTAAGGGGCGTGCGACGAGGATCGGCGGCAAAGCCAGGGTCGACGAGGGCGGCGTTATTTTGCTGCGAATCAGGTTTCCAGGGGAGTGGACGCCGTCCATGAAGGCGAGCTGGTCGGACAACGCGGCCTGCGGCTCCGCAAGCGCCGTGATCGCGTCGGCGCCAGAAATCACAACGGTGTTCCATAGCTGGATGCCCGTCACTTCGCCCGCCCAGGCGCCGCTGAGCTGCTGGCTACGCACCAAGTTGTCGTGGACCTCCGAGTCGGCCATGAGATAGTGGAGCTCGATCGAGCCGTCGAACAGTTGTCGTGGATGAAGACGGTCGAGATCTGGTCTTGGTTGTTGCCGTACCGCTGCGCGTCGTTGCCGGTGATGTAGTTGCGGCGGTACGTGTTGTCGATGCCCGAATCCTTGTCGAACACCCCGGTCGTGTTGTCGTAAAAGTACTTATCCTCGATGATCCCATCGTTGGTATCGTAGAGCTTGATCCCCGCACTGTTCTGCGATTCGCCGCGTACGCCGTGAATCGCGTTGTGGTGGACGCGAAACTCCGCAGCGTGTTCGATCCGCAGGCCGTCATGATTGTCGGTAGTGGCGACGTAGTGGCCCTGCACGTCGTTGTGGGCGAACTCGTTGCCGACTCCCGCCATCCACATCGCGGGCTCGGTCTCGATGGTGAAGCCCAGGAAGCGCACATGGTCCAGAGCCTGCGCGTTCGAAGACAGCGTCCCGACCACCGATTGACTGCCGCTTTGCACCGACAACCGCACGTCCTCACCTGGGTATCGCGAATCTTGATCGGCGAATCGGTTTCGCCCGAGCGCGCGGGGCGGAGGTAGCCGGCGAAGTAGTAGTCGCCGGGGCAACTGTCGAACGCGTAGCTTCCGGCACGAAAGTAGAGCACGTCGCCGGGCTGAAGAACCTCGAGCGCCGGGCTTTGCAGCTCGCAATACGCAGTGTCGGCCACCGGCAAGTCGTCGAGGCCGAACGTGAGGGTTTCCGACGCGCGACCCGAAACTCCGCTCGTCGCTCGTCGCTCCCGAGCTATCGAGCGCAGCGGTGTCAGGGCCCACCGAGCTCGACCCATCCTGGGTACCGGCCGTACTGGGATCGGATCGGGCGGTGTGCCCCGGGGGCAGTTGCCCATCAGATCACGGCAAGAGCCCCAGAGGTCCGCATACCACGGTCAGCGGGCCGCCGAGCAAAGGCCCCGGGCGACCCGCGCCGGCCCCCCTTTTGCGCGGCGCGATGCCGACGCCGGGGGACAGACCGCTTAGCGCGCGTTGCCAGCGAGTTCGTCGTCGATGATGGCGGTAAACGCGTCGATCGGATGGCTGCCGACCACCAGATCGCCGTTGATGAAGAAGCTCGGGGTCCCGCGGGCGCCGGCCGCCTCGCACACTTGGCGCTGATCCGCGACGGTTTGCGCCGTCTTCGGGTCGTTCAAGTCGCGCTGAAATCGCGCGCCGTCGATGCCCATGGCGCGCGCACGCTCGACCAGGGCGGTCTCATCGCGCAACTTCGGCTCATCGAAGAGCAACTCATGGAACTCCCAGAACTTGCCTTGTCGCCCGGCGGCCAACGCTGCGCGCGCTGCGATGGCGCCCGTGCCATGCATGTCGAGCGGCATCTGCAGAAAGTAGAACGATAAGTCCTTGCCGTAGCGATGGGCGAGTTCGGCGATGGTGTCGCGAGCGCTGTTGCAGAAGCTGCAGTCGTAGCCGCCGCACTCGACCACCGATACCTTGGCGCGGTTTCTTACGGTCGGCGCCAGATTGAAGTGTGCGATCGCAGCCTCTGGATCGACGCCCTTGACCGCGCTCGACGGCGCCGGCAGCTGCGACGGTTTGCCCTCGGCCGGTTGATCCGAATCGTTGAAAAGCAGGACGAACGCCATCTGCTCGCCGGAGTCGAGCGGCTCCACGGCATCCGGCGCGAGCGCATCGGCGACGCACGCACTCACGGCATCGAAGTAGACCACATCGGGGCCATCGGGCTCGTCGAAGTTCGCATCGGGATCGACGCATGGCAGCTTGCGACCGCGGCTTACCCCGACTTTCGTGATCGCGTTGTCTAGGCCTTCGCGGCCGAGCATGGTGATCTCGAGCTCGATGCGCGAGTCCTTAGCGCTGGCCGGCAGCAGGTGTTCGCACGCCTCGTATGCCGCGACGAACGCCGGATTCTCGCCAAATTGCCCGCGCATCGGCGGGACCGGAGCCTCGCAGCCCCCTGCGCATTCTTGCGCGACAGCCGGCGGGGAGTCCTGTTCAGGCTCGGACGAGGTTTCGGTTCGTGGTGCCCACCGGGCGGTTTGTGTTGGATCGGGATCGCTGTCTGCCGACGGCGAAACCGCGGCCGCATGCACTGTCATTTCACTCAGCGCGGCCGAGGGTTCGGCGGCCACAGATGCGGATCCGTGCACGGCTGCGATCGCGGCACCGCCGCTCGCCAAGGACAAACCCGCTACCCACTTCATCATTGCAATTCGTGTCATCGTCGACATCTTCGCGGCGCCTGATCTGGGCCACGCTCCAATTGCCAACGCGCCGCCATGCCAATCGCGACGACTGCCGTAGCGACGATCGAGGGTTTCACGGATCCTTCGCAAGCCTTCATGGATCTGCCAGCGGATGGTCGCAGGCGGGGCCCGCTGTGCGGTTGCGATCTCGGTGGGTGATGTGCCGTCCAAAAAGCGGGTGCGGATCACCGCGCGATACGGCTCGGGCAACTCGTCGATGGCCACGAAGATCTCGGCGACGAGTTCGCGCTGTTCGATGTCGTCGGTCGGCGTGTCCTCGAGCACGAGCAATGACGCTTCGCGCTCCCTCGCCAAACGCCGGGTCCGTGCCCTCAGCGTTGCCCGAAACTCGTTGCGCATCACCTGACGCAGCCAGCCACCCAACCGAGCCGGCCGGGTTCGGCTCTGCAGCGCCGCCACCCACGTGTCTTGCTCGAGATCGCTGGCGTCCTCGCGCGCCAGGCATCGCGCCAGCGCCGAGAGCGGTGCACGATGTTCGAGCATGGAGCTCGGCCGTTCGACTTGAGCGGGTTGCATCGTTCGCTTCGCCCCTCCAGATGCCGCAACGACGCGAGCGTTGGAATCCTTCGCCGGAAATATTCCGTGAGTTGGCGCTCAGGGGTCTTCCTATTACGAACGAATGGCTGGGGTCAGGGCGGAAGCGGAGCGACTAAGCTTTGTTCGTGGTTTGCTTGCTCCTCCCGAGCCGAGGGCTGCTTGCAGCGGCGTGGTTGGTCGTGGCGACCGGATGCGAGCGCGCCGCTGCCCTCGACCCCGCCACCGCAGCAGCGGTGGACGACGAAGTTCGGCCCCCCGCCGTGGTTGCCGCCGCGCCGACGACAGCGTTGCCCCCGGCCCCGCCACCACCACCCTCGACGCGAGGCCCGATCCGCGCGATCGACCCCGCGGCGAACTCCGGCTTGGTGGCGTTCGTAGATGCGCTGCCTGCGGACGGATCGGCATTCGTCGGACCGCTCGCGGGCAACGGCGGGCGCGACGTCCTCATCTTCGTGCCCCCTGGGATCGACTCGAGCGCTGATTTTCGCCTCGTCTACCATTTTCATGGCACCCACAGCGAACGCGTAGCCATGCGGCGCAAGGGGATGGCGAAGAAAGAGTGGGTCGGTTGGAACCGGGTGCAACAGACGATCGACGCCGTTGGCGAACTGCAGGCCCGAGGACCAGACAACATCGTGTTGGTCTATCCGCTGTCGGCCGGCAAGCGCCGCGAACCGGGCCTCACGGGCTGGTATAACAAGGAATACGATCGGATGTGGATGGCTTCGGCCCCGCCGGCGAAAACCGACGATTTCGAGACGCTCCACGCCGAAGTCGTGGCGCTGCTAGCCAAGGACTTCTCGATCCCTGCCGCGCGCCTCCACGACGAAGTCCTCGCCGAAGGGCACAGCGCCGGGGGCATCGCGCTGCTCAACATCGCGCGCTCGGGCACCCATCGCGTGGGCGAGTATCTCTTTCTCGACGCCAGCTTTCAGGGTTGGGCCGATGGCTGTTGGGAGGCGCTGCGGGCCTCGGGTGATGACGCGCTCGTGAGCCTGGTGGTGACGCGTAACGGCATCGCCGACCCCTTCGGCAAGCCCGATCCGTGGTGTACGCGACTCGAAGAGGGTGCCAGCGCATGGGAACTAGAGCGCCGCATGTGCGGCGGCTCGCGGGCCAAAACCAAGTCGTGCGCTGACCTCGAACAGGCAGCGCTCGATTGGGATCACTACCGAGCTTGGTGTGGCGCCATGCGCGACGGCGGGATGCCGGGCGTATTCGTCCATGTCACCCGGATCTCTCACGGCGAGCAACCGCGGCACTTCGGCGGAGGCCTCGAGTTGCCGCGCGATCGTGCAACGCGACAAGGGGCCACCACCCCACGCAAATGACCAGACGCCCACCGGCGCACGTGGCGATGCCGGCAGGTTTCGCTTCTCTGCCGCAGCTCCGCTCCACCACCCATGTGTTGCCGCTGCTAGAGTAGGTGAAGTGCCCGCGCTACCGAGCATCCGCGAGATCACGCTGCCCGAGCGCGGTTTTTCGTCGTTGTCGCGGCGACGCCGCGTGATCGCCTCCGCGGTTTGGACGGGCGCGGCAATCGGCGCAGGTGCAGCCGCACTGCTCGCCGCTGACGCCCTCTGGCTGCGCGCGGTGGCGGTGGTCGCCGTTGCGGGTTGTTCCGTGCTCGCAGCACGATACTTCGCACTTTCTGTGGCGGCGGCAGGCGTCGACGAGCACGGGCTCGAGGAGGCCCTGGCCCTCGCCAACGTCGGGTACTGGACGTGGGACCTCCGGCGTGGAGCGCTCTACTACTCACCCACCTGCGGCACCGCGCTCGGTCACGACCCGGCCGAGCTGCGCGCGTCATTGTCGGCTTGGGGGAAACTCGTCCATCCCGACGACTTGCCGCGGGCGCGCGCGGCCCTCGACGCGTGGATCGCCGGGCAAGCGCCGCAGTACGACCTCGAGGTGCGTTTGCGCGCGGCCGACGGAAGTTGGCGACGGATTCGCGATCGCGGGCACCGCCTCGAGTACGCCGGTGACGGTCGGGTCACGCGAGCGACTGGGTTGCACATCGATATCGACCGGCGGCGTAGCGTTCCCTCCGACGCCAGCGAGGGCTGGATGCTGATCGTCGATGACGACCCCGACGTGCGGCTGATCATCGAGACCGCAGCGCGCCGGCTCGGCTATCGGGCGTTCTCGGTCGATCGCGCGGCGACGGCCCTCGCCGTGGTCGCTGCGCTGCCAGACGTACGGATCGTGATCACCGACCACGACATGCCGGGGATGACGGGCATCGAGCTGGCCGCGGCCCTGCGATCGGTTGGTTCGGACGTGCCGGTGTTGCTTACAAGCGGACGTTCCCGCGACGAGCTCGGGGTTGCCGCGGCATCGGCGTTCTTGCCCAAGCCGTTCAGCGTCGACGAGCTCCGGCAAGCGCTTGCACGCCTGCTCCCGCCCCCGCTCGATCGCGCGCCCGAGGTAGTGCGCGGATCAATCGCTGACGACGGATCGGGACCGGCCTAGGGGCTAGGAGCGTGACCCCGTAAGGGGTCACGCTCCTCCGTGCCCGTGCCCGTGCC
>CADEGN010000093.1:0-24073 GCA_902826865.1 uncultured Myxococcales bacterium
CACCCGTGATGGTGCCACCCGTACCGACCGCCGAGACGAAGCCATCGATCGTCTGGCCCTCGAGCTGGGCGAGAATCTCCACGGCGGTGGTGCGGCGATGGATCTCGGGGTTGGCCGGATTTTCGAACTGTTGCAGCATCACGTGACCAGGCTTGCGGCACAGCTCCTGAGCGGCCGCGACCGCGCCCTCCATGGTGCGATCATCGGGCGTCAGCACGATTTCGGCGCCGTAGGCCTTGAGCAAGTTGCGGCGCTCGAGGCTCATGCTCGCGGGCATCGTGAGCACCAAGCGGTATCCCTTTACCGCGGCCACCAGCGCGAGCCCGATGCCCGTGTTGCCCGAGGTCGGCTCGACCAAGACGCTCTCACCCGGCCGGATACGTCCGTTGCGTTCGCCGTCTTCGATCATCGCCAGCGCGATTCGATCCTTCACCGATCCGCCAGGGTTGGCGAACTCGCATTTGCCCCACACGGCGGCGTGGGTGGTGGGATCGCCACCAACGCGGCGCAGGCGGCAGACCGGCGTGTTGCCGATGAGCGCGAGGATATTGCCGACAACAGGTGGACGGTGCATGGCTGGCGCGGCCTCGGGTTCGGATCAGATCACGTAGGTGGCGGCGTTGCGGCGGTGGCGTTCGTGAGCCTCGCCGAGGAGCTGGTCGAGGCGCAGCTGGCCAAGGGTGGTCCGGAGGCGCTCATCGATGGCGCGTTCGACGAGGACGGTGATCTCATCCCCGGGCACGGCCGGGTTCGGCTCGCCGTTGCTGGCCGCCAGGGCCGCAAGCACCTCCGAGAGGGCAATCTCGGCCGCGGGCCGGGCCAAGCGATAACCCCCCCGGGGCCCGCGTTTGCCCACCACGAGCCCGGCCTTACGGAGTTCGCCGATGATTTCCTCGAGATATCGCGCGGGAATCGCCTGCTGCTCGGCGATCGTCTGAGCCGAGGCATAGCCCCGGTTGGCGATGTGGAGGAGGGCCCGAAGGCCGTAGCGAGCTTTGGTGGAGAAGCGCATTTCCCGGTAAAGTTCCAGGTAAACCGTAGAATAGCGCGTCGCCAGCCTCGGGGAAACCCCTTTTGGCCCGGCGCGCGCCCCGGTGGATCCGTGCCTGCGCGGCTGCATCCGTTGACAAGGGCGCGTCGCCAGTGGAAAAGGCGCCACCCCCAAGGATCCGCCCATGGCTTCCCTCGACGTAAGTGAGCTCAAGAAGAACGCGAAGATCGAGATCGACGGCCATCCCTTCGTCGTTGTCGACTTCCAGTTCGTGAAGCCGGGCAAGGGCCAGGGCCTCTACAAGTGCAAGATCAAGAACATGCTCACCGGGGCGGTCATCGATCGCACCTGGCGCTCGGGCGAGAAATTCGAGCCCGCCAACGTCGAGACCAAGAAGATGCAGTACCTCTACAACTCGGGGGACGCATTCACCTTCATGGACAATCTCAGCTACGAGCAGGTTGAGATGCAGGCGGACCTGGTCGGCGACGATAAGTGGTTTCTGCTCGACAACCTCGAGGTCGAGGTGCTTTTTTACAACAACCGCCCGGTTGGCGTCGCGCTGCCCAGCCACGTGATCATGGAAGTCGTGGAGTCGGAGCCCGGCGTGAAGGGTGACACGGCCACGAACGTCACCAAGCAGGCGAAGGTCCAGACGGGCTACGCGGTTGCGGTGCCCCTGTTCATCAAGGTCGGCGAGCGGATCAAAATCGACACCCGCACCGGCGATTACATCGAGCGCGTGAACAGCTGAGAGGCCATCCCCCGGGGCTGCGCCTCCGGGGCCCGGCGAGACGCTGTGCTGGCCTTTGGCGAACGCGTGCGTTTGTGGGACCAGGCCCTCACCACCGTGCGCGCGCACCTGCGGGCGCGGGGCCTCGCCGAGGTCACTACGGATCTACGTCGCGAGGAGGTCGCGCTCGAGCCGTGGATCGAGCCGGTGGCGAGCGGCACGGCTTGGCTGGTGACGAGCCCCGAACTCGCGCTCAAGCTCCTGGTGATGCGTGGGGCCGGGCCGATCTTCCAGCTCGCCCACGTTTGGCGGGCCGGGGAGCGGGGCCTTTGGCATCGGCCCGAGTTCCGCCTGGTCGAGTGGTATCGCCCTGGCGCCGCGATCACGGCGCTGCAGGACGACGTTGAGAGTCTGATGGCCGCGCTGATCGAGGCGCTGTCGCCATGGGCGCCCACGCGGGTCGCCCCGCCGCGGTGGCGCAGCGAAGCGTGGCTCGATCTGTTCGCCGCCACCACCGGCGTAGCGCTCGACGGCGATGAAAGCCCCGAAGTTCTGGCGGCCGCGGTCCGCGGTACGGCGATCTCAAGCTGGCCGCCGCCGCCGGCTGGCGACGACGAGATGCGCGGGCTATGGTCGTGGAGCGCCCTCTTCTCGGCCTGGTCCGACGCGTGCCTGGACCCATGGCTCGCCGAGCGAGCCGCGGCAGGCGAGGCCGTCCACCTCGTCGAGTTTCCGCCGGCCCTCGCTGCGCTGTCGCGGTGCGATCGCGATGGTGCGGGTCGCGGCGTCGCGCGCCGGTTCGAGTCCCATGCCTTTGGTCGCGAGCTATGCAACGGCTACGACGAATTGCGCGACGCCGCCGAACAGCGCCGCCGATTTGCGGCCGTCGCCGCCATGCGCGAGGCTGCGGGCCAGCCCGCGATCGGTCTGCCCGAGGGCTTTCTCGCCGCGCTGCGCGACCCTGGCCTACCCGAGTGTGTCGGCGCAGCGCTCGGGCTCGAGCGCTTGGTCGCGTGCGCCGTGGGGGCAGCCCGGTTGGACGAGGTTTCGCTGGAGCCGTGAGGCGCGAGCCCGTGCAAGTTCGGCGTCCTCTGGCCGTTGGTCGCAGGTGTTCGACGTCTATGTCCACGCCCACGCCCCGGATCTAGCCGCGCGCCGCCGGCTCACGATTGCCCTCCTCGGTGCGGCAACCGTCCTGGCGGGGGCGATGGTTGCCACCGTCTCGGCCGAGCGCCTATCGATCGCACGGGTGGCCCCGCCGTCGGTGGCGTTGGACTTCGTGATGACCACCGCGGTGCTGCCGCTGACGTTGGTGCCGCCGCCGCCCATCGACGAAAAGCTGATCGAGAAACCGCGCGAGACGCCCCAAGACGCCGTCACCGACCGCACCGTGCCAGAGCCGGAGCTGAAGCCGCCGCCGATCGAGGGGCGCGTGGATGCCGAGGAGGGACCGGACGACGACGTCACCGGGCCCAGGGCCCCGGGTGGCCCCACAGGGACCCTCGCGCGGCCCCCGGGTGGCCCACCGTGTCTGATTCCGGGTTGTAAAGTCGGCCCTGCCCGGCCGGCAGGCGTCGCTCAACCGGCGGTCGAGCCCGGCCGCGAGCTTGCGCCGATCGACCACGTGAAGGCGCGCGCGCTCGCGATCCCCGACCCATCCGAAGCTGCCCTCGCGCGGACGGCCGCCGCGCTCGAGCGCAGGGCGGTTCGGGTTGCGATCTCGTTTTGCGTGGATCCGAGCGGGCATGCGACCGAGGTCCGAACCGCCCGCTCGAGCGGTGACGCCGAGGTCGATCGGATCTGCCGTGCCACCGTCGGCGGCTGGCGATTTCGCCCGGCGAATGTCAATGGCCGCGCGATCACGACGTGCACCGAGACGACGTTCGACATCCATTTTGACTGAAATGGACGCCCCACATGAACCGGGTCCGCCGCCGTGGCACAAATCGTCCACATGCCGCGCCCTGTAAGCGTGGCCAGATGCCGACGTTGTCGGCCAGATCTCGCGCGTGACAGCGGCCGGGACCTGCGCCGGTCACCGTGACCTCGTGTTCCCTCGTTCCGAAGCGGTGGGCCGCATCGCCAAAAAACCACCATGCTGAGCTACCGTTGCCCCGTTGTTTTCCACGCGTTCCACGGCGCGCTTGAGAGCGGCGTCGGTCTCGGTCCACCGCCGGCCCGCGCCCGCACCGCTCCCGAGAACACCGGCGCAGCCCGGATGCCTGTGCAAGCTTCCACGATCGCGCGCCCGTGCGTCGACCCACGCGCCGATCCGCTTGATTCTGGCGCGCCCCCGTGCTGTAGACTGCGGCCTTCCATGCGTCCAACCGCTCGGATCAAACGCCCCGCGCGCCTGTCCTCCGCGACGCTCGTGCTGGCGGCCGCGCTGTTGCCGGCGTGCGCGAAGATCGAGGCCCGCGACCACATCCGCGACGGCAACAAACTCTACAACGCGGGCAAGTTCGCCGAGGCGATTGGGGCCTACGATCGCGCCGAAGAGACCGAGCCCGACGGCGGCACGCACGAGCTGTTCTGGAACCGGGCGTGCGCGGCCGAGGCCCAGGTCCTGCGGATGAAGGATCCGAGCGAGCGAGAGGCGCGGCGCGGTTTCGCCGACCGAGCGCTGAAGGACTTCCAAACCTGGTTCGACCGCCTCGAACAGAAGTCGAAGGAAGACGAGGAACAGCTGGCCAACCATCGGTTGGCCCTCCTGAAGGCCGACGAGCGCTGCGACGATCTGCTCACCTATTGGGACGGCAAGCACCGCGAGAACCCGAAGGACGAGCGGCTCTACATCAAGATCGCCGCGCAATACGACGAGTGCGGCAAGAACGACAAGTACCTCGAGTGGCTCGCGAAGCGGACGACCGATTTTCCCGAGAGTGTGCAGGCCTGGCACACCCTGGCGACCGTGCGGTTCATGCCGCTGATGCCGGACCCGGAAAAGAACCTCGGCTACAACGAATCGATCTCACCCTCCGATCGCGTGAAGCTGGCCAATGACATCATCCAGCTGCTCGACAGGGTGACCCAGATCGATCCCAAGTTTGCCGACGCGTATCGCTGGCGCTCGATGGCGTACACCCAGCGTCAGCTCGCCCGCGTCGTGGTTCCCGACCCTGAGACCCCCGAGGAGCGCCTCGAACCGATCCTCGCCCGCGAGGACACAATGCTGGCGTGGAAGCAGCAGAAGGCGGTCTGCGATCTCGAGGAGCGGGCCGAGTGCCCCGAGAAGATCACCGCCGAGACGCCCCCGTGCTGCCCGAAGCCGCCGCTCAGCCCCGAGGATCAGGCCAAGGACGCCGAGCTGCGGCGCCAAATCGAGGACGAGATCAAGGCCGCTGCCAGTGCACCGCAGGGCGACAAACGCGGCAAGAAGAGGGGCAAGTAGCGCGCTTTGGCGCGCTCGTGCGTGGGAACAGCCGAGGGATCGTCAGCCGATGTTCGAGCACTACATCCGAGTTCAGTCCGGGAACCCGACGGTTCGGCTCCGGCTCCAGATCGCGGCCCTGGCCTCGGTCAGCATTAGCGCTGCCGTGATTGTGTTCATGTGGGTCGCCGACAAGATGAACATCACCCGGGTGGATCCGCCGCCGGGGATCGAGTTCATCATGGTGCAGCTGGCCGAGGAGGAGATGGTGGCGGTCGCGCCGCCGCCGCCCCCGCCGCCGGCCGCCGCCGAAGAGGAAGTCGAGGAGAAGGAAGAGGTCCCCGAGGAAGAGGTCCCGCTCGACGAGATCGTCCAGCCCGACAAGACCCCGGAAAAGGTCCCCGACGCGGCCAAGGCCGGCGGCGCCAAAGGGCTCAAGGTCCCGGGCGGTGTGCCTGGCGGTGTCCCGGGCGGCGTGCCCGGCGGTGTCCCGGGCGGCATGCCCGGCGGTGTCCTCGGCGGCATGGGCGGCGTTGCGACCAAGCGCGACGTCTCGGAGAAAGACGTCGCCAAGGCGCCCATCGCCACCGTCAAACAGCAGGCCATCTACTCGCCCGATCCCGACCAGCGCAAGCTGGCGGGCACGAAGGCGGCGACGTTCGACAAGCGCCCAGGCAACGTGAAGATCAGCTTCTGCGTCGACGCAGGCGGCAAAACCATCAACGTTCGCGTCAGCAAGAAATTCCCCAACGACCCGGCGGTCGACACGATCGTCGCCGACACCGTCAAGAAGTGGCGCTTCAAACCGTTCATCGTCGACGGCAAACCGAAGACGATGTGCTCCGAGGCCCACTTCGAGATCCACTTCGACTGAACTTAGCGAGTCCAAGGCCCTGCGCGGCCGCGTGCAGACCAACCTTCGCCCCGGACACGGGGCCCAACAGGAACCGACCACGTCATGGAAACCCTCTCGATTCTCCTCGCCGAAGGCTCCGACTTCTCCCTCACCGGCATGTGGGAGCAGATGGGCCTTTTCGCCAAGGTGGTGCTCATCTTCCTCGTGCTGATGTTCGTCGTCGCCTTGATGATCATCATCGAGCGGCTGCGTGCGTACGGGAAGGCCAAGCGCCAATCGATCTCGTACATCATGCTTTTGCGCACCTATTTGCAGGAGCGCAAGATGCAAGAAGCCGTCGCCGCGGCGAAGACCCACCATGAGAGCCCGGTGGCCAAAGTCGTGGGCGCCGGACTGAAGGAATACCTCGATGGGCTCGAGGCCCTGCGCGAGGAGGGTCCGGACGACGTCGGCGACTTTGACCTGGTCGATGCCGTCAATCGCCAGATGGAGCGCGCCAAGGAGCGCGAGACGGCCAACCTCAAGCGCGGCCTCACCTGGCTGGCGACCGTCGGTTCCACCGCACCGTTCGTCGGTCTGCTCGGTACGGTCGTCGGTATCATCAATTCGTTCCAGGGCCTGTCGTCCGACGGCGGAGGCGGTCTCGCGGCGGTCTCGGGCGGTATCTCTGAGGCGCTCGTCGCCACCGCGGTCGGTCTGATCGTGGCGATTCCCGCCGTGATGATGTTCAACGCGTTCAACGCCCGCGTGGAGGCCTATCAGGTCGACATGAACGACGTGGCCTCGGAGCTCGTCGACTTCGTGCTCAAGGAGGGGCGGTACTCGTGAAGCACATCGGCAAGCGGACCCGCGCGATCCCCTACAAATCCGACAAGGGGATTCAACACGCGGCGCCCAACAGCGAGATCAACGTCACGCCGCTTGTCGACGTGTGTCTGGTGTTGCTCATCATCTTCATGGTGGTGACGCCGATGCTCGGGCGCGGCCGCGACGTCCGCCTGCCGATGTTGGTCGATGCCACCGAGCACAAAGAGGGCGATCAGGTGTTCGTCTCCGTCGACGACCTCGGCGCTTGGATCGAGCAGGACCTGTACAACGACAAGTCCTCCTTTCTCCAGCGACTCGAGGCCGACCTCAAGGTCGCCTTCGGAAAGGCGGCGGCGACCGGCTACAAAGGTCCGATCCTCTTCATCAAGGGCGACCGGGACACCGACTACGGACGGGTCCGCACCGTCATGCAGTGGATCAATACGAGTGAGTCGGGCCTGGCCGACATCGCGCTGGTCGTCGACCGGACCGAGAACTAGGCGCGCGGTCACAGGGGAGTTCTTGTCATGGGAATGTCAGCAGGCGGCGGCAAGGGTGCGAAAAGCGAGATCAACGTCACCCCGCTCGTGGACGTCTGCCTGGTGCTTCTCATCATCTTCATGGTGATGGTGCCGCGCAACGTGCCTGAGATGTCGGTCCGGGTTCCCCCGGATTCCAAGCGGCAGGACAAGAAGCCGCCCAACGAGGAGCCGCTGGTCATCGGCCTCACCGAGGACGGTGCGCTCACGCTGAACAGGAACCCGACCGATCGCGACAAGCTCGTCGATCAGATCGACCAGCAGCTGAAGTTCCGCGACAAGAAGGTCGTGTTCATCGATTTCGACGACAAGGCCAAGTACGGCACTGCCGTCGAGATCCTCGATCTGGCCAAGCGCGCCGGTGCCGAGGTCCTCGGGATCATGAAGCCCAAGGACAAGGCGCGTACACCCGACAAGCTCAATGGCTAAGACCGACCACGCGGGCCGGTCAGAACGCTCGGCCCGGCGGCGGACTCGGGCTTCGCTCGGCCTCGGTGCCTTCGCCCTTGCGCTTGGGGCCAGCGCTGGTGGGTGCATCGAGGACGCCGACTGTGGGATCTGCGACGAGGACCACCTCGTTCTCCAGACCATCAGCGGTCCGAACTACGTCGGCAGGCTGGTCCACGTCGTCAGCCCGGCGTGTGAGGGCCCGGCCTGTCCGGAGCCGTTCGATCGCGCCAAATACTTCGTGGACACGATCGAGCGTTGCCAGGATACCGACGCCGCCAAGCTCGACAGCCGCGGCCCGGATTTCTACTGTCGCATCGCGCCGGTGGTGGCCGCGGATGGCCTGCAGTTCATCTTCAACAACCTGCTCGAGGCCAGCACCATCGAGCTCGCGCGCAAGCGCCCCGAGGACCCTCGCTTCGGCGACGACGACGCCCAGGGACTCATCGAGATCTACGACTGGAAGACGCGCATCGTCCATCTCGAGGGTCCGATCGCGCGCTACACGGGGGACATCCACGAGCAGGGCGGTGCCCAGGAGATCCGCCGCTTTCGCAGCCTCTCGTGCATCGACAACCTCGCGGCCGGTGTGACGGCCGTCGCCGGTGCGGCTGAAGACCCGTGCGATCGCCTTTCGACGGTCACCGACGACGAGGGCCGCTACCTGCCGATGCGGACGCACATCCCGCAAGATGGCGCCGTCGATCGCATCGTCGCGAATCCCGGCGGTTGGGACGACCGCGCCCTCGGCGTGGCCGCGAAATACGACTGCACCACGCCCGAGGACGGCGTCGACACATGCTGCTCGCAGTGCGACTTTGCCCTGTCGGTCCAGGTCGCGAAGTATGGCGTGGCGAAGACACCCGCCGCGGGGGCGCCTGCGGAGCTCCTGGCCCCGGGTCGCGGCGCGATCGAGTGCGATCCCGACGGCGATCGACTGGTCGAGTGCCGCGGTTTCACCCCCTGGGTCGATCGCAGCGACGAGCGGCTCTCGTATCGCTACGCATGGGACAGCGACGAGCGTGAGTCGTTCCCGCTGCCGCGCGCGGACAAGCTGCGAGAGACGCACCCGGATGCGCGGCCAGCCGGCCTTGAGCAGTTCGACGTTGGATGCGTAACCGATGACGATTGCCGCGATCCCGGTGGCAACGATTTGGTCGGGTATGAGTGCATCGGGGCGGACGCCGACGGCCGGGCCTGCAAGCCGGACGCCGGGGGCGAGAGCTGCGGGGCAGGGCACTGTCGCGCGCCGTGGTTCGTCACGTGCAGCCGCGAGCTCGACGGCATCGGGCGCGGGCACTGCGTCGACAGCCGCTTCGACAGCGATGCCGCCGGCGCCTGCTGGTATGCCTGCGACGGCGGGGCGGACGACTGCGCAGTCACCGGTGCAGGCAGCCGGATCGCCACGTGCGATGCGGATGCGAACGGTCGGTTGACGGCGGCGGAGTGCTGCCCGGATGGCGAGCCCTGCGATCCGATCTTCTCCGCGCTCGGCGAGCACGACGCAGAACTGCACTACGACCGCGCCCCGAGTTTGCCGGACGCCGTGCGCCTGTGCGACTGCTCGGACACCGACAACGAGGCCTGCAAGTCGTTCATCGACCAGACCTGCGCGGATAACGAGGCCTCGGGCGACTACGCGGTGAAGTTCGTAACGCGGCTCGGCGGCGTGATCTACGACCCCGCGCTCAAGGGCGTGAAGTTTCTACCGGCGGATCAGGGGACACAAATTCGCGCGGCCGTCGAAGCCTGTGCCGAGGAGCGCGGCCGCGTCGCCCCGCGCGCCGCTGCCGATGGCTGGCGCGCCCACGACGATCTCGGGATCGCGGCCGAGAACTACGAGGACTACGACCGCGGCCTTTGTTCCGACTCGACCTACACGGCGGTGTTTGCCGATCCGGCCGACGAGGATCCCCACGACCAGATCCTGCGCGACAAGGCCAACAACACGCTGTCGGGCAAGACGCGCTACCGCTTCACGACGGCGCCGTTCTCGGTGGTGCCGGGCAGCGGGTTTCCGGGCGACGCCCTCCGCATCGGTCCGTGCGACACCTTCAGCCTGGCGTTCACCAACAAGTACGATCTCGCCCCGAGCAACCTCGAGAAGATCCGGATCCTCGCTGCCGGCTCAAACGACGTCGTCGCCGGTGGTCCCGGTTGCGCCACGACGGCCGCAGCCCGTGATGCCGGGGCCCCGCCGTGCCTCAGCTTTGACGTGTCGGAGCAGTGGCGTGGCGTGCTGCGTTTCCACCTCGATGCCCGACGATTCGGAGCGGTGCTGCAGCGCGACGTGACCTACGTCGTCGATGTTCCCGGCCTCGCGGGGCCCGCGTGGAACCAAGGCGGGGACGATCCGGCCGCGCTGCAAGCAGCCTACGCGGGGGCGTTCTGGGACGTTTGCGGGATGCCGATCGTCACCACCGACGCCGACGGCGCGCCCTTCTCGGATCCGCCCTACAGCTTCACCATCGATCCGACCCGCTGCGGCGACGACGATGATCGCGATGGGGTCCCGTTTAGCTGCGACAACGCCCCGGACGTGGCGAACCCCGAGCAGTCGGATCTCGACGGCGACGGGCTCGGCGACGCCCAGGACCTTTGCCCGACGCTGCTCGGGGGTGGCGATGGCGACACCGATCGCGACGGTGCCGGCAACGCGTGCGACGCGTGCGTGTCGGCGCCGGCGGAATACAACCAGGCCGCCAACGCCAGCGGCGTCCCGTTTGCCCTGTTCGTCCGCGGTATTCCGTCGCAACTCGACAGTGATCACGACGGGATCGGCGATGTCTGCGACAACTGCCCGTCGGTGGCCAACTGCGGTGGCTACGGGCCCGAGCGCCCGTATCGCTTGGGGTCGCCGCGCGACCCGTCGGCGAGTGACTGCCAACGCGACGCCGAGGCCGACATGGTCGGAGACACGTGCGCAGGTATGCAAGCGGACGCGGCGGCCGGACCGATCGGTCTAGGCGCCGACGACGACTTCGATCAGGACGGCCTGGTCAATGCGCTCGACGGATGTGCCCGCCAGCCGCTTGATGATCGGATCGTGTGCAGCGATAGCGCCGATTGCCCAGCCGACCGGGCGTGCACGACCGCAGGCGCCGGCGGCCTCTGCGACCACGTCGACAGCGATGGCGACGGCGTGGGGGACATCTGCGACACGTGCCCCTACGCTCCGAACGGCAAGCAAATCACCGATGGTGGCGCCCAGGAGGACGACCCCGACGGTGACTTCGTCGGGGCCGCGTGCGAGCTTGGAGACGGCTGCGGCGAGCGCAACGGACCGCGGCCGATCGGTTTTTTTGCGGTCGCGGTGGCAGAGCAGTGCTGCACCACCTCGTTGGTCGCCGATGGCGACGATCTGATCGTCCGGCAAAGCGGGGCGCGGCTGGTCGATCCGGCGGGGCTCCCCGTGCGGACCAACTGCGCCGACGATGGGGTTGGCTGTCGCGTGCTGCCGGCCGAGCTTGCCCAGCTCCCTGGTGTGTTGACCCCGCCGCCCGGGTGCGACGACGCGCTCGCCGCGGCTGGCATGGATGTGGGCGACAACGTCCCGCTTACGACCAAGGCCACCGACGGCGACCTCGACGCGTTGTGGGATCGGCGATGCGCGCTGCCTGTGCGCGACGAGGACTTCGACGGCCTCGCCGACCCGTGCGATCTGTGTCCGTTCGCGTTCGACCCAAAAAACGAACCCTACGTCGATGCGGCCGGCAAGGTGTGGCCCAGCGACGGCTCGGTCTGCAATGGACCGGCGGCGACGATGAGCTGCGGCGACGATCCCGACGCCGGCGTCGACGGTGGCAGCACCGGCGGCGCCGACACGGGCGAGACCGGTGGCTGATCGCGACGGCGAGTCCGACAAAATCCCGCGCGCTCTCGCGCAACGTCAGGGCTTGGCGGCGCGCGTCGCTCCCGCGCCTCGCAGCTTCACGGTCACGGTCGATCTGGGCGTCGACGAGCTCTGGCAACACATCCTTGCCCACCGCGACGTGCGGGTCGCCGACGAGCCCGCGCCAGAGCCGGCCCCACCGGCGGGGGAACCTTTCCTGCTCGCGCGCAAGGGTCCCGACGCGATCGTGCTGCGCCACTGGGCGGGCTCTGCCGATGCGGTCTCGCCGCTGGTTGTGCTTCGGCTGGCCCGTGATGGTCCGCATCTGCGGGTCCAGGGCCGGTTCGAGCAGCCACGCAGTGCCCCCGTGTTCACCACGCTCGCGATCCCGCCCACGCCGTGGTGGCAGATCGCCGCGCCCCTCGTCGTTGTGGGCGTTGGTCTCGGGCTGATCTACGGCTTTACCGGATCCGCTGGGATCTGGGCGCTCCTGGTCGCGCTGGTGTTATTCGCCGTGCCCTCGGGCGTGGTCATGCTCCCAGGACTCGCTTTGTGGGACGCAGAGAGCCGCAGAATGCAGCGCGCGGCGCTGTGGCGGCTCCTTGGCGAAGTTCTCACGCCCATTGCGTTGCCCGAGGCGGGTCGGGACGATCCGTTTCGCTGACCGATCGGCCCGGAACCGGCCCCTGTAGTGTCGCCATTCAAGTTCGACACGGCTTCGCCCGATGAATGGTGCACATCCGGCAAGGAGATGCGGCGTGCGTATCCTGATCGTGGACGATAGCAAGACGATGCGAATGATCGTCAAAAGAACCCTCCGCCAGGCCGGTTACGGTGATCACGAGACCGACGAGGCCGAGAACGGCGCCCAGGCGCTCGAGATGATGCGAGCAGCTCCACACGACCTCGTGTTGTCTGACTGGAACATGCCAGAGATGACCGGCATCGAGCTGCTCGAGAAAGCCATGGCCGAAGGCGTCGTTCGCAAGTTCGGGTTTGTGACATCCGAGCAGAACGAGGAAATGCGCAAGCGTGCAATGTCTGCGGGCGCGATGTTCCTGATCGGCAAGCCGTTCACGCCCGAGTCGTTCAGCGCGGCGCTTGCTCCCGTCGTGGGCGCGGCCTGAGGCCCGCGGCGCTCACTCACCTGCGCGCGCACTCACCTGCGCGCGCGGATGCGCGTCGGTGACGAGGTCGCTGTACCCGGGGCGGGACTCGAACCCGCACGCTTGCGCAGGGGATTTTAAGTCCCCCGTGTCTACCCTTCCACCACCCGGGTGCTCGAACGCGGCTGGGCTAGCCTAGCAGCCCGTGGTGGAACGCGGGTGCGTGCATAACGACGTCCTGGCCATGCATGCCGGCGTTGCTCAGCGCTCGCCGTATTCCCGATACGCCTCGGCCTCGCGTCTTGGCCTGCATGGCCATGACATCGTTCTGCACGCACCCGCGTTCCACCACGGGCTGCTAGACGATCCGCTTAGGTCGAGGGGGATCGCCCCTACGGACGCGATGAGGAAGCGCGAGGTCGAAGCAGTCACGCTGCTCGAGCGAGTTCTGGACCAGGACACGGAGCCGGATCCCGAGCGTCCGAAACGAAGGCGGATCCGCAAGGGCGTCGCCGAAGACCGCGTGTGCTCGGTGGGCGACCCGGCGATGCGCCATGGCCGAGAAACGCGCTCGCAAACTTTGAAAGGCGCAGCGAGACGAAGCACGGTAGGCACCGCCTCCTCACCCGCGTCGCGGCGACAACGCCCGAGCCGTGCGGGCCTGTGAGCAATGAGGGCGTCGGTCGTGGCGGCAATGCCGGAGTGAACGCACAGGGGATCGGGCCCAACGCGCGGATGCGATGCGACTGCGCCCAGTAGTAGGCCGCCTCCTGGGCGCCGCGCAGCACCCAGCCTTCGGCGATGTCCTTCAGGTGATTGCCGTCTCGACGGTCGAAGTGGAGGAAGATCCCCGCGACGGCACTCGCGCCCTCGTTCGGATCTTCGAGCTCGCCGAGATCGCACGCGTCCTCGGCGAGCGGTGCGGCGAGTACGAGCTGCAGGGTCGTGTCGTCGACCGTGTCGATCCGCCGGAACGCCGCGGGCCTGCCGTCGTCGGTCAAGTCGCCAACGTCGTAGTGGCATGTCGCCGAGTAGCCGGGGTAGGAGTCGTGCGCGCCTGCGCTGAGTCGAAACTGGGCGGGGTCGAAGCCCGCCGTCGGTGCGACCGGCTCGCTGAATTGGAGCGTGACCTCGCTGGGCGACCCGAGCTCCACCTGGGTGATCTCGGGTCGTCCCCATGCTCGCTTGGAGGCGCGCGCGGGCCGTCGCTGTTCGTCGTGGGTGTCGGAGCGCGCCGTCGTGCCGTCCTGCTTCGGTGGGTGCGTCGGTCGTGTCTGTCGTGGGGCGCATGCGACGAGCGACAAGACGGCGCCCCATTCGCAGTGGCTCGTTGGTCTCACGATGCGGCCAACGAGGGCGTCCGCGGGCGCCTTACAGCGCCGTGGGACCGATCACAGCTCGTGGAGCTCGGCGTCCAGTCCTGCGAGGTCGCGCTCGTCGTGCGAGACGATGACGAGCGGCGTTGAGCTCTCGCCGCACTCACGCACGAGCCATGCGATGACGCGTTCGCGATCCGGTTCCGACCAGCGCTCGACCCACGATGATGGCGGATGCTTGCCCTCCAGCAGTGCCTCTACGAGCTCTGAACCCGCGTCTCGATCTTCGGGAGCGGGCGTCCGTCATCGCGAGGATTGGGACAGCGCCTTCTGCAGCGATGCCACCGCTGCATGCAGACCAGCACCTCGATCTGGCCCGCCCTCCCAGATCATTCGCAGCTCGGAGTCTCGCGTAATCACCTGGCCCGCCAGGGTGCGTGCGGCGCTCAGGGCGTGATCCATTAGCTTCTTGTTCGGAGCGGCAGGCAGACGGCCATTCAGCGCTGCTGGCCAGAAATCCTGCGACCAGGTCTTGCACCAGAGGGCGACGATTCCAGCGAAGGCAAAGGAACGTCGTTCCGGCTCCTCGTTCGGGCGGCCGTAGCCCATCGCTCCGACTGCCTCGTCGTGAAACCGCTGGACGGCGTTCTCGACCCGATAGTCCTCCATCCACTTGACGAGGCGCTCGACGTTCTCCACGTCGCCGAAGGGGCCGGGCGTTGTAGCTTCGCGACGAGCGGCCCACTTGGTTGCGTTTCGAGCGGCCAGCTCGGCTTCGCGCTCCCCAGGAGATCGGACACGCTGGATCGCGCTCGTGCCTAGCGCAACTGCTCGGATCGCGTCTTCGTCATAAGGACGGAGCAGGTCGCAGTCGCGTGCCTCGTCGTAGGAAACAACGCGCACACCGCCCGCGTTCGCGGTCGCCAGGATGTATTCCGTGATGGCGCCTGTCTCGCCCGCGTAGAGCTTCTTTCCCTTGAGCTCCTTTCGCACGGGTAGGTTTCCGAGGACTCGGCCGCGACGCAGCAGCTTGTTCACAGGCGCAGGAACACGGCGTGCCGGTCGGGTCTTCACAGCCTCAAGCGCTGGTGAGTCGCCCCGATGGGTTCCTTCGAACACGGCGATTTCACCAGCGCCGACCACCTGCACGATGACGATCTCCGGCGATTCCGGCGCAGCGGGAAGGCCGATTACGTCGCCTGTCTTGGCTTTCGGTAATTCGCGCGGGCCGTCGCTCGCTGCCTCGAGTCGAGTGCGGAGATGCGCCAGGGAGGCGTCGAACCGTTGCCCCTCCGTTCCTTGGTGCCAGAGAGCTGCCACCTCGGACGTCGCGGGGTCCGCGATGCGCGACAGCACTTCGAGCGCGAGTCGTCGCTGTTCTTCGTTCGGGGGTAGCCGGCCGGCGCTGTCCAGAATGGCGTCATCGGCGGCGGCCGAGTCGCCGTGGCCGAACGCGAGCGCCACGAGCTCGCAAGCCGCCCATGCCGCACCGCCGGTGTCGACGTCAATGTAGTTGCCGGCCGGAGCCTTGGCGATCTCACGCAAGGCCTTGGCAACAACGCGCGAGGGTCCCGCTTGCAGCTGATCAAAGAGATCAGCTGCGGCGTCGTTGTCGAACGGACCTGGACCCCAAGTGCCCATTGCCCACGACTGTAACACGAGATCGGGGTTGCTTCCGCACGCGTCGAGCGGGTAGCCGTGTGCGGCGGTTAACCAACCGTCGATGGTGCACGCGTGCGACTGCGGCCGTCGCCGCGGGCCCAGTCAGACGCTCCCGTAGACCTGTAGCGCCGACCCACGTAGATCGCCGGCCTCTTCCGACGACAAAAAGGCGATCGTCTCGGCGAGCCGTTCGGGCCGCACCCACTTGCTGGCGTCGGCGTCGCCCATCGACCGACGGTTGGCCGGCGTATCGATCACGCTGGGCAACACGCAGTTCGCGGTGATGTTGGTGCCGCGGGTCTCGGCCGCAATTGCGCGGGTGAACGCCAGCACCGCGGCCTTGCATGCGCTGTAGATCGCCTGCTCCGCGCTGGGCTCGACGGCGGAGCGCGACGCGACGGTGACGATGCGTCCGTAGTCCGCCGCCCGCATGCGCCGCAACGCGTGCTTGACCACGAGGAACGTGCTCGTCAGATTGAGTTCGATCTGTTCGCGGTACCGATCGAGCGTGAACTCGGTCGTTGCGCCCATCGCAAATCCACCCACCAGGTGGGCCAGGGCGTCGAGGCGGGCCATGCCCTCGACCAGGCGCGCGACCTGCCCCTCGTCGCGCAGGTCGGCCTCGACGAGGGTGAGATGCGACTGGAGCGGTCCGAGCTCGGACTGAAGGCGATCGCCTTCCGCTCGGTCGAATACTGGGACGGTAACCCGCGCGCCGCGGCGAATCAGGGCGGTCGTTACCCTGCTGCCGAGCGCACCAGTTCCCCCGGTGCACAGCATGTGTCGGTCGCGCATCACGGCAGGATACTCGCACGCCCCGCGGATGTATCGCCCTGGGGCCGCCGAGACGGCCCCAGGCGATGCGTACTGAACATACGCGCACTTCCATCGCGGGTGTGCTAACAACGCGGGCCCCATGCCTGCTCGCAAGCTTCGGTCGCTCCCGGAGGCGCCTTCGGTCCGTCCCTCGCCCGCGCGCGAACCCGATGCGATCGAGATCGTCGGTGCGCGCATGCACAACCTCCGCATCGCCCATCTCGAAATCCCCAAGCGCCAACTCGTGGTGTTCACAGGGGTCTCGGGATCAGGCAAGTCGAGCCTCGCGTTCGACACGCTCTATGCCGAGGGGCAGCGTCGCTATATCGAGAGCCTCTCCGCCTACGCGCGACAGTTCCTCGGACAATTGGATCGGCCCGAGGTTGAGCATTTGCGCGGATTGTCGCCGACGATCGCCATCGAGCAGAAGTCGGCCTCAAACAACCCGCGCTCCACGGTCGGGACGATCACCGAGGTCTACGACTACTTGCGGGTGTTGTACGCGCGCGTGGGCGTTCAACACTGCCCAGGTTGTGACAAGCCCGTCCGCGGCCAGAGCGCTGAGCAGATCGTCGACGACGTTCTGGCCCAGCCGGCCGGGAGCAAGCTGACGCTCATCGCCCCGGTTGTCACCCACCGCAAGGGCGAGTACCGCGATCTATTTGAGGAACTCGCCGGGCGCGGCTTCATTCGCGTCCGCGTCGACGGACAGATCCATCGCCTCGACGCTCCACCCAAACTCGACAAGAAACTCAAGCACGACATTGCGCTCGTGGTCGATCGGATCACGGTGCGCGTGGAGGATCGCAAGCGGATCACCGAGAGCGTCGAGCTCGGCTTGCGCGAGGGCAAGGGCGAGCTGCGGGCGGAGGGTGACGGTGGCGTGACCCTGGCCTACTCCGAGTCGAGGACGTGTTGCGGCAAGGCGTTTCCCGAGCTGTCGCCACAGTCGTTCTCGTTCAACAGCCCGCTCGGGATGTGCCCGGCGTGCAATGGTCTCGGTACGCGGATGGAGGTCGATCCCGAGCTGGTCGTGCCCGACCCCCGCAAGTCGATCCGCGCCGGCGCGATCGCCCCGTGGGCCAGCGCGATGGAGCGCGGCGAAGGGTGGACCTACCGCATCGTCGAGGCACTCTCGTCGGCCTGCGACGTTGATTTGGAGGTGCCGTGGTCGAAGCTCGGCAAGCGCAAACAGGGGCAGGTGCTCTACGGTCTCGGCGGCAAGCGCATCAAAGTCAGCTGGGGTAGCGAGGGTGGCGATAGCCACGGGACATGGGGCATGCGATTCGAAGGCGTCATCCCCAACCTCGAGCGACGATTCCAGCAGGCAGCCTCCGAGGGCATGCGTGATGTCTACCGCCGCTTCTTTGCCGAGCTGCCGTGCGAGAGTTGCACGGGCAGGCGCCTGCGCGAGGAGAGCTTGGCCGTGCGCGTCGGTGGCAAGAGCATTGCCGAGGTCACGGCGTTCACCGTGCGCGAGGCCGCGGGACACTTTGCGAGCCTGCCCCTGCGCGGCAACCAGCAGAAAATCGCCGAAGGTGTCCTGCGGGAGATAAACGCGAGGCTGGGCTTCTTGCTCAACGTCGGGCTCGACTACCTCACTTTGGATCGAGCTGGGCCGAGCCTTTCCGGCGGAGAGGCGCAGCGGATCCGCCTGGCGAGCCAGCTCGGCAGTGAGTTGTCGGGCGTCATGTACGTGTTGGACGAACCGTCGATCGGCCTGCATCAGCGCGACAACCAGCGGTTGATCGCAACCCTGCAACGCTTGCGCGATCTCGGGAACACGGTGTTGGTGGTCGAGCACGACGAGGACACGATCCGTGCCGCTGATCATGTGATCGATTTCGGCCCGGGGGCCGGTCACCTGGGCGGCGAGGTCGTGTTTTCGGGTTCGGCGGCGGAGCTCGAGCGCGCTGACACACTGACCGGGCGCTACCTGTCCGGACGCACGCGGATCGAGCCGCCCGCGACGCGGCGCCAACCGAAGGGGAAGGTCGAGGTCAAAGGCGCGGCCGAACACAACCTGCGCGGGATCGACGTCGAGTTCCCGCTCGGTGTGCTGTGCGCAGTTACCGGAGTGTCAGGGGCGGGCAAGAGCTCGCTTGTCAACGGGATCTTGTTGCCAGCACTGGCACGCGTGCTTCACGACAGCCACGACCGCATCGGTGCACACGAGCGCATCGTTGGGCTTGAAGCGCTCGACAAGATCATCGCCATCGATCAACGCCCAATCGGCCGCACGCCGCGGAGCAATCCTGGCACGTACACCAAGGTGTTCGACGAGATCCGCGAGGTGCTGGCGCAGTTGCCCGAGGCGCGCACGCGCGGTTTCAAAGCGGGGCGCTTCTCGTTCAACGTCAAGGGCGGCCGCTGTGATGCCTGCGAGGGCGACGGGGTGGTCAAGGTCGAGATGCACTTTCTCGCCGATGTGTACGTGCCGTGTGAGGTCTGCGGCGGCAAACGCTACAACCAGCAGACGCTTGGGGTGCGGTACAAGGGGCTATCGGTCAGCGAGATCCTCGACCTTAGCGTCGACGATTGCCGCGAGATATTCGTTGCCCATCCAACGATTGTTAGGGTGCTCGACACCCTGCGCGATGTCGGGCTCGGGTACATGAAGATCGGACAAAGCGCGCCGACGATGTCCGGCGGCGAGGCCCAGCGGGTGAAGCTCAGCCGTGAGCTTGGCAAGCGCCAAACCGGCCGCACGCTCTACGTGCTGGACGAGCCGACGACCGGCCTTCATTTCGACGATATCGCGCGGTTGCTCGGCGTGTTGCAACGCCTGGTCAGCGGGGGCAACACGGTGGTCGTGATCGAGCACAATCTCGACGTGATCAAGTGTGCCGATTGGATCCTCGACCTCGGCCCCGAGGGCGGGCAGGGTGGTGGAGCGCTGGTGGCCCAGGGCACGCCTGAGCAGGTCGCGAAGGTGGCTGCGTCGCACACCGGCCGATTCCTCGCCCCGATGCTCCGGCGATCGTGAGGCCGAGGAAGGCGCCGACATTCGCAGCCCGTGGTGAAACGCGGGCAGCTAGCGGCACTGCGGGCGCACGTCGATGGGCTCGTCGGGTCCGATTAGGTTGCTCGCGCCGTACATATCGACGATGAGCTGGCGGGCGTCGGCCGGGCCGCCGGCACGATCGATCGACTCGACGAAGAACGCCTGCTTGTCGCCGACCATCCGCACATGGATCGGCAGGTACCGCACCCCCGCGATCGCCAACTCTCCATCTTGCCGCCGCCGCAGGCCGAGGTAAAGCACGATCGATGCGCGCCGCGGCAGCGAGCGTTGATGGTGGGCGAAATTCCCGAGCGAATAGACGACGAAGGCCTCGCGCCCGTCGGTGCTGGTGAGCTTTTCCCAGGGTTGAAGCACGTGTGGGTGGGCGCCCAGCACGGCGATGGCCCCGGCGTCGACGAGTTCGCGTGCGAGGGTGCGCTGCTTGTCCTGCGGAACCGGATCGTACTCCTTGCCCCAGTGCGGCGTGACGATCACCGCGTCGATGCTGGCATCAGCGGCCAGTGCCCGCACCGCCGCGAGCAGTTCGTTGCGTTGCTTGAAGCAGTGGAGGACCTGGCCAAACTTGTCCTTGCCGAAATTGGTGTGCAGGGTGCAGGCGAGCCAAGCGATCCGCGTGTCCTTGGCCTGCGTGATCGCGTGCCAGGGGTCCTTGCTGCCCTTGGGCCTGGTTCCGGTGTGCGCGAGCTTGGCGGCGTCGAGCGCCGCGAGGGTGCGATCGATGCCCTCGCTGCCGCGATCGAGCGCGTGGTTGTTGGCGGTCGAGACCACGTCGACGCCACTCGCGGTGAGGTCGCTGGCGAGCGATGGATGGGCGTTGAAGAACGGGTAGCCGCTGTAGACGTGATCATCGAAGCGCTTGCCAGGATCGTCGGCGGGGATCGCTCCGCTCTTCTCGCCGGTCTCTTGCACGCCACCATGGGCGAGGCCGCTGGCGATCGGAACCTCGAGGTTGGCGTAGGTGATGTCGGGGGTTGACAAGGCGCGTTCGAGATCGGCCCAGATCACCCGAAACCCCTTGTCCGCCGCGTAGGCTTGCTTTTGCAGCTCGTGGTGCATGAGCACGTCGCCGATCGCGGCGATGGTCACGATCTCTTCGCCAGCGCACGCGTCGGCGAACCCGAGGTAGTCGGAGGGCATCGCGCGCGGCGACCTTGTGGCCGTGGACGTCCCGCTCGCGCGGGTATTGCCTTCGACCACGGCGGGCCTGGTGGTGCGGTCGACCGCCACGTTCTCTTCGCTCGGCTGGGCGACGGCGGCGCTTGGCGCGGGGGCGTCGCGCCCACGGGCGCAGCCGGGCACGAGCGCGGCGATCCAACACGCCGTGTGCAGCAGGTCGATCCACCGGGCATTCCCGCGAAACACCGCCCGGCCATGGTACCAGTCGGGTTGGTGCACGGCACGAGGTTGGCCCTTGCTCGACCGCAGCACGAGGTCCTAAGGTGCTCCGCGCGTGGAGCATGTGACGATCGAGGCGGCGGGGCTTCCGGCGCGAGAAGCCTACCAGCTGATGATCGATCTGATTGCGCCGCGCCCGATCGCCTGGGTTTCAACCTGCGACGGCGAGGGACGCCGCAATCTCGCCCCTTTTTCCTACTATCAGGGCGTTTGTTCGCAGCCACCGACGATCGTCTTGTCGATCGCTTGGCGTGACGGCCGGCCCAAGGACACGTTGCGGAACATCTTGGCGACGGGCGAGCTCGTGGTGAACCACGTCGACCGCGAGCACGCCGCGGCCATGAACACCACCTCGGCCGACGTGGGGCCCGAGGTCGACGAGTGGGCGGAGGTCGTGGCGGCCGGACTCGGGCCGCTTACCCCGGTGGCCGCGCGGACAGTGCGCGCGTGTGTGGTGGGTGAGGCCAAGGCGGCGCTGGAATGCCGCTTGGTCCACGCGATTCCGTTGGGGCACTCACGTAATGGCGCGCCGTCTTCGACCCTGATCATCGCCGAGGTGAACGCGTTCCGGCTCGCTCCGGGCCTGGCCGAGCGGGACGACGCGGGGCGGCTGCGACCGATCGACCCGGCGCAGCTGGCGTCGATCGGCCGCCTCGGGCAAATCGCGTACACTGAAACAACGGCTGTGTTTTCGATGCCGCGGCCGCGCCCCAGGACGAAGCCCGCGTGAACGACATGTTGCCAGCCGCCGCGTCGGGTTCGAGCGGCACGCTCTTCGGCCAGGTCCCGGGCGAGGTCTCGATCTACGAGGTCGGTCCGCGCGACGGGTTGCAGAACGAGAAGTCGATCCTCCCGACCGAACGCAAGCTCGAGATGATCGAGGGACTGCTCGATGCGGGGATCCGGCGGATCGAGATCACTTCGTTTGTGGATCCGCGATGGATCCCCGCGCTCGCCGATCACCAGGAGGTCGCCCAGGCGGTCAAGCGACGCGACGGCGTCGAGCTCAGCGCGCTTGTGCCGAACATGCGCGGGCTCGATGGCGCGACCCGTGCCGGGTTACGCGAGGTCGCGGTCTTCATGGCGGCCAGCGAGACCCACAACCGCAAGAACATTAACAAGAGCACCGACGACGCGATTCGGACCTATCGCCGCGTTGTCGAGGAGGCCCGCGCTCGGGGCATGCGGGTCCGCGGCTATGTGAGCTGCGCCTACGGTTGCCCGTACGAGGGTCCCGTTGCTCTCGACAACGTCCAGCGCGTCGCGGCAGCCCTGCTCGACATGGGCGTGTACGAGCTCAGCCTCGGCGATACGATCGGAGTCGGGACACCGCGCCAGGTCGAGTACGTGTTGCGCGGTCTCATGGGCGCTGGTGTCGGCCTTGCGACCTTGGCCGTTCACTTCCACGACACACGCGGGACCGCCCTCGCCAACATCACGGTTGCACTGCAGCTTGGTGTGCGCACGATCGACAGCGCGATCGGAGGCCTCGGCGGTTGCCCGTACGCCCCAGGCGCGTCCGGCAACGTCGCCACCGAGGACGTCGTGTACATGCTGCAGGGCATGGGCGTGAAGTCCGGGGTCGATCTCGACAAGCTCGTGACCGTATCCGCGCGGCTCGGTGGGTATCTGGGCCGCGAACTCCCGAGCAAGTATCTCAAGGCCCACCTCGGCCATTGCGCCCGCATCGGGCGCGCGGTCTGAGGGGGCAGTCGGTCGGCTAGCCGAGGTCGGGCGGGTTGCCGCGCGACTTCCGGTGGAAGATCAACCGTTCGAGGGCGTGGCCGGCCGCCTCCGCGAGCTCGCGGAGCGTGGCCGGATCGACCGCGACGGTGGGGCCACACGCAAACACCACCACGGGCACGTGCTCGCGCAGCCGCAGGGGCAAGAGGAGAGTGTCGCCGCTGAGCTGTCCGAGGGCGTCGGAAAATGCCTTGTCGATCGGGCGGTCGGTGGTCCACGGTCCGAGCCGAGGTGCACCCGCGGCGATGATCTCGGAGAACAACGACGGCGGGCCGGTCGGGATCCGAACCTGCGTCACCGCATCGCGCAGCAGGTCTGGCCCCCGGGCATCCCGTCCGCGCAGCTGCTGATGAAGGTGCAGAAAGACGATCACGCGCTGGTAGCCGGCGGCGAGAAACTCGGTCAGGACGCCGAGGATCGCGTCGCGATCGCTGGCAGCCGCGAGCTCGGTCGCTGCGCGGGCGAACGCCGCCGCGGATAGGGGCGCAGCGTTGTCGGTGTCCATGGGGGCTCTCGATGGGGGCATTGCGTGCGGCGTCGGCGGTCCGTCGCGGCGTGCTGGGCGAGGTCCATAGTGGCGATAGATCGCTTCACGCAGCGGCTGCAGGCGTGCAACGGCGCGAATGAGATAGGCGCCGGTGTGGGTCGCGATGATTTCGACCGCGCGCTCATCGGTGGGATCCGCCATCGCGAGCGTCAGGTTGTTGGCATCATCGACCGAGACCGGCAAGACGACGAGGTCCCAGGCGAGCTCGGCGGGCAGCGCGGCCAAGGTGTCGGGGTCGATGCGGCTCAGCACGTCGGAGTCGACCACCGGGATCAGCAACTTGCTGTGGAGAAACTGGACGAGGCCCGCCTCGTCGCCGACGCCCAGGCGGACAAGCGCGTCGATTTCGGAGGTGCGCTGCTCGCCGGCGAAGTCGGCCACGCGGGCGGCGTCGGCCGGCGCCAGCCTGCCCGCGCGCTGCAGCATAGAAAGCAGGGTGCTCACGGCCAGCAGCGTGATTTTCGCGGTCGACTGCCACCGCGTCAACCGCTCCGACGGACAAGGATGCTATAGGACCCGGGTGATCGACCTGGATCACAACGCGACGGCGCCACTGCGCGCCGAGGTCCGCACCGCGATGATCGCGTCGCGCGCCCAACAGGCTCCCGGCAACCCATCGAGCGTGCAGCGCCCCGGGCCGCCGGCCCCGCCGCCAAGGTCGCCAGGTGACGGGTGCGCTGCGGGACTTCGAGGCCGTTATCGGCCTCGAAGTCCACGCGCAGCTGCTGACGACGACGAAGATCTTCTGCGGCTGCTCGGCGGCCTTCGGCGCCCCGCCGAATCACCACATCTGCCCGGTGTGCCTTGGACACCCGGGCGCGCTGCCCGTGCTCAACCGGCGCGCGGTCGAGCTGGCGGCGCGCGCCGCCCTGGCGTTCGGCGGCACCG
>CADEGN010000093.1:24083-26783 GCA_902826865.1 uncultured Myxococcales bacterium
GCGATCGGCGGCGATGCACCGGAGGTCGTGTACACCTCTGGCGGGACCGAGGCCGCCAATCTGGCCGTGCTCGGGGTGGCTCGGGCCCTGCGCGCGGCGGGGCGTCCGGCCGGGATCCTCGTCAATCCGCTTGAGCATCCGGCGGTGCTCGGGGCGGCCGCGTTGGCCGCCGCCGAGGGCCTTGGGGTCGTGGAGCTTCCGGTCGATGCCCAGGGCCGCATCGCGTCGGACGATCTCGCCGCGTGCCTGCGGGCGCACCCCGAGGTCGGGATCGTGGCGGTGATGGCGATGCACCATGAGCTGGGGAACCGCTACGACGTGGCGGATCTGGCTGCTGCTGCGCGATCGGTCCGCCCCGAAATCGTGGTGCATTGCGATGCGGTCGCCGCCTTCGGCAAGATCCCGCTCTCGGCCGCCGACGCCGGGGTCGATCTGATCGCGCTCGCGGCCCACAAGCTCGGCGGTCCGAGCGGTATCGGTGCCCTATGGATCCGTCGGGGCTGCGTCGTGGCGCCCCTGATGGGCGGGGGCGCCCAAGAACGCGGTCTGCGACCAGGCACGGAGTCGCCGACCTTGGCGATGGGCTTTGCCATGGCCGCCCGCCTGGCCGTGGCCGAACTCCCGATTTGGCGCGCGCGCGTCCCCGCCTTGCGCGCGGCCTTGGCCGACGGCCTGCGCGGCCTCGGAGGTGAGATCCTCGGCGCGCCCGACGAGCTTACGAACACCGTGTTGGTGGCGTTCCCGGGCTGCGATGGCCACCTCGTGGTGATCGCCTGCGATCAGATGGGCGTCCGCTGCTCGACGGGGTCGGCGTGCAGCTCCGGCACCGTGGAGCCGTCGCGGGTGGTGCGGCGGATCGGCCGAGGCGAGCTCGCGCGCCAGGTTGTCCGGTTCTCGCTCGGCCCGACGAACACCGCCGACGAGGTCGCGATCGTGCTCGATCGCTTGCCGGGGATCCTCGGGCGCGTGCGGGCGGCGGCCGCCGGGGGCGATTCATGAGGGTGGTGTGCGCCATGTCGGGTGGCGTCGATTCGTCGGTGGCGGCCGCGTTGATGGTCGAGGCTGGGCACGAGGTCGTCGGCATGACCATGCGCCTCGCAGACGTCGATCCGCACGCCCGCACCGGCCGCGGTGGGACGTGCTGCTCGCCCGCGGAGGTCGACCTGGCGCGCCTGGCCTGCGATCGCCTGGGGATCGCCCACTACGTGGTGGACGAGCGCGAGCGCTTCGCCGCCCACGTGATCGAGCCCTTTGCCGACGACTACGCCGCCGGGCGCACGCCCAACCCGTGCACGCGCTGCAACCAGCACGTCAAGTTCGCCCCCCTGCTGGCACGCGCGCACGTGCTCGGGGCCACTCACCTCGTCACGGGGCACTACGCCCGCATCGAAAACGAGCAGCTGTTGCGCGCCCGCGATTCGACCAAGGACCAGAGCTACTTTCTGTTCGCGATGGGACGGGCCGCCCTCGCAGCCACGTTGATGCCGCTCGGCACCTGGACGAAGGCCGATGTGCGGGCGCTGGCCGCCGCGCGCGGGCTCCCCAACGCCGATGCGCCCGACAGCCAGGAGCTTTGCTTTGTCCCGTCGGGCGATCACGGTGCCGTCGTCGAAGCCCGGTTGCGTGCGCGCGGGCTTGGCATCGACGGGCTCGCGCCGGGGCTCGTCGTCGACGAACACGGGACGCCGCTTGGAACCCATGACGGGATCCACCGCGTGACGGTGGGGCAGCGCCGTGGCCTGCGCATGGCGGGGCCAGAACGTCGCTACGTGCTGCGCGTGATCCCGCACCGGCGGGAAGTCGTTGTTGGCGATGCAAAGGCCGCGGGTCGTACCGAGCTCGAGGTCGAAGAGCTGCAGCGGATCGCGCTCGACGACGGCGAGCACCGCTTCGCCGTCCAGCTTCGCCACCGCGCGACCGCGGTGCCGGCGACGGTCCTCGTTGCCGGCCGTCGCGCGACGGTTCGTCTGGATGCGCCTGTCGTGGGTGTCGCCCCCGGCCAAGCGGCGGTGTTCTACGCCGGCGATCGCGTCTGCGGCGGCGGCTGGATCACGACGGCTTGAGCAGACCTTCGAGCTCGTCGTCCTCGAGCACCTCGACGGTCAGATCGGCGATCTCCGCCTCGGAAATGCCCATGCCCGCGGCGACCTTGCGCAAGTAGGCGTCCTCCGCGAGATCGATCTCGTCGTCCGATTCGCTGACCGACGCGATCAGCTCGAGGACCTTGCGCTTGGACTCGACGCTCTCGGCCTTCAGGGTCGCGGCGGTCTTCGCGACGTCGAACTTGGCGGGGTTGAAACCGGCAATGCGATCCGACTGGGCCTTGGGCAAGGCGGCCGTGCCGAGCAACTTGCACAACATCGCCGTGATTGCAGCGAGTTCGCCGCCCTCAAGGCGCTTGTCGGCATAGGCCGATCCGAGCAACAGGTCGGTGATCGTATCGATGTGCGCTTTCATGGCGGGTGCTCAGGCGCGGCAATGCGCGCGACGATGGTAAGCTTTCGCCCGGCCGCTGGCCAGCGATGCTCCCGCAGGTCCTGCAGTCGCTTCCCCCGCTCGATGCCAGCGAGCCGTCGGTCGCTGCGTTGGATACGCTGCAGCGGGCGATCGGACATCGCTTCCATCAACTCGGACTGGTTCGCGTCGCGCTCACCCTCGGCTCGTGGGCCAACGAACACGCCGAGGCCGGTTGGCCGAGCA
>CADEGN010000094.1 GCA_902826865.1 uncultured Myxococcales bacterium
AACGCGGCGGGCCGTCTGGGCGGCGCAGAGATGTGTCGACGCGAATGGTACCGCGAGGGTCGCATCCCGTTGCACACCCTGCGCGCGGACATCGACTACGGCTTCACTGAGGCCCGCACCAAGGCGGGATCGATCGGCGTGAAGTGCTGGATCTTCAAGGGCGAGGTCTACGACCACCGCAGCGGTGGCGGGGGCCAGCACGACCGTTTCCCCCATCCCCAGCGCAACCAGGGCACCTGATCGCGAGGATTTGCCATGCTTTCACCATCTCGCGTCAAGTACCGCAAGGTCCACAAGGGCCGCATGACCGGCAGGGCCAAGGGCGGCGACGTCGTCACCTTCGGCGACTTCGGCCTGCAAGCGACCGAGTGCGGCTGGCTGACGTCGCGGCAGATCGAGGCCGCGCGTGTTGCGATCAACCGCCACGTCAAGCGCGGCGGCAAGCTCTATGTTCGGGTGTTCCCCGACAAGCCGGTCTCGAAGAAGCCTGCCGAGACCCGAATGGGTAAGGGCAAGGGTGGACCCGAATTTTGGGTCGCCGTCGTTCGCCCCGGGCGTGTCATCTACGAGATCGAGGGCGTGAGCGAGCAGCTCGCCCGCGAGGCGTTCCATCGCGCGCACCACAAGCTGCCGATCGACACACGCGTGGTGAAGAGGGAGGCGCTGTCATGAAGCCCTCAGAGATCCGCGACAAGCACGAAGAAGAGCTGCTCGCCCTCGAGAAGGAGCTGCGCGACCAGCTGGTGAAGCTCGGGGTCGCGCGCGCCACGCAGCGGCTCAAGAACACCGCTCAGCTCGGCAAGATCAAGCGGGACATCGCCCGCATCAAGACCATCCAGCGCGAGCGCGCGCTAGGGATCGGAGCGGCCACATGAGCACTACAGCCCCCACCGCCCGCACCGCGGGTAAGGCGCCCGCGGCCAAGGCCCCGGTCGCGAGCCAGGCGGACGCGACCGCCGACGTTCGCCGCAAGCGAGAACTCGTCGGCGTCGTGGTCAGCAACAAGATGGACAAGACCTGCGTCGTCCAGGTGACGCGGCGCTTCCGCCACGCGAAGTACAAGAAGTACGTCAACGAGCGCAAGCGCTACAAGGCGCACGACGAGCGCAACGAAGCCGGCATCGGCGACCGCGTGATCATCGTCGAGTGCCGTCCTTTGTCCCGCGAGAAGCGCTGGCGCCTGCAGAGCGTGCTGGAGAAGGCAGAGGCCGTATGATCCAGGTCCAGTCCGTCCTCGACGTCGCGGATAACTCCGGGGCGCGTAAGGTCTTCTGCATCAAGGTCCTCGGCGGCAGCAAGCGCCGGTATGCCTCGGTCGGCGATGTCATCGTGGTGTCGATCCGCGATGCCTTGCCGAACAGCAAGGTGAAGAGGGGCTCGGTGATGAAGGCCGTGGTGGTGCGCAGCAAGAAGGGCCTCCGTCGCTCCGACGGCAGCGTGATTCGTTTCGACAGCAACAGCGCGGTCTTGATCGACGCCCAGAAGCAGCCGATCGGAACGCGCATCTTTGGACCGGTTGCGCGCGAGCTCCGGGCCAAGAAGTTCCTAAAGATCATCAGCCTCGCGCCGGAGGTGCTCTGACATGGAGCGCGTGCGCCAGGGCGACACCGTGGTGGTGATCGCCGGCAATCAAAAAGGCTCGCGAGGCAAGGTGCTCCGCGTGCTGCCCAAGGACGACCGTGTGGTCGTCGAGGGCATCAACGTCCGCACCAAGCACATCAAGCCGTCCCAGGCCAATCCCCAGGGCGGCCGCGTCAAGCGCGAGTATCCCATTCACCTTTCCAACGTAATGCTGGCCGACCCAAAGACGGGCGAGCCGACGCGCGTTCGGATCAGCCAGCTCGCCGACGGCCGCCGCGTTCGCATCGCGGTTCGCTCCGGTGAGCAGATCGACAAGTAGGAGAGCGCACCATGGCCGAAGCAAAGCAAGGCGGTGGGGCCGGGCCCAAGAAGAAGAAGGACACCGGCTTCGCGTTCAAGTTCAAGAACGCGATGGACGAGCCCAACAAGCGCTCTCGGGAAGAGCGGCGCTCGCGGATCGTTGTCGTCTATGAAGAGAAGGTCCGCCCGGCCCTGGCCAAGGAGTTCGGGTACGGCAACGCGCTGCAGATCCCGAAGCTCGAGAAGATCACGCTGAATATCGGGCTCGGCGAGGCGCTCAAGACCCCGAAGCTGCTTGAGCAGGCATTCGAGGCCATGGGCAACATTACCGGCCAGCGGCCTGTGGTGACTCGCGCGCGGAAGTCGATCGCGACATTCAAGCTGCGCGAAGGCCAGAAGATCGGTTGCATGGTCACGCTCCGTGGCGCGCGGATGTGGGAGTTCTTCGACCGCCTACTTTCGGTGGCGCTCCCTCGTACCCGCGACTTCCGCGGCGTGAGCCGCAAGGGCTTTGACGGCCGTGGCAACTACACCCTGGGGATCAAGGAGCTTCTCATTTTCCCCGAGGTCGACATCGACAAGCTCGAAAAGGTGCCGGGCATGAACATTTGCATCCACACCAGCGCACGCACGGACGACGAAGGTCGCGCGCTGCTCTCCCACCTCGGCGTTCCGTTCCGCGCCGCCTGATCGGGGTCCGCACCATGTCAATGACCGATCCCATCGCCGACATGCTCACCCGAATCCGCAACGCGCTTGCGGCCAACCATCGCACGCTGACCTTGCCCGGTAGCAAGGTGAAGCTGCGCATCGCCGAGATCCTGAAGGAAGAAGGCTATATCGACGACGTCGCCTGGAAGGCCGAGGGGCCCCAGGGCGCCATCGAGATCAAGCTCCGCTGGCAGGATGGCCAGGCCGCAATCGAGGGCCTGCAGCGCATCAGCCGGCCCGGCCAGCGCCGCTACGCCAGCGGCGATCAGATCCCGAAGATCCGCAACGGCCTCGGCATTCTCATCGTCTCCACCAGCCGCGGCATGATGACCGACCGCGCCGCCCGCAGGGCCGGCGTGGGTGGCGAGCTGGTCTGCAGCATCTGGTAGGAAGGACCGTCGCCATGAGTCGCATCGGCAATGCCCCCGTGACCGTCCCCAAGGGCGTCACCATCACGATCAAGGGCCAGAACATCTCGGCCAAGGGGCCGAAGGGCACGCTGTCATTCGACGTGCCCGCAATGATCACCATCGAACATCAGGGTGACGTGATTCGGTTTCGGCGCAACGCCGAGAACCAAGGCGCGCGCGCCATGCACGGGATGGCCCGCGCACGCACGGCCAACCTCGTCAACGGCGTGGCCGCCGGCTACACCCGCGAGCTCGAGATCATTGGCGTCGGCTATCGCGCCGCGGTGAAGGGCCAATCCATCGAGCTGACGCTCGGCTATTCGCACCCGATCAGCTACGCGCTGCCCGACGGCGTGAAGGCGGAGGTGACGAAAGAAGGTCGGGTGATCCTCACCGGGATCGATCCGGTCGTGCTCGGGCAGTGTGCCTCCGATATCCGCGACTACCGGCCGCCGGAGCCCTATAAGGGCAAGGGCGTGAAGTACGTCGAGGAGACCATCCTCCGCAAAGAAGGCAAGCGCGGGAAGAAGTAGCCATGGCGAACAGTCCCTTCGAACAACGCATCCGCCGCAAGGCCCGCGTTCGCGTCCACGTCACGGGTACGTCAGAGCGTCCGCGCCTTACGGTTTTTCGCAGCAACAAGCACATCTACGCCCAGGTTGTCGACGACAGTCAGGCGCGTTCGCTTGCGGCGGTGTCCACCCTGACCAAGGAGCTGGCCAGCAAGCTTGAGGGTCAGGACAAGTCGGGGCGGGCCAAGGTCGTCGGCGCCGCGATCGCCGAGGTGTGCAAAAAGAACGGGATCAGCAAGGTCGTCTTCGACCGCAACGGGTACGCCTACCACGGCCGCGTGAGCGCGTTGGCCGATGCCGCGCGCGAAGCCGGCCTGGAGTTCTGACATGAGCGCGAGCAATCGAGACAATCGCGACAACAGGGGCCGCGACCGGGACAAGGAAGAGGACGAGAAGCACGGCGATTTGATCGACCGCGTCGTCTACATCAACCGCGTCGCCAAGGTCGTAAAGGGCGGCCGTAACTTTTCGTTCACCGCGGTCGTGGTGGTCGGCAACGAGCACGGCTGGGTGGGCGTCGGCTACGGCAAGGCCAAGGAGGTCCCCGAGGCCATCCGCAAGGCCACCGATTACGCGCGCCGCAGCCTGTTCGAGGTCCCGCTGTCGGGGACCACGATCCCGCACGAGGTGATTGGGCTGCACGGCGCCGGCGAGGTGCTGCTGCGCCCCGCCAGCCCTGGTACCGGCGTCATCGCTGGCGGCGCAGTCCGTGCAGTGGTCGAGTGCGCGGGCATCCACGATGTCTTGTCCAAGTGCATCGGCACCAACAACCCGCTCAACGTGATCCACGCGACCATGGCCGCGCTCAAGCAGCTGCGTAGCCCCAGCCAGGTCGCGATCAAGCGCGGGCTCGATGTCGCGTCGCTGACCGCCTGAGCCGGCGGGTCCCGAGGAGTTTCACCATGGCACTGCAGCTTAAAGTCACCCTGGTCCGCAGCCCCATCGATCGATCGCAATCTCAGAAGGCGACCGTGAAGGGGCTCGGTCTCGGCAAGCTGAACAGCTTCAAGATCCACCCCGACAACGAGTCGATCCGGGGCATGATCCGCAAGATTCAACACCTCGTGGCCGTCGAGCCGGTGGGATAAAGGGCAATGGGAACCACACTGCATACGCTCAAGCCCCCCGTCGGTGCGCGCAAGAAGATCAAGCGCGTCGGACGTGGCATTGGCTCCGGTAAGGGTAAGACGTCAGGTCGCGGCATGAAGGGCCAGATGGCCCGCCGCCAGCCGACCAAGCCCGGGTTCGAGGGCGGCCAGAACCCGATTCACCGCCGCGTGCCCAAGCGCGGGTTCGTCAACGTGTTCCGCGAGGAGTACCACGCGGTCAACGTCGCCTTGCTCGAGGGCAAGTACGGCGCGAACGCCGAGGTGACCCCAGAGAGCCTGCACGAAAAGGGTCTCGTGCCCAAGCGGGCGAAGCTGTTCAAGCTGCTCGGGACGGGCGAGATCAAGACGGCCCTCAAGGTGAAGCTGCACAAGGTCTCCGAGTCCGCGAAGGCCAAGGTCGAGGCGGCCGGCGGCAGCATCGAGCTGCTCGGGGGCTGACGCTAGCGGCAGGTCTTTCGCCCTCGGCAGCGGCGACGGCACGATCTGCGTGTGGGAGTGAAGCGGCCCAGAAGCTCGCCCTCGGAATCGACGCTGCGTCCGTGATAAGCCCACGCGTCCGGGCATTTTCCTGCGGAGGCTGACCGATGGCGAGCTACGACGCGAAGCGCGTGCACTGTCACGTCTATACGTTCAAGGAGGGCATGCTCTCGGCCCTCGCGCACGATCTCAAGATCCGCGTCACCGAGCTCCGCGCGGAGGTCGACCACGCGGCGAAGACGATCGAGGTGACGATCTCGGCCGACTCGCTGCGCGTTGAGACGGTGATGAAGAAGGGCCACGAGGCGCGGGACGAGCTCGGGCCCGACCATTTCAAGAAGATCGAGAAAGCCATCGTCGAGGACGTGTTGCGCGCGGCGAAGTTCCCGACGATCCGATTTGCCTCGTCGTCCGTGCGTGAACAAGGCGCGCGCCTCGCTATCGAGGGCACACTCGAGCTGCACGGCGCGCGGAAGCACATCAGCTTGGCCGCTCGGCGAGAGGGCGACGACTGGGTCGCCGAGTACGAGCTCCACCAACCGGACTACGGCATCACGCCCTATTCGGCGATGATGGGGACGCTCAGGGTCAAGCCGCACCTGAAGCTGGTCATTGCGGTCCCCGCGGGCTGATCACGCGATCCCTCGGTGCTCGCGGGCACCACCTTTGGCGCGGGTCGGGGCGGTTGCCCACGATCGCACGGCTCGCGGACCCTGCGCCCTGGCTGCGCCGTTGTTCCGCCAGGCGCCCATCCATCGCCACGCCGCACGCAGAATCGAGAGCCAACGCACGACCCCGGCGTCGGCGGGCGCCAAACCCGGCCAGATGGCCCTTCCGGGCAGACCCGTCAGATGCGGCCACCGGGCGCCTAAGGTATGGTCGCTGCCCCGCCGCCGCCGTTCTCAGGCCCCCGTCTCGCGCATTCGATCATGAGCGTCCTCGTCAATATTTTCAAGCTACCTGACTTGCGCAAGCGCCTCGGCTTCACCCTGGCGATGCTCGCGGTCTACCGCCTCGGTGTGTTCATCGCGGTGCCAGGTGTTGATCGCAAGGTGATGGCCGAGCTGGTCAACCAAGGCCAGGGCGGCTTCCTCGCCTACTTCAACATGTTCTCCGGCGGCGCGCTCGAACAGCTCTCGGTGTTCGCCCTCGGCATCATGCCGTACATCAGCGCGAGCATCATCATGCAGCTGATGACCGTGGTGATCCCGCGGCTCGAGCAGCTCAGCAAAGAGGGAGAGACCGGCCGGCGAAAGATCAATCAATACAGCCGGTATGGCACGGTGGGCCTGGCGTTCGTTCAGGGCTACTTCATGGCTAGCTGGCTCGAGTCGCAGAACACCACCGGCTCGCAGTTGGTGCTCGAACCCGGGCTCAGTTTCGAGATCATGACGGTGCTAACCCTGACGGGTGGCACGATCTTCTTGATGTGGCTCGGCGAGCAGATCACCGAGCGCGGTATCGGCAACGGCATTTCCCTCGTCATCTTTGCCGGCATCATCGCGAACCTGCCCCTCGCCATCTACCAGCTGATCCAGAAGACGCAGGATGATCCCGAGAACTTCGGGCCGATGACCCTGGCGGTCCTCTTCGCGATGGCGATCGCGGTGATCGCTTTCATCATCGTGATGGAACGCGGACAGCGCCGAATCCAGGTCCAGTACGCCAAGCGCGTGGTCGGCCGCAAGATGTTCAGCGGCAATGCCAACTACTTGCCGCTGCGGATCAACTCGGCCGGTGTGATCCCGCCGATTTTCGCGTCGTCGATCCTGATGTTCCCCAACCAAATCGCCGGTTGGTCGCAAAACCCATGGCTTCAGAAGCTGTCGGGGGCGTTGCGCTACGACGGCGCGCTGTACATCACCTTGTACGTCGCCCTGATCGTCTTCTTTTGCTACTTCTACACCTCGATCCAGTTCAACCCGACGGATCTCGCCGACAACCTCAAGAAGCAAAATGCGTCGATCCCTGGCATCCGGCCGGGCAAGCGCACCGCCGAGTACATCGATTTTGTGCTCGGCCGGCTGACCTTCGTCGGCGCCTGGTACATCTCAGCCGTGTGCATCATGCCGCAGCTATTGCAGACGAAGTTCGATGTGCCGTTCTACTACGGCGGTACCTCGCTTCTGATCGTCGTTGGCGTCGCACTCGACACGGCGCAGCAGATCGAAAGCCACTTGGTCACGCGCTCGTACGAGGGTTTCGCGGGCCCACGCGGTCCTCGGATCCGTGGGCGTCGCGGCTAATCACGTCGTCGTGGTAGGCTCGGCCGGCGATGGTCGAGCGAACCGGACTCATCCTCATCGGCGCACCCGGATCGGGCAAGGGCACCCAGGCCAAGAAGCTGAAGGACCAGCTGGGCTTCGCCCATATCTCTACGGGCGATTTGTTGCGTGCTGCAGTCGCCGCAGGGAGCAAGCTCGGACTTGACGCGAAGGGCTACATGGATGCCGGCGGGCTGGTTCCGGACGCGCTGGTGATCGATCTGCTGCGCGAAGCACTGACGGAGCCGGCGGCGGCAAAGGGCTTCATCCTCGATGGGTTCCCGCGGACGATCCCCCAGGCCGAGGCGCTCGATGCCGCCGTGCGGATCGATCGAGTGATCGATCTGCAGGTGCCGTTCGATCTCATCGAGGAGCGAATCACCGGTCGACGCATGTCGCCATCGGGACATGTGTACCACGTGAAATACAGCCCCCCGAAGATCGAGGGCACCTGTGACGTCACCGGCGAGAAGCTGTACCAGCGCAGCGACGATACGCCCGAGAAGGTCCGGGCCCGGCTCGAGAAGTTCGACGCGGAGACGCGGCCCGTGATCGCCCGGTACCAGAGCCGCCGGATCGTCGTCGCAGTCGATGGCGTCGGTGATCCGGAGGCCGTGTTCACCCGCATTATGGCCGTCCTGTAGCGCTACGGTCGGCGGGTCGTGCGCCAGGCCAAGGTACCGTCCGCCCCGCGGGAGGATGCTGTCTTCGGCGGTTGCACCGACGTAGACTCGCGTGCATGCATCGCTCGCTCGCCTTGACTTGTTTGCTATCTGGCCTCGTTGTGGGGACCGCCCAGGCCGGCACTCCGTTTTTCGAGACCCCCACGTCGCTGCCGAATGCGTGCGGCGCTGACGGCTGCTGGACCAACTACCTGCGCGTCACCGACCTCGATGGCGACGGGGACCTCGACATCGTCAGTGTCAACATGCAGGGGTTGTTCAACGTCGGAGCCGGCGAGCCACTCGCGATCTACGCTAACGACGGCGCAGGAATCTTCACGAACACGTCGGCCGCCGCCGTAGGTGGCCATGAAGGGCAGCATCGCCAGGTCGCCATCGGTGACATCGACGGCGACGGCGACGTGGACATGTACGCACCACACGCCAACGGTGGGGTGGACACGTTGTTTCGCGGCGCGGGGGACGGGACATTCGTGGCCGAAGTGCTCGATCTGGGCTCGTCGGCGGGAGCAGCCCGCTTTGGTGATCTTGACGACGACGGCGATCTCGACCTCGTGCTCACCGACGGCTACGCGGCCAATGACAGTCCAACCGTTCCGGGCGGCCACATCTACCTCAACGATGGCCGGGGTGGGTTCACTGAACTCGAGGGGGCGGGGCTCGACTCGGTTCCGGGCAACCAGCCGATCGACCTCGACCTTCTTGATGTCGACGGCGACTTCGATCTCGACATCGTTATCGACGCGCACCAGCAAGGCAACGGGCTGTTTCTCAACGACGGTGCGGCGATGTTCACCGACGCGTCCGACGGCCTGCCGCCGGCCACCGGCAACCACTACAACCCGGCGATCTGCGACGTCGATGGCGACGGGGATCTCGACATGTGGGTCGACAACTCGGGCCCTTCGTACACGGAGCAGCTCCTGATCAACGATGGCAGCGGCGTGTTCACCGACGAGACCGAGGCCCGGGTCTCGGGCAACACCGAAGGCGCGGACGACAACGGTCTTATCTGCGTCGACTTCGACCAAGATGGGGATTTCGACGCGATCGTTGTCGCTCTGTTTACCCCCAATCGCTACCTCATGAACGAAGGGGGCGAGTTCACCCAGGTGAGCGGTGCGATCCCCGGTGGCAGCGACTCGTATCTGTGGGCGGACGTCGGCGACCTCAACGGGGACGCGATTCTCGATCTCGTCGCGGGGGCCGGCGAGTCGGCGTCGGTCGATCGGGTCTATCTCGGTTCGGTCGCCCAAGCGACGGACACGACCCCGCCGGCATTGCGCGCTGCCGAGATGATCTCCGAAGTCGCGTCGGACACGGCCGTGGTCGTCCACTTCGCGCTCACCGACGTCGCCGTGACCGACGAGGGGCCGCGGCTCGACCGTGCGTTCGTCCATCTCTCGATCGACGGTAGGATTTCGGATGTGGATGCGGCGTTTATGGGCGGCGACCTCTTCCGCGCCGAGCTGCCGGGCCAACCCGACGGGACGACCATCTCCTATCAGCTGTGCGGAACCGATGCCGCCGGCAACGAAGGCTGCGGCCCCGGTGGCATGTACCAGGTGGGTGCCGGCGGCGGAACCAGCGGCGGTAGCGAAGGCGGGGCGGCCAGCGAGAGCGGGGTCGACGACACGGTGGGGGCGGACACAAGCGCGTCGGCATCGGGTGCCGGCACAAATGCAAGCGCCACCGTGTCTGCGAGCGCATCGGATGACGGCGGTACAGGCGACAGCACCGGCGGACCAGGACAAAGCGGCGGTGGGGAGGGCTGTTCGTGTCGCAACACGTCTGCGGCTCCGAGTTGGGCGGGGCTCATCGCACTCGCGCTTGGACGGGCGCGCCGACGCCGACGCTGAGGCGACGCGTGGCGGCCCACGCAAACGGAAGCAACGTCGCTGTGCCGGCAGTCGATCCTCGTCGCAACGTTGCCGAGTTTTCCGGCCACCTGCTAAGGTTCCACGTCGTGCCAAGGCAATCCGTCTTGCTCGAGCTACAACCCACGACGCTCGGTCTTGGTCTGCTCGTGCTCACGGCCTGTGTTAGCGGGACCTCGGGCGTGGATGCGAGCACGAGCGCCGCGACGAGCCCTACGGGAACGAGTTCGCTGGAGACGAGTGACACGAGTGGAGGCGACGAAACGGCGTCGGCCGGATCCACCACGAGTGCCGCCGACGAGGCCACGACGAGTTCACAGTGCGAGGATCACGGTGCTTGTTTGGACGCACTTGCCCCGATCTGCGACATGGGGCGCTGTCGCCCCTGCGGCGACGCACCACCGGACGCGTGTGGTGTGCGCGACCCCGCGGATCCCGTGTGTCTGGGCTCTGGGGCGTGCGGAGAATGCACGGGGGATCAGGATGAGGCGTGCACGGGGACGACGCCGGTGTGCGATCTGGTGGCCAACGTCTGCGTGGGCTGCACCGGACACGAACAGTGCCCCAATACCGCCTGCGACTCGGCCACGGGCGCGTGTTTTCCCGGTGATTGCGCCGTTCGCGTGGCCGACGATGGCAGCGCTGACTTCTCGGATATCAGCTCCGCCGTCGCGGCGATCCCCGAGGATGGGTCGTGCGTGGTGACGCTCACCAATCCAAACGACGATACGCTGCTTCTCGAGCACGTAACTGTGTCGGACGGTCGCCGTGTCGCGCTGATAGGAGAGGGCGAGCCGCTGAGGTGGGGGTCAGGAACCGGAGTGGCGATCATGGTTGGTGCTGATTCGGTGGCGTATGTCGACAGGGTTCGGTTTATCTCGAGGCTCGAGGCCATCGACGGCACGCTCCGTCTCGATCGCGTGGACCTGGCGCCGGGCGCCGTGCCAGCAGCGGTGCGGGCCGACGGTGACGCGGCGCGGGTGTTCCTTTCGAACTCTTGGATCAGCACGATCGCCGTGGGACCCGCGCTGCAGGTCGATGGTGGCAACGTCGAGGTGGTCTACTCCACGCTCTACGGCGGTACCTCGGCGGTCGCGTGCGGAGCTGCGCAGACCATCACCCTACGAGCGTCGTTGTTGCTCAGCCGCGGGACGATGGACCCCATCGACTGCGTCGGCGCCGACATTTCCTACTCAGCCTCCGAGATGGTGTACGCCGGTCCCGGGAACCAGAGCCTCGGACCCAATCAAGTCGATTGGTTCCAAATCCTACCATTTCCCCGGCTTGCATCGGATCCGCCGGTGCTGCTCGGCGCGACCGCGCGTTGGACGACGGGCGACCCTGTCATCGACATCGAGGGTCGGCCGCGTCCGTCGATCGACGGGACGATGACGTTTGCCGGGGCGGAGTCGCTACGATGACAGGCTCGGAGGCCATCATGCGGCGCGTTGCAATTGTCGCCACGATCCTGAGTGCGGCAGGGTGTGGCTCATCCAACAGCGGTGGCAACATCGGGGCCACCGAGGCCGGCTCCAGCGGTACGTCCAGCACCGTGGCGACAGCGGATACCGGGGGAGCCAACACGACGAAGAGCAGTTCGGATACTACGGGTGGTACGGCCGCTGCCGAGGCGACCACAGCCGCGACGACGGGTGGCCCCGTCGCCTGTGGCGAGGGAACAGCTTGCCGACCTTTGCCCGGGCCCGATTGGGTTGGCCCGCTGATGGTGCGGAACGTCGGCGGCGACAAGCCGCCGGACTGCGAGGGCCCATTCGCCTCCGCTTGGTCGGATGTCTACGCCGAACTCGACGCGCCGCCGGCCACGTGCGCGTGTGACTGCGAAGGCGTCGGCGTGCCCACGTGTACCCCCACGCCGCTGCAGCACTGGGCGAGCGACAACTGCACCGGTGCTGTGATCGACTCGTGGAACCTCACCAACTTCTGCTCGTCCAGCGTAAACATCAACTTCGGCTCATCCTTGCGCGCACAGCCCTACTACGTGCAGGGCGCGAGCTGCGAACCAGTGCCCACGATCGACATCTCGCCGGCCGTGTTCCTCCAGCGCTTCCTTCTGTGCACGAGCGAGGAGCAGTTTCCCGTCTGTGATACTGGATCGTGCGTCCCGGATCTCCCCGTTGACGACGCGCAGCTATGCGTTGCGCGCGAGGGGGATTTTCCGTGTCCGGAGCAATGGGACGACAGTCGAGTCGTTCGCTACCGTACATTCGCCGACGATCGCCGGTGTACCGAGTGCGCGTGCGCGGACTATTTCGAGGAGTGCCCGTCTGGCTCGATCGTGCTTTTCCAAAGCAACGCGTGCAGCGACTTGCCCTACGATTCAGTTCAGTTCAACGGCAACTGCCGCGAAGTTTCTAACGATGGCAGCTCCGCGCGGATCTCTGGCGCAGGTGTCGTCCCGCCAACGGATTGCACGGGCCACGCCACCGGGGGCGCGTCGATCGGTTCGGCTGGCCCGCTTCAGCCGGTCACCGTTTGCTGCGCGAGCTGACTGGCGGCGGCGAGGGCTCACGGGGTCGCTCGGCCCGGGATCGCGGGTGGTCTCGTTGGCGGAAAACGCGCACGATCGCTGTCGAACGCGGGCTAAGCCCTTGTTTTCCCGTTGAAAAACCCAATCGGCACGATCACGCACTCCCCCGCTGGACTTCCCACAATCGCCCTCCTACACTCCGCGCTCCCTGGGCCCCGGACGAGGTTCGCCGAGATGCTCTCTCACCAAGGCGACGTCGTTGCTGCCCGAATCGAGGCCGAGCTTCCGCAACGCCTCTTTCGCTTGACGACCGAGGACGGAACAACGATCACCGCGGGGATTTCGACAGAGCTGCGACGACTGGGCCTGGTGCTCCGCCCGGGAATGAACGTCGACGTCAGACTCGCCGAACTCGACGCGACACGCGGCACCATCCTCGGCCTAACGCGCTCCAACGCCACCCGCAGAAGTCAGTCATGAAAGTCAGAGCAAGCGTCAAGAAGATCTGTGACAAGTGCAAGGTGATCCGGCGTAAGGGCGTCGTTCGCGTCATCTGCGAAAACCCCAAGCACAAGCAGAGGCAAGGCTAGTTCATGGCACGCATCGCCGGTGTCGACCTCCCGCGAAACAAGCGGATTGAAGTCGCTCTCACCTATATCTACGGAATCGGGCGCGTGACGGCGTCGCAGATCCTCGACAAGTCCGGTGTCGGCCCGTCGGTCCGCACCGACGATCTCACCGACGAGCAGATCAGCGCGATCCGTCACGTGATTGAGTCGGGCTTGAAGGTCGAAGGCGACCTTCGCCGCGACGTGCAAATGAGCATCAAGCGGCTCATGGATCTCGGCTGCTACCGCGGGCTGCGGCACCGCCGTGGTCTGCCGGTCCGCGGCCAGCGAACCCACACCAACGCCCGCACGCGCAAGGGCCCCAAGCGCGCCACCATCGCCCAGAAGAAGCGAGTCTGATCCATGGCAACCACGCAGAAGCCGGGCAAGAAGCGTGTCAAGAAGAACGTCTCGACGGGCATCGTGCATATCCGGTCGACTTTCAACAACACCTTGGTGAGCGTCACCGACGTGAACGGCAACGTTCTTTCGTGGGCCTCCGCTGGCGTTCGAGGGTTCAAGGGCTCGCGCAAGTCGACGCCGTTTGCCGCCCAGCTCGCCGCCGACGAGGCAGCGCGCCGCGCCCAGGAGCACGGCGTGCACACCGTGATCATCCGCATCAGTGGTCCTGGCGCCGGTCGCGAGTCAGCCCTGCGCGGCATTCAGTCGGCGGGCCTACGCGTGACAGCGATCAAGGACGTCACCCCGATCCCCCATAACGGCTGCCGCCCGCCCAAGCGTCGCAGGGTCTGAGGCAATCATGGCTCGCTATACCGGTCCCGTTTGTCGTCTCTGTCGCCGCGAGGACGTTCAGTTGTTCCTCAAGGGCGATCGTTGCTTCTCCCAGAAGTGCGCCTATGAGCGCCGGCCGTACCCGGCTGGTCAGCACGGCCAGGGCCGTAAGCGTCGTCCCAGCGACTACGGCCAGCAGCTGCGCGAGAAGCAGAAGGTCAAGCGCATGTACGGGCTGCTGGAGAAGCAGTTTCGCGGTTACTACTATCGCGCCGCGCGGATGAAGGGCGTCACCGGTGAGAATCTGCTCAGCCTGCTCGAGCGTCGCCTGGACAATGTGGTGCTGCGCTGTGGGTTTGGCTCGAGCCACGCCGAGGCCCGCCAGCTCACCCTTCACGGGCACTTTCTCGTCAACGGCAAGCGGATCAACATCCCGAGCTATCTAGTCAAGGCCGGCGACACGGTCGAGGTCGTGACGGGAAGCCGCGCGGTTCAGAAGATCGTCGATTCGCTGTCCAAGGTCGATCGCAGCCCGCGGCCAACGTGGATCGAGCTCGATAAAGAGAACTTCAAGGGCAAGGTCACCGCATTGCCCGCACGGTCGGATATCGCCGCCGACATCGACGAACAGCTGATCGTCGAGCTCTACAGCAAGTGATTCCTCGAGAGGGTGGACGACGAGCCATGCAGGATACCAACACAATCGCCCGCAACTGGCGTGACCTGATTCGCCCGAAGAAGCTCGAGGTCGAGCCCGAGAGCTTGACCGACAACTACGGCAAGTTCACGTGTGAGCCGCTCGAGCGCGGCTACGGCATCACCCTCGGCAACAGCTTGCGACGCGTGTTGCTCTCGTCGCTGCAGGGCGCCGCGATCACCACCGTCCGCATCGAAGGGGCGCTCCACGAGTTCACCACCATCGAAGGCGTGGTTGAGGACGTCACGGACATCATCCTCAACATCAAGGCCCTGCGCCTGCGCATGGACGACGCGGGTGCTCGCACACTCACCATCGACAAGCAGGGCGAGGGCGAGGTTAGGGCCGGCGACATCAGCTGCCCAACGGGCGTGACCGTCCTCGACCCGATGCAGCACGTCGCCACCCTCTCGAAGGGCGGGCACCTGCGGATGGAGCTCACTTGCGAGATGGGTCGTGGCTACGCCACCGCCGATCAGAACAAGCGCGAAGGCCTGCCGATCGGGGTGATTCCGATCGATAGCCTGTTCTCGCCCATCCAGAAGGTGAACTACCGCGTGACCAACGCGCGCGTCGGCCAGCGCACCGACTACGACCGCCTGGTGCTCGAGGTCTGGACCGACGGATCGGTGCGGCCCGACGACGCCGTCGCGTTCGCCGCCAAGATCCTCAAGGAGCAGCTGTCGATCTTCATCAATCGTGAGGAGATCGAGGACGCGGCGGTCGCAGAGCCGACGGAAGAGGACAAGCTCAACGAGTACCTGTGGCGCTCGGTCGACGAGCTCGAACTAAGCGTTCGCTCGGCCAACTGCCTGCAGAACGCCAACATCCACTACATCGGCGACTTGGTCCAGAAGACCGAGGCCGAGATGCTCAAAACCAAGAACTTCGGCCGCAAGTCGCTCAAGGAGATCAAGGAGATCTTGGCTCAGATGGGCCTTTCGCTCGGCATGAAGATCCCCAACTGGCAGGGCCCACCGCCTGTCCGTGAGGAGACCTGACCCATGCGCCATCGCGACGCAGGCCGCAAGTTCGGCCGCAATGCTCCCCATCGGGACGCCATGTTTCGCAACATGGTTACCTCGCTGATCGACCACGGTCGGATCACCACCACCGAGCCCAAGGCCAAGGAGTTGCGGAAGTTCGTCGAGAAGACGATCACGCGCTCAATCGGCGTCGTGGACCTCGTTGCCAAGCCGGTGGAGTCGCGCAACGCCGATGAGCAGGCCAAGGTGGTACACGCCATGCGCATGGCTGCGCGGATGGTTCGGACGCGCGACGCCTTGACGAAGCTTTTTACCGAGGTGGCGCCCAAGTTCAAGGGACGGCCGGGGGGCTACACGCGGATCATGAAGGTCGCGCCGCGCCCCGGTGACGGCGCGCCGATGGCGATCATCGAGCTGGTGGCCTGAAAACAGCGGTTGGTCTTCGCGGGCGCCCGCCTCGGCTTTGCCCGGGCGGGCGTTTGCGCGATGGCGGGATGAGTCGCGCGGTGCATCCGGCGGTTTTCCGCCGCTTTCTTGGCCCACGCCCCCGCGCGCACCTACCGTGGTGGCCATGGTGCTCATCGCGGCGTCGGCCCCTCTGCAACTGGTTTGGCTCGCTCTGCTGCTCGCCGGTTTTGCGGGCGTGCTGAGCTGGCTCGGCCGTCGCGCACGCGCGGCCGATCCGCGAGCGCTCGAGACGATCCGGCTCGGCCCTCAGCACAGCGCCGTCGTGATGGTGATCGACAACCGGCGCTTGCTCGTGGGTATCGGGCCCGGGGCGGCGCCACAGCTTCTGTGCGAGCTCGACAACGGGATGAAGTCCGAGCGCGAGTCGGGACGGACGACTGATTCGCCGCGGGTTGCCGCAGGTGCGGCGACGGCGTCGCGCGAGCGCGGAGGCTGGGACCTTGGTGGATGACGGAACCCCGAGCTGGGTGGTGATCGCGGGACTGGCCGCGTTACCGTTGCTGCTCGCGGCCGCGACCACCTTTGCGAAGTCGAGCGTATTGATCGGGGCGGTTCGTGTCGGGCTGGGCGCGGAGGCGCTGCTGCCCATGCCGATCGTGTTGGCGCTCTCGCTCGTGCTCACAGCCGTGGTGATGCTGCCGGTGGGCGACGCCATCTCGGCCGGGATCACCGAGGCAGGTGGGGTCGACGCGGCACTGTCCGAAACCCCGGCGCGCTGGCTGGAGATCCTCGAACCGTGGCGGGCGTTCCTCGAGCGCCATGCCGACCCGGCCGAGCTCGAACACTTCGCGGCGACGACGGGGCGAACGCCGAGCGATCCAGTCGTGGTGGTCCCGGCCTTTCTCATCACAGAGCTAGGCGAAGCACTGGCGATGGCGGTCGTGGTGCTGGTGCCGCTCGTCATCCTCGATCTGCTGGTGGCGCACGCCCTGATCCTCCTGGGTTTTGCCCAGACGCCGGGCCAACTCGTGGCCGTCCCGCTCAAGTTGCTCCTGTTTCTCGCCGCGGGTGGCTGGGACATCGTGGTTCGCGGGCTGATCGGGGGCTACGCCTGATGGCCGGGATTGAGCTGGTTCAGGCAGGGTTCGGGCTCGTGCTCGCCATCGCCTTCGTCCTCCTCGCCGTCGCAGCAGCCGCGGCGGTTCTTGCCGGAATCATCGCCCAAGCCACGGGGATCAACGATCCCGCGATCTCGCTCGTTCTGCGCGCGGTGCTCGTGCTCGGCTGCGTGTGGGCGCTTGGCTCGACTTGGGGCGAACGACTCCGCGGCTTCGCGCACGATAGCTACAGCAGCCTGGCGAAGGCGCGGCCGCGTGGGCCGGAGGCCCCTTGACGGGGCTCTTGCTCGCCCCGCTGCAGCTCGGAGGCTTGATCGGGCTGCGTGTGTTCGCCATCGTGCGGGTGCAGCCGGCGTGGCGCGCGGCGTTTGGCCCCGCGTATTTGCCAATCGCCGCGGTGCTCGCGGTTGTGGTGGCGCTGACTGCATTGCCGCGCTGGTCGGTAGCGTCCGAGCTCTCGCTCACGGAGTGGGGGACCGCTGCCATGATCGAGATCGTGTTTGGCACCGTGCTCGGGCACGTCTTCGCACTCGTGGGGCACGTTGTTCTTGGCAACGCCGCCGCCGGTGCCACGGTGCTGCGTGTCTCCGTAGGTCCCTGGTCGGCCCTGGTGATCGCGCTGTGCGGCGCCGCCGCCCTTGGGCTCGGCCTCCACCGCCCCCTTGTCGCCGGCCTCGCGGATCTCGCTGTGCTCGCGCCGCCGGGCGATCCAATGGCGCTTGTGAGCGCCGGCGCGGTGGTCACGGATCGGCTTGTTGCCGTGCTGGTAGCAGCGACAGTGGTCGCGCTCTCACTCGCGACGCCAGTGTTGCTGCCAGCGATCGCGGTTGAGCTCACCGCCGCCGCCCTCGGGCGGGGGCCAGGCGCGGTCGCGCTGTTCGCTCCGGCCCTCGCGCCGCTGGTGCGGATGGCCGCCGTCCTCGTCGCGCTCGCCGGGGCGTGGAGCATTGCGCTCGCGCGCTGGGCCGAAGCGATGTCCGGGGCCACCGGCTGAGGGCAATGGGCCGCTGTCCGTCGAGCGTCGGGTTGGGCACACTATGGAACATGGTGGTCCCGCTGCAGCGACCGATTCGCCCGCTGCTTGGGCTCGCGGCCGCGCTCGCACAATGGGGCTGTGGTCCGGATCTTCCGCCGGCGACTTTGGATGGATTCCGTCAACCGACCGGCGTTGTCACGAGCGCCGACGGTCGGTGGTTGTTCGTGACCAACGGCAACTGGAACGAGAGCGAAGACGGCGCGGCCGTGCTCGCGTATGACCTGTCTCGGCTCGCGGCGTCGATCGCCGCGCCGCGCAGCGCAGGATCCGCGTACGAAGCGCGTCACCCGTGTCGGCGAGGGGGGGACGACGGCCCGATCGACTGCTCGGCTTCCGCGGCACTGATTCGCGGCACGCCCGCGGTGCTGGCCGCAGCCGTCGGCAATGTCGTTGCCGATCAGCCGGCGGGCGCAAGCGGCCCCATTCGGCTCCTTGTGACCCAGCGCAACCCCCCGGCGGTGGCGTGGATCGACGCGATTGCGGACGGTGATTCGATTCGCCTCGAGTGCGGCCAGGACGAACGCCATCGCTGCGATGAAGCCCACCTGATCGTCGAAGGCACCGACCGATCCGACCTCGCGATACCGAGCGACCCCGCTCGCGTAGTCCTTGATGATCAGGGCTATCGGCTCGCCTACGTGCCGCAGCTGCTGGGTGACACCGCCGGCGTGGGAGGAATTGCGTTGATCGGGCTCGATGGTGAGTCTGGCCCCGAGCTTGTGGATGTGGAGACCGAGTTCTTCGCGCCGGATCCGTTCGACGGCACCGATTTTACCGGGGGTTTTTCGGTCGCATCGCGCCCGTGCGATCCCGAAGCCGCGCCGAGAGCCAGCCGCGACTGTACCCGACCGTTTCTCTATGCGAGCCAACGCTTCTTCCCTGGGGCGCGTCGCTTTACCGTCGCGCCCGGTCTTGGACAGCTGTTGCCCGGGGATGAGTCGACGCTCGCGGAAGTCAATCCGGACGTGGTCCCTTCACAGCCATTCATGGGAGACCTCGCGTTTGAGGGCGACGGATCGGATCCGCGATTGCTTCTCGTCCAGACCACGCCGGGCAGTTTGCTCCGGATCGATACTTCCGTCGGGCCCGATGGCGATCCCCTGGATGCTGTGATCGGTGTGATTCCGCTGTGCGAGGATCCGAACGTCCTCGCCGTTCACCGTCCCGCGCTCGGGGAGGCCCTGGCGCTGGTGAGCTGTTACGGCGACGCTGGCCTCGCGGTGATCGGCCTCGGAGCATGGCGGCTGATCGACATTCTCGACGTCGGCGCTGGCGCCGACGAGATCGCGATCGATAGCGCCCGTCAGTGGGCGTTCGTCACCAACGTGCTCGACGACAGCGTCTCGGTAATATCGCTCGACGTCGGCCGCGCGGACTATCTGACCGAGATCGCGCGGATTCGCTGAGTCCGAGCGCGACCGCGTCCGCGCTTGGAACTCAAGGCGATCAAAGCTCGGGTCGATTTCGCGGACGTGGGACCCTCGCGGCCTGGTTTGCGCGCGTGCACCGCTGCGGGTGCGGTGGCGCTCGCGGTATTCGCGGGTGCCTGCGACACGACGCGGCTCGAGGGACATGTGGACTGGCGGAGTCCCGATGGCACGCTCTCCGCCGCCTACATCGCGCCTCCGTGGGAGATCGATCGCGAGGTCGAGGGCGAGCTACACCTGCGCATCGCTGCCCAGGTGTTTGGGGCCGCGCTAGACGGATCTCCGCCCACGCACGTGTTTGGGCTAGGTCGTGTCGACCCGTCAGTCGGGCTCTCAGCTTGGCTTCCGTCCGAGCTCGTCGATCCCGCGGTGGCGGCGACTGCTGGCGGCTTGCCAGACGCGCCGACGGAGGACCTCGATCCCGATTCGTTGTTCGACACCACAGGCGGTCTCCCGGGCGTCGAAGGTCTTGACCTCTCGGAGCCTCGGGTGGTCGCGTTGGCCGAGCTCAACTTTCTGGTTGAAGAGCAAGCTGCGGAGCTCGTCGGCGAGCTCGCTGACGACGGGACGGGTGTCTGGTCCTACCAGGTCGTCGTGGCTCCCGGCGTCTTCATCCGCTGCTTCTACCTCCCAAGCCGAGCGGGTACCGTCCGCGCGCTGTTCGGCTCGTTGTTTGAACTCGACAACGACGACATCGATCACATGCGCGACTCCATCCGCACCGACGCGCTGTTGTAACCAGAGCCGACGCACATGTGGATCCTTGTCATCGCGCTGTGGTTGGGTCCGCCGAAGTTGCCGCCGCTGCCCGGGCGCGGGATGCCGGCGCCGGTCGAACCAGCTGCAGAACCGTCGTCGCCAGTTGACCCGGCGGGTGGGGGCGACGCACCTGACGACGCGGCACCATCGCCCGGCGGCGCTGACCAGCCGAGCTCAGCGCCGCGGCAGGCCCGAAGCACCGCGCCTGCGGCCCCGTCCGCGAACCAGGCGACGTCAAACTCGGGCAACGCCGCGCCGAAGCCGGCCGGTGGCGCGGCCAAGGCGGCGACGGTCCAGTCGCGCGCGGAAAATCTCAGCCCGCCCGGGGCCGCAAGTGGTGCGTTGGCGACCGGCGCTTGGCCGGGCGTCTCGGTGATTGCGGCATCGGGCGCGGCGACCGGGGCCCAGCCTGGCCTGCGCCTGGTCGGCGCCGACGAGGTCGCGCAGTGGGATCGGCAAGCCGCGGCGCCGGCGAACACCGAAGCACCGCCGAGCAAGCCCAAGCGCGATGCCGTCGTGCTGCGCTCGGCCCGACAGTCGCCGTCGCCCGAGCGGTTGCTCTTTCGGCGACCGCCGACGCCTCCGGAGCGCACGGCGGCATTTGTCCTCGGCTACCGCTATTTTCGCGTCCAGGACCAACTCGGCCGGGCGCAGGACTGGCACCTCGCCTCGCTCGAGGTGACACCTGTTCGACGCTACATGCGGGTCAACTTGCTCACGGAGTTCGGCATCGAGTCGGGCCCCTCCGCTCGCGCGGGTGGTCGCGCTGATATCCTGCTGATGCAGCGACTCGGACTCGGCATGCAGTATCCCGGCTTCGTCACGCCGCTGCTCGAGTTCCAAGGTGGCGTCGGCGCTGCCCGTGTCGAGCTGTTCGATCGCAACGACTTGGCGCTGGTCTACACGCTCGGGTTGGACGGCGGCGTGCAATGGGCCGTGACCCGCTGGATGTTCCTCCACGCCGCAATCGGTTGGATCCGCCCGACGTTCACCGTCGGATCGCGAAGTTCATCGTTTGACCGCGTTGCGTTCAAGCTCGGGCTCGGATTCTGAGCGGGGAAGCAGGGCGACGACAACGCCGCCCCAACTTGCTTCGGATTCACCACACTAGAACCCGGCCACCGCGATGGGTCGGGCTTCGAACGCTACCGTCGCGTCCCCGAGCTGCCCCTGCGTGTCGCTGCCCCAGCACACCAGCTCCCCGCCGCTGCGTCGACCACAGCTGTGATCGCCGCCGGGCGCCACTTGTACGAGCTGGTTCTCCTGTTGCACGGGCACCGGCGTCCGCGCGAGTCCTCCTGGCCCGCCGCCGAGTTGACCCGACGCGTTGTCGCCCCAGCACGCAGCGGTTCCATTGGCCCGCGCGACGCAGTTGTGCGAAGCGCTAGCGCCGAGTCCCACAGCGTCTGTGATCCCGGTAACTGGAACGCGCGTGCTCCAATCACTGTCGACCCCCGCACCGAGCTGACCGCGGTCGTTGTGACCCCAACACGCGATCGCTCCGGTGCGTCGGCGCGCGCAAGAATGGCCGTCTCCAAGTGCGATTTCCGCGGCGTCGTCGACCTTGTGCACGGCCACCGGTACCGGGACCGGTGTCGCGAGGTCCTTCGCACCTGCGCCGTTGCCCAACTGACCGAAGCGGTTCTGTCCCCAGCAAATGGCCTTGCCGCCGCTTCGGATCGCACAGCTGTGAGCGCCACCGGCCGCGATGGCGACCGCATCGCGCAGGTTGGCGACGTCGGTGGGAGGACTTGGCGCGTCCGCCTTCGCCGGGGCACCGACCTGGGCGAACTCGTTGTCACCGAAGCACGTAACGCGACCGTCGCGGCGGCGGATGCAGGTATGCGCGCGACCGCAAGCCACCTCGACGGCATCAGAGATCCCGGCGACTTCTACGGGTTGACGACGGTTCGCCCGGCCCCCATCACCGAGCTGGCCTCGGGCCCCGGCGCCCCAGCACCATAACTTCCCGGAGCGTCCGACCGCGCAGGCGTGCTGCCAGCCGGCCGCGATGGCTGCAATGTCGCGCAGCGTGGAGATCCGTTGGGGCGCACGTGCGGCAGCGATGCTGCCGGTACCCAATTGGCCGAAGTCGTTGCCACCCCAGCAGGCGACGTTGCCGTGGTCCAGCGCGCACGAGAACGTCTGGCCTGAGACCACCGTCGCCGCGCCCTCGACGTCGGCGACCGGTCGGCGCATTGGGCCAGGTCCGGGAGCACCGGTGCCGAGCATCCCCGCGGCGTTGCTGCCCCAACACATCACGCGGCCACCACCGGTCAACGCACACGTGGTGCGGGCGTTGGCCGCCACCGCGGTAATGTCGGACAGGCGATCGATCGGCGTCGCGCCAGCGTGGGGTTCGGTGTCGCCCAAGCCCAGGCGACCGTCGTCGTTGCTGCCCCAGCAGGCCAGCTTGCCGCTGCCGTTGCGCGCGCAGCTGTGGGCGTCGCCAGCGGCGAGCAGCGAAACCCGCGTGAGAGGTGGGCCTGCCGGTTTGCCAGCCGCATTGCCCGGAGCGCCATCGAGTTGGCCCGCGGCGTTGTCGCCCCAACACAGCGCCGTGCTCATCGCCGTGCGGACGCACGTGTGGTTCGCGCCCGCCACGATCGCGCCGGCGCCTTCGGTGCCGCCGATCGCTCGCGGCGTGGCTCCCCCCGGTCCGATCGCCCCGAGTTGCCCGCGATCGTTGCGACCGAAGCACAACGCGTTGCCTTTGTTTCGCAGCACGCACGTGTGCCCGTCCCCGGCCGCGATCGCGATCGCGCGCGCATCGACGAGGCCGGCGACGGCCACCGGCGCAACCCAAACCGCACGTGAGGTGGTGCCCTGTTGACCGTCGCGATTGTCGCCCCAGCACACCACGGAGCCGGACTTGCGGATGGCGCAGACGTGCCGACGGCCGGCGGCGAGCGATACCACGTCCGCAAGCCCGCGGACCTCGGTGGGCACCGACGCGGCGGGGCGTCCGGGGCCTCCTGCGCCGTCGCCCAGCTGGCCGGCGTCATTGCGTCCCCAGCATGAGACACGGCCGTTGCGCCGCCGCGCGCAGCTGAAGCCGCCACCCGCAACGATCTGCTCGGCGTCGACAATACCGCGCACCTGCACCGGCTTGAGTTGATCCTGCTGCGTGCCGTTGCCAAGTTGACCCATCGCGTTCGCGCCCCAGCACTGGACCGCGCCGGATCGTCGTCGCGCACACACGTGCGCGTCGCCGACGGCGAGCTCGACCGCCGGCCCGAGCTCAACCGGAACCGCGGCGGACGATCCTCCACCCCCGGGGGTGGATGTGCCGCGGTGCCCCGTCGACGCGGTCTCGCAAGCGACAACACAGAGCGCGACTACGGCGAGCACCGAGATAGATCGAAGCGGGTACGGCATGAGGCGCGAGCATAGACGAGCGTGATGCGCGGTGGAACCGTGGGGATCGTGGCGCGACGGCGACCTCTGCGTTCGCCCACGCGTGGCTCCGTTAGGTAGGTGGGGCGAACGCCTCGCCTACGCCCGCCGACCCGCGCGCGCTCGCTCGTTCCCGGATCCGTCGCCACCACAACGAGCCGGCGAGTGCGGCCGCGAGCGATGCGAAGCCGGCGGTGACGCAGGCCAGACCGATCGCGAGATCCGATTGCGGAGTGGGGATGACGCCCGAACGCATCGCGAGGTCGATTGCCGAGGCAATGGGGAGCGAGAGGGGAAGCCGCACTCGGCCGCGCCACGCCCACAGCACGGTCAGGATGGCCAGCACGGCATCGAGTCCCAATAGGTGGGGCGGCGCCGATCCTCCGTGAAAGTCGTGCAGCCACACGAGTAGGTACGCGCAGGCGGCCGCCCCGGTATGCAAGCGCAGACGTGCCGCCGGGTCGGACGCAACAAACCTGCGTTCCCCAGCAGGCGGTGGGGCCATCGGCTCGCGGCGATACGGATCTCCGGCCATCGGTGGTTGTGGGGCGAGCGTGGCGGACGGCCGGCGATGCGCCCGCAGGAGCAGCGCGAGTGCCGACAGCGCGGCAGCGAGGCTGCCCCATTGCGGCGTCACGATGCACGTGCCGAGTACCAGGCCCGCCACCGCAAGCCAGATCGATCGCTCACGCGTGAGCCAGCGGGTCGCGAGTGCTCCGCCGACCAAGTACAACACAAAGGGATCGAGGCCCGCGCGGTGCCGTTCCAGCCAAAATACGACATGGACGATCAGTGCGGCGAACACACCGAGCCAAACCCCTCGCGAAGCACGGTCCAAGACGGAGTGTCCCCATGCGTCGAGGGCGGCGATGGAGGCTATTCGTCGCCGACTCCAGGCGGCGGTCGCGGCGACGCCGAACAGCCACACGGCAACGATGATGGAAGCCGGTCTGCGATCGAGGTGAGGGAGCAGCTGCGGAATCGCGGCAAGGCCCGTCGCCCCCATCCACAGCACCGCGCGCGCGCTGATCGAGGGCGCTAGTTGAAGCGCCCATGCGAGCGCGCGGAGTTTGGCCACGAACGAAATGAGCCATGCGAGCGCGGCTGCGGTCCCGACCGCACCAAGGCGCGCGCACATCTCAGTGTGGGCGACGGGATCGAGCATGAACAACAGTGCGAGCACGGCGAGCATCACCGCCGGACGGCGCGAGCCGGTGCGGACCAGCAGCGCCGCGCTGCCGATCAAAGCCCACGCGTAGAGGTCCGCGATCGCCGCGACTCCCAGCTGACCAGCGCTCCCGCGCCGGACCAGCGCTTCGGAGGCCAGCTGAACGCCGACGAGCACCAGTGCGGCGCTGAGCAAGTAGAGCGGGTTGAACTCGAAGAGCGCAAGGTAGGCTCGACGCTGCCAGCTGGCGGCGATGGGGTCGTGGCGCATCGCTCGCGTTCTGTGCAACGGCTATGCCGTCGGGTGGCTGAACGTCGATCTCGATACGAAGATCTGCGCGCGTATCCGGCGAGTGTGCCATTGCGTCGCGCGCGGTTGTCTGGCCTTGCCATCCGGTCCTGCCAGCAGTTGGCGCGCCGACGGCCGCGCTGCTAGATGTCGGGGGCGATGTCTGCCGACGCCACCGTGTCCCCATCGGCGGCCCGGATCGCTCGGGCGCGGGATGCTGGCCTGCGCCCCTCCTCGTCCTGGCTAGGGGCGGGGATCGCCCTGTGCGGGCTCGCGTTTGTCTTGCCCGCCTCGGTGCCCGAGATCGATGCCGCCGCGCTCGCGCCGGCGCTGGCCGATGGCGGGGGCGATGCCCTTGCCGTCGCGGGGGACTGGCTGCAAAAAGCGATGCTGCCGGCGATTGCTCTGGCCGCGCTTGCGCTCCTGGCCGCGGTTGCCGCCGCCGTTCTCGCCGATCGTCTGGGGGCGGTTTCCGGTGATAGCGCGGAGATCCCCGTCGTGCGACCGTCGCTGGCGGTTGCCCTGGTCATCGCTGGCCCCATGCTGCTGTGGTTCATGAACCAACTTCGCACCGCCATAGCCGCCGGAGCGCGTGGGGCCGACGCGTCGGAGGCGGGGCTCGAGCAACTGTGGCCGGCTGTGCTCGCACGCCTGGCGTTCTCGATCGGCGCCGCGATGGTCGCATTCGCAGCCGTCGACATCGTCATCTCGCGACGGCGTCAACTCGGCGCCTTGCGCACAACCGTGGATGAAGCGCGGCGTGAAGCCGAGCGGAGCCGCCGGAGGTGACACGGCGCGTGCGCGTCGCAGTCGCGGTCGCACTCGACCGCGCGTTCGACTACGCCGTGCCGCCAGAATGGCCGCAGCTTCCTGCCCGTGGCACGCGCGTCCTGGTGCCGTTCGGCGCGCGCGTGCTGGTCGGCGTGGTCCTGGCCCACGATCCCGAGACGGCTGACGCAGGCCGAGAACTTCGCGAGCTCGTCGACGTGCTCGATGATTCGCCGAGCTTGACCGACGAGTTGCTCGCGCTGTGCAACTGGGTCTCCGACTACTACGTCGCGCCGATCGGCGAGGTCGTTCGCGTCGCGTTGCCGGGGCTGATGACCCACGCAGACGCGCGCGTCGTGACGCTCACCGAGACCGGGCGCCTCGCCCTCGAGGGAGGCGGACCGCTGCTCGGCGGGACGGATGTCACTGAAGCGACCCGCGAGGTGCTTGCAAGTGTTGCTGGCGCCGGAGCTGCGGGCGTGCCGATCGTCAAACTGACAACGAGTCGGGGAAGACGGCCGCCCGGTCGCCTGCTGACGGAGCTGCAAGCAGACGGCCTGGTCGAGATCGGTTGGCGGGCGGACGACGACGAGCTTCGGACCGAGACGTGGGTGCGCCGTACGGATGTTCTGTGCGAGGGCGCCGGGGAGGACGAGCTCCAGCGGTTGATTGGGCGCAGCAAGCAGCGCCGCAGCCTGCTCGACGAGTTAAACGGGCACCCCCCGGTGAATGATGCCGGTGGGTTGGCCATGGCCGACTGGCGCGGCCCATTCCCCCGGGTGCGCGAGTTCCTGCGCCGCCTGCCGCCGGCCCCCCTCGTGGGCCTCGCCGGGCGCCCGAAGACCCCCACTCCTTTGCGGCCGGCGTCCCCCGCCCCATGCCGCCCCCCCC
>CADEGN010000095.1 GCA_902826865.1 uncultured Myxococcales bacterium
ACAAAACTTGCGCCGATCCGCAGCCGCGACCCTCAGCCTTCTCGCTGCTGCTCACGATGCGATCGCCGCCGTGTTTCCGCGAACCACGGTGCAGACGTGCATCGTTCACATGGTGCGCAACTCGACCCGCTACGTCTCCTTCAAGGACCGCCGATCTCTCGCCGGCGCGTTGAAGCCCGTGTATACTGCCGCGTCGGAAGACGTCGCCGCTGCAGCACTCGACGCGTTCGAAGTCGAGTGGGGTAGTCGCTACCCGATGATCGCTGCGATCTGGCGGCGACAGTGGGAACAGGTCGTCCCGTTCCTCGTCTTCCCGCCCGAGATCCGGAAGATCATCTACACGACCAACGCGATCGAGTCGCTCAACGCGACGCTGCGCAAGATCCTCCATGCTCGTGGCCACTTCCCCAACGACGAGGCCGTCGAGAAACTCCTCTACCTCGCGCTACGCAACGCCGAGAACAACTGGGCTATGCCCATCAAGGACTGGGGACGCGCCCTCCACCAGCTCGCGATCCACTTCGAAGGGCGCTTGCCCGTCTGAGATCATGCGGGCTCCGCTTACACAAAAAGTCGGACACCCTCCCTAAACGGTGACTATGGTGGCGCGCCTGACCACTCGCGCGGCACGGCTTCTTTCCTGACGGGCGCGCCCATCAGCGACAAGGAAACGCCGCAGGTCGACATATCGATCGATCAAGTGATCGCGGATGCGCTCGACCCAGACACTGCGATCCGATCGCTACACCTCGGACCCACACCGTATGAGGGCGGTCCGCCGTCCGACACGGGCTGGGCGTCGGGATACAACACGTATATCTCGTGGTCGTCGCCGACGGCTCCGAATGCGCCGCTCGAGAGCGCTCAGGTTGCGTTCGATCAGATCTATGTCCCGAACGGAGCGGACCCGGCGCTTGCAGAAAAGCGGTTGCGGTTGCGCCAAAGCATCCTCGATCACACCATCGATCAGATCGATACGATCACGCCGCGGCTTGGCGCCGATGACGCGAACAAGCTTGACGAGTACCTCACGGCGGTGCGCGAGGTCGAGTCCTCGCTGCAGAACATGCCTCCGCAGCTCGGGTGCGGTGGCGAGGCCATGGCACCCGCAGCCGATCTGTCGTTCGTCGATCACACCAAGGCCATGCTCGACGTCGTCGTCCTCGCACTCCGCTGCGACGCAACTCGTATCGTCACCTATTCGCTGGACTACGGATTCGGCAACAAGGATTTCGCGTTCCTTGGGCTCGGCAATTACAAGCACCACAACCTCAGCCACAGCGGAACCGCTCCGGAGATCATCAACGCACACCGCGGCATCGTGCGCTGGCACATGGACCAGTTCGCGTACTTCCTCGCCGCCATGGACGCGGTCGGCGAGGGCAGATCCACGTTGCTCGACAACAGCCTCGTGTACATGGGCAGCGACACCGCCGACGGCTGGGTGCACGCACACGACGACCTCACCGCAATGCTCGCGGGTGGGGCCGCCGGCGCCGTGAATCCCGGCAGGCTCATCGACGCGTCCGGTGCCTCCTACGACAGCGTGCTGCTCGCGATGGCCCATGCCATGGATGCGAACGTCGCGTCGTTCTCCGGCGCGTCGACCCCTTTCGACGGGCTGTGAAGGCCGCGTCGCGAATCAGGTTTCCAGGGCACTAGGTCGCGGAACGGCTCGACATGAACGCGACCCCTGGCCGGCGGCTCTTCATGGGAGTCGGCCCTGGTGACGCTCGCCGCGCCAGTCTGAGAGTTCGCCGATCAAAGGCCGCCATGGCCCCTCGGCACACATGAGCCGATCGATGACACCCGCATCGGGACGAAACCGAATCGTCTCCAGCAACCGCGGGCGAGAGATCCGATCCATCCGAAACATCCGCGGCTCCGCCTTGTCGACGTCGCGCGCCAGCACGTACCACACGGGGCTCCGCACCAGGAGGCCATGGGGTTCCATGCGTCGCTGGGATTGCTGACCCATGCGATCGGCATAGGCAAACCCCAGCGCCACGCCGACGGAGAACGCATGCTCGAACAACCTCAGCAACTCCGGAGGTGGCCTGCCCGCCGATGCGCTCACGCCGGTACTCGACGGCGGCCCCACGACGACGCGACGACACAACGCCCGCAGCTCGCGGCCCTTCGTATGCGGAAGACTCGCGAGGAGCTTGGCCAGCGCACTGTCAGCGGCTCCACTCCACGGCAGATCACTAGCGCCCTGGGAGAGGCGCGCCGAAAGCCAAAGCGTCACGACTTCGGCGAGGGTCAAATGCACCGTCGTCACCCCGCGCGTGCCATCAAAACGAACGCCGCCGCCCGGCCCAGGATCGGCCTGAATCGCGTGCCCGCGATGCCTGAGGGCAGCGACATCGCGGTACACCGTTCGCGGGCTAACGCCGAGGTCCTCAGCCAGTTGCGCCACGGTGGTCGTTTCCGTCCGGCGGAGTCGGTCCAGCAACTCCGCCAATCGATCGGCGCGCCACATTGCTGACAGATTCTGTCAGGGTCTCGCGGTAGTCAAGCAGCGCAGGCGGTGCGGGAACACTCGCGGTGTACAGCACATCGATCTCGCGCTGCGACCTACCCAAACAAGGAGTCAACCAATGTCGAATCTTCGCCCAGCGGGACACCATACGCTCACCCCTAGCTTCATCGTTCCCGGTGCAGCCAAGGTCGTCGCCTTCCTCGAAGCCGCGTTTGGCGCCAAAATCGTCGACCGTTACGACGGGCCGGGCGGCTCGCTCATGCACGCGGAGGTGCTCATCGGCGATAGCGTGATCATGTGCGGCGAACCCATGGGGGGTTATGATCCCATGCCCGCCTCTTTGTCACTTTATGTGGAGGATGGCAACGCCGTGGATGCGACGTACCGACGCGCGTTGCAAGCAGGCGCCAGCACGGTCAACGAGCCAAAGAACCAGCCGTGGGGCTATCGCTCTGCCACCGTGAAGGACGCCGGCGGCAATCGATGGACGATCTGCGCCGTGGTTGAGATCGTCTCGCGCGACGAGATCGCCCGCCGCATGGCGGACATGATGAAGGGGTAGTCGGATCCACGTCGACGACGGCCGAGCCACGTGCTCGGCCGCCGTCGTGGGCGGGTGCGGGACGCAGGCGATTGAAGTGCGACGCGTGTTCGAGGACCCGTTTCGGGAAAACACTCGACTCGCGTGAACCAATCGGCCGCAGAACGCACGGCGCCTGATCGCCTCCAGCGAATCCTCGCGCGTGCGAATTTTTTCCCTCCCGGCCGGAAACGCCATGCGGAGCGACGTCTCACACTCGGCTTGTGAAGGCGTGGCCCGCCACCGCGTGAGCGCGGCGGGTCTCGGGAGGCGTTCGCCGCGGATCCTCTCCGCCGCGTGCGGCTGGACTCGGGCGACAACGAGAGGGGGCATCCATGTTCCGAGCGCGACGACGATGGAGCATCGCCGTTGTCCTGGCGGTACCGGCCTGCGGCGGCGGTGGAGGTAGCGGGGATGACGACGAGAAATCAGACACCTCGCCGACGCAACCCAGCGACGACGACACGCCCGGCGCTGACGCTGACAGCGACGACACTGGCGGCGGCGACAGCGACGCGGCCGACCCGTGTGCAGAGCTCGAGTTCGACAACGTGGTCGACGCGGCCGCGTGCCCCTCGATCCAGGGCGAGGGCCAGGAGCCCGTGGAGGCCGACGCCATCGAGTTCTGCCGACGTGCGTTCATCGACCTGCTCGGCCAGTCGCCGACCGAAGTCGAATACGAACGCGATTGCAAGTGGCACACGAAGGACGAGATTGTCGATTCGTTCATGGATCGCCCCGACTACATCCGCACGAGCCAGCGGATGTGGGCCGACGCGTTCCAGATGAACTCGGCCGTCACGCACTACGGCTACATCGCAGACCTTGACGCGATCGCCGGCGAGCTACATGCGGGCACCATCACGCTCACGCAGTTCGCCGAGCTCGCCACCACGCACCCCGGGTTTCTCGGACGGTGGGACGGACTCGACCTCGTCGCGTTCAGCTTCCGCGCGTTCCTCGGGCGCGAGGCCACACCGGCAGAACGGCTCGCCCTCGCCCCGCTATGGCACCTGTGGGAAGAGCGTCCTGCTCCCGACCCGATGCAGGCGAACGCGAAGCGCGTCGTCGTCGACACCAACAACTGCGCGTCGCCGAACCAGTCGGCCTGCAACAGCGACTTCTGGGGTGACCGGACGGTCATCATCGATCCGCCGATGCCGGACGCATCTGACCCGGAGCTGAACGTGATCGATCAGAGCACGCTGGACGACGCGCAGTGGCAAGTGCTGCGCACGCCGGGCGAGCTCATCGCAGGGCAGGAGAACTTCTTTGAGTCGTACGTCGACCGCGCGCTCGCTCGCTACCTCGGGTACGACGCCGGGGCCGAGCTACCGCTGGTGCGGCAGGCGCTGGTCGATCTCATGACCGAGCAGGGCGGCAACGTGCGTGCCGTAGATCGCGAGATCCTGACGTCGATCCTCTATACGTCGACGAACCGCTACGACGAGGCCGACGCGGCCGACGCGGCCCAGTGGGATCCGCCATATTGGCATGGGCCGATCAAGCAGATGGACGCCGAGGACTGGCTGGCGAGCGCGTACAAACTCGCCGGCCTGGAGGTCGCGGGCTGCGACCACCGCTACCCCGAAGTTCAGCAGGGCAGCGTCGGCTTCCACCCGCACACGTATCCGACCGCCGTGGGCGGCACGGCCCCGGACTACACGTTCCGCGACAAGGCGCAGCTGCTCGGCGGCTGTCCTGATCGCATCGCGCAGTTCCGCGAGAGCCGGACGGGTCTCATCGCCGCGCTCACCCAGGCGACGTTGACCGCCGAACTCTGCGCAATGGCGTCGACCACATCGCCGATCTACCCGCTCGGGGTCATCACGGACCCCACCGACAAGTCCGAAGCCGCGCTGTGGGACGCCATCGATCAAGTGTACTCGGCCGCGCTGATTCGGCCGGTCATGGATGGTGCGTCCGAAGGCGCGCAAAACGGCATCACGCTGTGCCGTGACGATCTCGATTGCACGCCCACGGAGTTCGCCGTGCAGGCATGCCGCCTCGTACTCAAGTCGGCGGACTTCATCTACTACTAAGACAGGGAGGGAGAAGGACCATGTCGAATCTCTCGAGCAAGACTCGTCGTCGCAGCTTCCTCAAGGTCGGACTCGGCAGCATCGCGACCGGCGCGATCGCTCCGCATCTGTGGATCCCACGGATCAGCAAGGCGGCGCTGCCGATCCCGTCGTCGCGCCACAACCATCTCATCCTGTTCAACCTCGACGGCGGCGCGCGTACGGTGCCGATGTTCAACGCCGACGTAGATCCGCGCTGGAACCCGTTTGGCACCCAGGCGGGCAGCCCCGGCACCGAGTGGACGGTGGGCGGAGTGTTCGACAACCTGCCTTACCAAGACACGGTTCCGCTCGGCTTGCCCGCGATCCCTCCCATCACGCAAATCAGCCACGAGTTCTCGATTTTGGGCACGATCGATCACACGCCTGGCGCGGCAACGGGCGTGGGGGATCACCCGACCGCGCGCAACTGGATCGCGAGCGGCTTCGGCGAGGGCGGGCCCGGCATCATGAGCCGGATCTACTCCACACACAGGAACTACACCGAAGGCGGCGCCGGTCTCGTGTTTCCGCCGGCGGTGATCGGCACCGGGAATGCGACGACGCCGCTGGGAATCCCGCACGGCTCGATCACGCCCGTCATGGTGCCGTCGCACTCGGACTTCGTCGCGCAAAACGGCGACAACGCCGGCGGCCAGCCCAAATGGGCGCGGGCGCTGGAGGCCGGGCTCGACGACTACGCGATCAAGTCACGTAGCAATGCCCACAAGGAGCAGATCTCACGGCTCGCAAACGGCAAGGCGAACGTCGAGGCGTTCCGTAACGTGTTCCTCGACCCCGCGCTCAAGGTCGAGGACGAGCCCAACGGCACGCTCAATGGGCTGACGAACGCGCAACTCGCCGCAATCCTCGGCACGACGCAGCTCGGCCGCGACACCGCACTCGCGCTACGATTCCTCGGCTACGGATCTGCGGCCGTCACCATCGGCCACAGCGGCAACCTCGCGGCCGACGTGGGCGGATGGGACACGCACTCGGGCGAAATGACCGCGTACGCGCCGAGCGCGAACGAGCTCGCACGGGTGCTGTGCGGCCTTAACTTCGCCCTCAAGCAGATGCCCCATCTCGACGGCGGTACCTACTGGGACCACACCATCATCGCGATGGTGACCGAGTTCGGGCGCGACAACATCTTGGACAATGGCTACAACTCGGGCGGCGGATCCGATCATACCGGCGCTCCGGGTTCGCGCTACCAAGCGTGGTTCGTCTCGGGCGGCCTCGTTGGCAAGCCCGGCGAGCATTTCGGCCACACCGATCCCATGACCATGGAGGTCATGAACGGCGAGCCGGTGTTCGGCACGACGAACTACTACGCGATGTTGTTCGCGTTGCTCGACATCGACATCGAGGGCATCTGGCCGGGAATCGATCCCGTCAACGTGATTTTCTGAGGGGCGAGAAAGGACGATGAAACGCCGGTGGAAACGACTCGGGCTGTTGCTGACGGTCAGCGCGTGCACGGTGGGCAGCGGGCCCGATGGCCGCTTCGCGGTTGGGGACGGGGATGCGAGCGACTCATCGGGCGCCGCGGCCAACACGGATCCCGGCCCAACCGACGGCGACGGGGGAAGCTCCACGGGCGAGCCCGACGGATCCGAGGATCCGGCGGCCGAGTACATCGAGGAGGCGAAGAGAGAATTCCCGACCTATCTCGATCTGCACGAAAAGGTCGTCACGCGCTCGTGCTCGCCGGCCGGCGGTGTTTGTCACAACGAGAAGGAGTACCCCGACCTGCACACGCCACAGACGATGCTCGCGCAGCTCGAAGCGCCCTGCAACCTCGCCGAGGCCGATCCGCTCAACCTGTTCTCGGGCTGCGAGCCGGTCGGCGATCGCCTGCGGTTCACGACGGGTGGCAACCTGATGTTCACGACCGAGGTTGCGTATGTCGATATCAATACCGACATGATGGGCGTCGTCCATGCGGTCGTCTACCTGCGCGACCCCATCCCCAACGCGATGGACATGCCTGGGCAGTTCGAAAGCATCGCGATTGAGCGCGAGACTACCGCCGGGATGCTCACGGTAGGTGCGGTCGACAACGCGATCTCCTACGCGCCGGGCGTTGACGCGCTGGAGGTCAACGACTATCCAAACCTGCCCACGGCGGTGAAGACGTTGCTCGAGACGGAAATCCGCGCCGGCGATCCGAATCGCGACGGCGAATTCGGCGGCGAGGATCCCTACCGGCTGCTTCTGCCGGGCAATCCTTGGAAGTCATACCTGCTGCAGCGCCTGCAGGGCAACGTCCCCGGCAGCCCGATGCCGCTTGCGAACCAGCCGCTGTCGTCGGCCGAGATCATCGCGATCGCGTGTTGGATCGAGGGTGCGAGCGAACCCGAGGGACAGGGGCCCTACGCGTCGATCGACTACGCCGGTTGCCAGTACGCCGCGGAGTTCGGCGAGACGCCGACCGACAGCGGCTCGAAGTTCTCCGAGCACGTCCAGCCGATTCTCGACGTTCGGTGCGCGACCGCTGGGTGTCACGGCGAGCTCGCTCCCGCGGCCGGGCTCGATCTGACGCAGGGCAGCTCGTACGACAACCTCATGCTGCCATCGTCGCAGAACCCCGACGTGCCGCGCGTGACTCCCGGCAACCCGACGAACAGCTATCTCATCACGAAACTCACCGGCAACGGGATTTCAGGCATGCAGATGCCCCTCGGCGCGCTCCCGCTCACCGCCAACGAAATCGAAGTTATCCGCGCGTGGATCTCATATGGGGCACCGGATGACTGACGAACGAGCGCGGTCAATGCGAGCGAGGGGCCGCGGCAGAACGATCGGGGTCGCAATGATCGCGCCGCTCTTCGCCGCGAGTTGCTTCGCGGGTCACGACCGCGGGCTGGGGGAAGCATCGGCCGGCACAGGATCATCCGGCATCACCCCGGCGCAATCGGACACCACCGCCATGGCAGACGAAAGCAGCGGCCTGAGCAACGCCGGGAGCAGCAGTGAGGACGGCGGCGAGGACGGTAGCAGCGACGGTGGCGATAGCTCGACCGGCCACGAGCCCCTGCCGACGGTGCAGTGCACGACCCTCGACATCGTCGTCGTCCTCGACAACTCCGACACGATGACGGAGGAGCAGACCAAGCTGACTTCCGCGATTGGGCCGTTCTTCGCCTCCTTGCAGCAACAACTGCCGAGCGTGATGGACTCGATCCATGTCGGCGTGCTCGCGACGGACTCGGCGCTGTTCGTCACCTCCACGCCAACCGCGATGTGCACGCCTTACTCGAGCGGCGCCAGCTGGATGGCGTACGGCCCCACGCTAGACGCGGAGCTTGCCTGTGCCACCGCGCTCGGTGTCGCCGGCGACCCCGACGAACGCCCCATGCAGATGACGATCGAGGCGATCGCGCCCGAAGCGGTCGGAGTGGACGGGCCGCACGAGGACTTTCTGCGCGAGGACGGCCCGCTGGTGATCTTGATCGTCACCGACGAGGAGGACGACGTTGAGGAGAACACCGAGTGGGGCTCGCCGGGCGCTCCGGCCGACTGGGTGAGCGCGATCGCGGCGAACAAGGGCGGCTACGTGGAGGACGTCGTTGTGCTCTCGCTGGTCGGCGTCGACAAGCCAAACGCGTGCCCCGACGACCAGTGGGACGGCATCGACGGCGCCGAGCTGGCGCCGCGGCTCGCCGAGTTCACCGAATCGTTCCCCCACCATGCCCTCGGCGACGTGTGCGCGCCCGACTTCGGCGTGTTCCTCAGCAACGCCGGCGTGACGCAGGTCGTGCAGGCCTGCAACAACTACGTCGAGCCGTAGCGCGCCCCACGATCGCCCACGCACCGAGCGACTCCCCCAGATGACAAACGGAGCCCCTCATGCGAGCCTGGGCCGATGTTTCGTCGATGCGTTACATGCATCGCCCTCATGGCCGCCTGCGGACAGGCGCCGCGCCAAGATGCGGCGAACGGCACAGACTCGGCTGGGCCCAGCTCGGAAACCTCGGCGGGGAGCGCTGCCCCCGATGGCACGACCGGGCCGCGCCTCGATATCGGAAGCGGAGTGTCGGCGGCGGACGAAGGTGGTGCGTGCCCGGGTGTGAACGGTGACGCACTCCTCAAAGGTACTGTGCTCGCACCGAACGGCGAGCTGCCGATCTCGGGTGCGGCGGTCTACGTGACCCAAACTGAGCCCGCACCGATACCCTCGTTGGTCTACTGCCTCGATTGCGTCGAGCTTACCTGCGACGACCCGTACGCAATCACGGAGCCCGACGGGAGCTTCACGCTCAACACCCGCGCTGGCTCGGGTTACCTCGTGGTTCAGAAGGCACAGTTTCGCCGCGTTACACCGATCGAGGTGGTTGTAGGCGAGACGCAGCTGACGCCGGAGCTCACGACGCTGCCCGGACAGCACGACCCCGCGCAAGGCCTGACGATCCCCCGCATCGCGCTAGCCTACGGGGACACCGATCGCCTGGAAAACGCGCTCGCCAAATTCGGCCTGGGCGAGATAATGGTCTCCGGCTTCCAAGAAGAGCTCGCGCCCGGCACCGAGCCCTTCGACGTGTGGGATAACGCGGCCGAGCATGACTTTCCGGGCAGTCTAGGGACGTTCGAGCAGTTGGTAAGTAGCCCGGAACTACTCGAGCAGTATCAGATCATCTTTGTGCCGTGCACGATGCAAGCGGGTCAGTACCCAGCCGTGCTCGATGACCCCACCGCGGTCGCCAATATCCGCGACTGGGTCGCCAAAGGTGGAAAGTGGTACGTCACCGACTGGTCGGGGGAGGCGATCGATCGCGTGTTCCCCCAGTATCAGACCTTCTGGAAGCGACGAGACAGCGCCACGATTCCCCAATGGCAGGGGGTCGATTGGCTTGACCTCGGTACCTACCACCCGTTGGCCTCGGTGCTTGATCCGGGCCTTTTGGCGTGGCTCGAAGCGCTGCCCCCTGAGCTAGGCGATATCAACCCTATCAATGATCCAGCGCTTGATCCGCTCCCAACCCTGTCCATGCTTCCGATGCTGCAGACGATCTTCGCCTACTCGGGCATCCGCGAAACGCCGCCGGTGTTGGTCGATGACGGGATGGGCGGTACGGTGGACGTCGGCCACAAAGTGTGGATCGAGGCCGAGGGATCGGCGGATTGGGGAACTCCTCCGATTGGTCAGATGCATCCGGTCACGATCAGCGCCGAGTACGGTTGTGGGCGGATCCTCTTCACCGCGTATCACACGGTGGACGGGCGCCAGTACATCGGGTTGACGCCTCAAGAGCTGGTTCTCATGTATCTCGTGCTGGAGATCGGCGTCTGTCAGACACCCTACGAGCCACCGCCGCCCGAGGGTTGAGGCTATCGCCGAGGATGTCGGCGATACGAAACAGCAGAGACTCTCTCGTGCCCACTACAACGTGGTGGCCAGCTGATCCATGACCGAGATCACCTCCGGTATCGGCGGATCACCGATCGCGAGGGCGCGCGCTTGCTCGATCGCGACGCGGGCCTCTTTCGCGTCGCCACGGCCGGCAAGCGCACGAGCCTCGCCAACCCACGTCTCCGCGAGCATCACCCGCCACTTTCGCGGATCCGCGAACACTTCGCGAGCCTCGCGGTACCGTGCGAGCGCGGCGTTCCACTGCTTTTCCTCCAGATCTACCTGGCCGATCGCGAAGAGCACATGCGCGTGGTCGTCAGGCCACGGTACGGTGAGCTCGAGGGCCGCCGCGTAGTGCTCTCGCGCGCGCGCCAAATCCCGGCGTGCGGCGGCGACTTCCGCCAGACCAATGAACGCCACGGCGACGTCGGGATGCCCCGAGCCGCGAACCTGCGCGAGAGTCGTACGCGCGGACTCGAAGGCCTCCTCGGCCTCGTCGATACGTTCGACGCTCAGCAGTGCTCTACCAAGAAGATAGTAGGGATCGCCGAGCCGCTCGAACAACTCCACGCGTTCGAGGATTGCGATGCCCTGACGCAGCGCAAAGATGGCCTCTTCGGCGCGACTCACATCGTCAAGCGCGGACCCGTACGCTATCTGTGCGAGCCCGATGTCCGGATGATCGCGGACGTGGTACGAGGACGCGATCGCAACGACGCGCTCGAGCTCCGCGAGTTGACCTTCCGCGTCTCCTTCGTGCCGCAGGATGCCGGCGTACAGTAGGCCGATGCGGACGCGCAATACTGGTTCGTCGTGCTCCGCCTCGGCGTCGGCGATCAATCTCTCGGCAATGCTACGCGCGAGTGGCCAATCGCCGCGCAGTTGTGCAAGACGGGCGAGCCCATCGAGCGAACGCACGCGGATCGCACGCGGCGGTTCGAGGCGCTCAATCAGCGCGAGCACCGCTCGCCGCCACCGCTCGGCGCCCTCGAGATCACCCTGCGCCTTCGCCACAACGCGAATCAGGAGGACCGCGGCGTCCAGCGCGAGTGCGTCGTCTTTTTGCTCGAGCGCGCCAAAGTACGCCGACTCAAGCCGTTCGCGCGCTGCTTTCGGTTGGCCGGCGAGCATGTACAACTCTCCGAGCTCGTAGGCCACGCGCCAGGCGATATCACCCGAGCGCTCGCGCCGCGCGAGCGCCCACAGATCCTCCGCCAGCGGGCGCGCTTGCCGGAGGTCGCCGAGCGCCTTCGCAACCTGAACGCGCACGAGTCCTTCCCTCACTTCGTGGTCGTAAAGTGGCCGCGCGCCGACGCGCGTGGCGCAGTCGGCCGGCTCACCGGCGGCTGAGAGGATCTGATCCGGACGCGGTACATCGCCACCGGCCTCGAGCGACTCCACGACTTCAGCGCTTGCGAGCTCCGCTGCCTCGAGACACTGGACGATCGCCACTCGCTCAAGCCCCGCCCGCGCGCACGCAATATCGCGTGTGTGCGTCCATGTTTCCGCGCGTGCATCGAGACCGGGTGCGACCTGCGACCAAACTCGCTCGCCGACCTCGCCGGCGTCACGCAACGCATACTCCGCGCGCGCGCGCAGGTCGGACTGCCAGCTGGGCGCCAGAGCTAACTCGCAGTCCCGTGCTGGCGATCCAGGCCACGCCGCCGCGATCGCGAGGGTTCCGATCCCGAGCACAATGGCACCGCGCGTGCGGTCGCGCGATCCACGTTCGGCCGAACGAAACGCGACCGCCAGCGCCTCGATAGAAGGCCGCGCGCTGCCCGAGGACTCGAGGCCCCGGGCCACCACGCGCGCAAGCCGTCGCGGCCACGGCTGAAGATTGAGCTCGTTGGCGGTGACGCACAGGGCGAAGACGTCCCCGGCGGTCGTCGGCGCGGCTCCGTCGAACAGCTCCGGCGCTAAGTAACCCGTCGTCCCGCCCACAAACCGCGACGCTTCCTCGGTCGTCGCCATCCCGAAGTCGACGACACGCGCCCGACCGTCGGGACCCACGAGAATGTTGCTCGGCTTAACGTCGCCATGCACGACGCCAGCGCGATGCGCAGCCGCGATGCCCATTGCAGCCTGGGCGAGCCACGCGGCCAGTTGCGTCGACTGGGCGCCCTGCCGCGCTGCCCGACCGATCTCCACACCCTCCACGTACTCCATCGCGATCCAGGCATCGTCATTGTTGCGTCCGACGTCAAATATCGCGACGACATGCGGATCCGTCACTTTCGCGAGTGCGCGCGCCTCACGAAGGATCGCCTCCTCACGACCACGGGTGTGCGACCGGTGCAACACCTTCAGCGCGACGCGACGCTGCAACGCGCGATCCCACGCCGAAAACACCGTGCCCATCCCGCCCGCGCCGCGGCGCTCGAGCACTATGTAACGTCCGAGCATGACCGGCTCGGGCGGCGTACCGAAAAGCGCACCGTAGATCTGCGCGAACATCTCCCGTTGGACGAGATCCGACCCCGGGCGCAGTTCGGCCACGCGCGCGGACATCTGTTCGTGCATCTCGGACACGACGAAGGGCGATGATAGCATCTACGTGCATGACGGCGTCCGATCATGACCTGCTGCACGCGTGGCGCGCCGGCGATCGAAAAGCCGGCGGAGCGCTGTTCGAGCGCCACTTCGACGCGGTGGCGCGCTTCTTCCGCGGCAAACTCGGCGACGATGTGCAAGACCTCGTACAGCGCACGTTCCTGGATCTTGTCGAGAGTCAGGAGAAGGTTAACGCCGATGCGAGCGTTCGCGCGTACTTATTCGGCATCGCCAGGCACCGTTTAGTCGACCACCTGCGTGCGCAAGCAGTTCGTCATGTCGATCCCGCGGTCACCTCGCTCGCCGAGCTCGGGACCAGCCCGAGCGCCGCGATCGCGCGTCGCGACGAACAGCGCCTGCTGCAAGTCGCGCTGCGACAGCTTCCGATCGAGCAGCAGATAACCATCGAGCTGGCGTACTGGGAGAATTTCCGCGCGCCTGAGATCGCGGTCGCGATGGGCATCGGCGCAAATACCGTACGCGGCCGCCTCGCGCGGGCACGCGACGCGCTGCGCGAGCTCCTTGGCCGACTCCAGGCCGATCCGACCCTCGTCGCCGCCTTGACGCAGGACGTGCTCCGCCGCAGCCGTGAGTTCGACCACGCGGAATGATGCGATCGCGGGCGATCAACTCGGTATCTCGTCCGCAGCACCGGGCATGAACGACGCCCCTCCCATGCCGGTCACCCTGAAGTGTGTCCTCGGTTTCTTCGGCCTCGGCCTCGCACTCAACCTCTACACTGCGACATCGGGCGCAGCCACCACCGGCACGTGGATCGGTTTGGCCATCTCGATCGGCCTCATCGTCGGACTCGCCCGCGGCAACGAATCGGTGCGCGCACTCGTCCGCGCGCTGTCGATTCTTGGCCTGCTCGCCGGCGTTGTGAGCGGGATCCGGCTCGTTCCGTACTTCGGCATGGGACTCGACTCCCTCGTGCTCTTCGGCTTCTTCGCCGCCGGACTCGCCGTCGTCGGCTCCGTATTCACCTTCTGGGCGCTCGGCCGCGAAGATGTCGCCCTATGGATGGCCCGGCGCACGTTGGGTTCGGTCTGATCGGCGGGATCCTGCCGTCACAATCCCGCCTGCCCAGCGCTCGCTTGCTTGGCGGCCGCGAGCGCCTCCGCCACCTCGGGATCGTTGGCCAGCTCCGGGTGCTCAACTAGCATCTGCTGCAGTTGCTCAGGCGTGAGCGCGGTGCCGGTCGAGATGGTTCGTTCGTCGAGATCGACGGTGAAGTCGAGTTCACGGGTGAATCCTTCAGGTTGGGGCGGCAGGTCGAAGGCATAGATCGACTCAGTCACGCATTGCTCGAGGGCATCGGCGGTGGCCGAGTTCTCCTTCACGTCGATGTGCTCGATCAACGTGCCGACACTGGGCTCACTGATCACTGTCGCGCGAACGCTCACCTTACCCGTCGCACCCTCAGGGACCAACTCGATGCACGAGCCGACGAATTCGATGAGTTGGGGGACCGTGGCCGTCAACAAGCGCTGCATGTGATCAGGCAACGCACTCGCCATCCCCGAGAGCTGAGGTACACCATCAAGGAAGTCAGGCTGCATCATCGGCACACCGCCACCGCTCGCCGGCGCGGGGGTTTCGCTCGAGGGGGCACGCGCGCGCCGAAGCTCTCGGATGCGCGCAGCCTTGTCCGCCCATGCCGCCTTGGCCGCGGCACGGGCATCGGGGTTGAGAACTTCGGCAGTGCGCAACTGCGGCGCACCACGGGTGACGGAAGCGGGAGGCTGCGCATCGACAGCCGAGCCCGCATCGTCTCGAACATAAAACCACCACCCGACGCCGACGAGACCCGCCAACGCACCCGCCACCATCGACTTGCTCGCCAGCGCCATCGTCACCCCTCCCGTCGTGCTCGACAACCCGAAGTCCGGCGAAAGCAAAGGCACCACCACCCATGCCCAGCTCTCTCGTCGTCCACCGTGGCGGCGATCCATACCGTCGCGCATGCGGTCGAGTGCACGTCGGATCCGGCCGCGCACTGCGGCGTCGCTGATCCCCTCGCGCGCGGCAATCTCCACCGAGGAAACGCCATCTACGAAGCGCGCCTCAGGCAGCGCGCGCTCGGATCGCGGTAACTCCTCGAACTCGATCGCGAGCGCGCGCAACACCTCAGCAAGCGCTGACATCTCATCGGGCGCAGGAGCGGGATCCTGTTCGACCGCCGCCGCGTCCTCGCGCACACGACGACGCGCCGCGGCACGCATGCCCATGCGCGCGCGGTTGCGAAGTACACTGGCGAGCAGCGATCTCGGCGCCTCGATCGTGGAGGTGCTCGCACGCCGCGCGTCGATCCACACGTCCTGAAGGAGATCGTCGGCATCCTCGCCCACGAGTCGCCGCGCCAGCGCTCGCAGGAACGTGAGCTCGGCGACGAACGCTTCCTCGAGGGTGCGACACGTCGGGCTGCATGGTGACTGCGACCCCCCCGGGATGCCACAGACGCGCGAGTCGTGCGCGGGTGTTCGCCGCGAGAACTCACATCGTAGCGGCCAGCAACCTCTGCGGGGTATCCCGCCAGAACGGCGTTGCAGCGGCCCTGTCGATAGGACGTTGGATCGAGCTGCTCGACGAGCACGCACCGGCACGCTTGAGACCTTCGTCGCGGCTCCTCTCCTCGTCCGGGTGTTCGCGGGCGACGACTGCATGAACCCACGCAATCGCGGTATCGTCAGGCAATGGTGGTGGGGTCTCCTGAATGCGCTGCTAAGCCCCTTCTGCGGAGCGACAACCCCACCAAGGACCACGACGAGACGGTCCGCCGCGAGCTCCTCGAGCTTGTGCTGACGCGCCCCTCGCTGCCGGAGTTATTCGCCGGGGCCATCGAGTTCGCGGAGCGAGAGATGACCGGGGCGACGTGCTCGATCTTGATCCTGGACGAATCGGGTCGCTGCCTGCGCGTGGGCGCTGCACCGCGGCTACCCGAGGTCTTCAGCCGCGCGATGAACGGCTTGGTGATCGGTCCGGGGGTGGGCAGCTGCGGAGCCGCGGCCTACTCCGGTCACCGCGTCATCATTCCGGACCTCGAAGTCCACTCAAACTCGGAAGCCATCCGCGAGTTGGCGAGACAAGCCGGGCTGCGTTCGTGCTGGTCTGAACCGATTCGGTCATCCGACGGCGCGGTCATCGGAACGTTCTCGACCTACTACGACACGCCGCGCGTGCCGAGTCCCGACGAAATCGAGCTGCTGGCCACGGCCGCTCCGTGGGTCGGACTGGCGATCGCGCGCGCGAGAATCGAGGAGAAACTCCGGGATAGCGAAAGACGTCTCGTCGACGCGCAGCGCACCGCGCAGGTGGGCAGCTGGGAGGTGGACTTCACGCGGAATCAGGCGCTCTGGTCCGAGGAAGGCTACCGGCTGCTTGGCGTCGAGCCCGGCCAACCGGCGTCCCAAGAGCTGTTCATGGAGCGCGTTCATCCGGAAGACCGCGACGCCGTACGTGCAGGGTTCCAGCACGCGATCGCATCGGGCACGTTTGTGCCCTGCGAGTTCCGCGTCGTGTTGCGAGACGGGCAGACTCGCTGGCTGAGCTCGCGTGCGACGGTCACGCTTGCCCCCGATGGCGCGCCACTGCGGTTCTTGGGCACCTCCCTCGATATCACGGATCGCAAACGTGTAGAGCTTGCCTTGCGGCAACGAGAGCGTGAATACGCCACGCTGCTCAGCAACCTGTCCGGCATGGTGTACCGCTGCCGGAACGACGCTCGTTGGACCGTTACGTTCGCCAGCCAGGGTAGCCTCGAGCTCACCGGGTACGCCCCCGACGAACTGATCGGCAACTCTGCGGTGTCCCTCGCGGAGCTGATCCACCCCGACGACGCCAGCCACGTATGGGAGAAACGAAACGCAAGTCTCGCCAACGGCAACCAGTGCAACCTCGAGTACCGGATCCGTACTGCTTCGGGCGAGGAGAAATGGGTGTGGGACCAGGCGCAGGGGATCTTCGAAGCAGACCAGCTGGTGTTAGTCGAAGGGCTCTTGACGGACATCACGCCGCGAAGACGTGCAGAGGAAGCTCGCGCACAACTCGAGGTCCAGCTTCAGCGGGCTCAGAAGCTCGAGAGCTTGGGCGTCATGGCGGGCGGTATTGCCCACGACTTCAACAATCTGCTCATGGCCGTCTTGGGCAGCATCGATCTCGCGATCAACCAGCTCCCGTCCGGCTCCACCGCTCGGCCGTTGCTCGACGATGCGTTTCAGGGCGCGCGCAGGGCTGCGGAGCTGACACAACAGATGCTCGCCTACTCCGGCAAGGGACCAACAGTCACCGAGCTCGTGAACCTATCGACTCTCATTGAGGAGATGCAACGACTCCTGCGACTTTCGATCTCGAAGAAGTGCGTGATGCGTTTCATGTTGATGCCCGGCCTACCCACCGTAGAAGGGGATCCCTCCCAGCTGCGGCAGGTCCTCATGAACCTCGTGATCAACGCCTCGGAGGCGATCGCGGACCGAACTGGGTTGATCACGGTTCGAACCGGGATGATCCACTGCGATCGCGAACGCCTTTCTCGGACCTACGTGGACGAACAGCTTCCGGAAGGACCGTACGTTCAACTCGAGATCTCGGACGACGGGGCAGGTATGTCGGCGGAAACGCGCGCGAGGATCTTCGACCCGTTCTTCACCACAAAGTTCATCGGTCGCGGCCTTGGGCTCTCGACGGTGCTCGGCATCGTGCGGGGGCACCGCGGTGCGATCAGCTGTGAGTCCGCTCCGGGCTCGGGTACGACTTTCTCCGCGCTTTTCCCGGTGGCGCAGCACAAGTGCGCGGAGCCTACTAAGCACGTCAGTGGCGAGGCCGAGCAGCGGACCATCCTGGTCGTCGATGACGAGCCGTTGATCCGCTCGGTGATCGTTCGAATGTTAGGGACGATGGGGTGCGCGGTGCTCATTGCGGCCGACGGTCGGGAAGCCGTGGACATCTACCGGACGGAGGGCAAGCGGATCGATCTCGTCCTGCTCGACATGACCATGCCCTACCTCGACGGACTCGACTGCCTGCGCGAGATGAGGCGCATTCATCCCGAAGTTCGGGCAGTCCTGATGAGCGGCTTCAGTCAGGAAGGCGTCCAGGACCGCCTCGCCGAGATGGGCGTGGCCGCGTTCCTCAAGAAGCCGTTTGACTTGAGGCGGCTCGAAGCGGTTGTTCACGAGATGTTGGGAATCAGTAACGCCTACTGACCGAGTGCCTAGCGCGGAGCGCGTGGTACGCGCTTCGCTCGAGACATTACCTACCCACGCACCCGCGAAACACTCCGGGTTCTGCGGGCACGAGGTAAGCGCGATTTGGCACATGGCTCGACGAACGCAGCAGCTTTCGGTTCTCGCCCTGTTACTTCTGTCTGCCTGCACGCCGCCAGGCGCAGGATCAGAAGGCGCGGACAGCTTCGCGACGGTAGGCGAGCCAGCCGAGAGCTCGGGCGTTGTAGACGGGCCTGCGGACTCGGGCGACGCGACGCCTTCCCCAGCCGCCGCAGGCCTGCCCTGCGAGGTGGCCGATCTCCTCGCGACGCACTGCTCGGCCTGCCATGGCGACCCACCGTTTGCACCGATGCAGATGCTGGGGCGCGGCGACCTTCTGGCTCCCGCACCAACACAGGCAGATCTCAGCGTCGGTGAGCTCGCAGCGATGCGGATGCGCGACTCGGTAGCACCGATGCCTCCTGCCGCGATGCTGCCTGAGGGCGCCATCGTGGCATTCGAGGCCTGGATTGCGGATGGGATGCCCGCTGACAGCTGCGGTGAACCGGCACCCGGTGACGGGGCCACCGGCGAGGAAGCAGACTCGCGGTGCTCGAGCAACGCCTATTGGGATCGCAAGGACGACGGCAACCCGATCATGCACCCAGGCCGTGCATGCCTCGACTGCCACGCCACGCAGATGGTGGATCGCCCCGGCGATGAGGACATCCCGAATCTCCGGATCGGCGGCACCGTCTACCCCTCACTTCACGAGCCCGACGACTGCGTGAGTGATCAAGTCACCGACGTGGTGATCCGGATCAAGAGCATGGGAGGCGGCGGTCAGATCGAGCTCGTGCCCAACGCCTCCGGGAATTTTCTCGTGCCGGCGGACCAAGCCGCCGACCTGACGCCGCCGTTTCACGTCGAAGTGCGCCGCGGCAACAAGCACCACGAGATGCCGATCCCCGCGCCGCACGGCGACTGCAACGCTTGCCACACCGAGTTTGGCCACAACGGAGCGCCCGGGCGCATCACCGTGCCCTAGTTCTGGAAGCCTGATTCGCGCGAGACCGCCCTCGTCGGCCCGGGCTTCGCTGCCGATGCCCGTCGTACGCCCGAGCCCCGTCACTCAGTGCGAAACAACAGGATGTGGTCGTTGACGCTGGCCGTCGGCCAAACGTCGCGGATCGCCTTCCAACACCGGTGCCGATTGATGTACCAGTGCGAGGCGTGGATCGCCACCCACGCTGGGCCGCGGATCTTGGTCGAGCAACGCAGATTCGTGTAGTCGAGATCGAGATGTTCGAGCTCGTATCTCTGGAGCTCTGTGCCGCCATCGTAGTAGAGCGGAGTGAGGTTCTCTCGCGCCGCCACCTCTGCCAGCGCCACACGATCCTGCCGCCAGTCATCGCCGAGCGCACTGACGAAAGCCCCGAGCCGGCGACCGATGAACGGATTGGCATAGCCCAGCCGCTCCGGGCCCGCGGTCGCGCTCGCGACGACCGCACTCGCCGCGATCACGAGCAGCACCACCCGCGCGGACAACCGTCCGGTCGTCCGCTGCCATGCCGCGACAAAGCCGGCCGCTGCGACCACTGTTAGGCACCAGAGGGTCGGCATCGCGTGGCGAACTCCGAGGGCGATGTTCGACCGCATCGCGACCATCAAGAAGGCGACGCCCACCAGGCCCACAACGATCGTAGGCACGGACGGTCGAGCGCGTCGTCGCAGCCACAGCCAGATTCCGAGGCCCAGGCCGGCCGCGATCGCTATGGGCGTCTTGATCGCGAGCATGATCGGGAAGTAGGTAAGTTCGCCGCGTTCCCGCTTCTTCCCGAAGAGCTGGCCCACGGCGTGGCCTCGATCCGCCTGCACGCGGATCTGCGCAAGGCCCATGATCTGCGTGTACGGCAGTGGGATCCGCAGGCGCTTGTTCAACTTCGCAAGTGGAGTGAACTTCTCGAGCACCTTGCCCTTGTGTCGCTTCGTCAAGTAGTTCTTCGGCTCAGGTCGCCTGAGGATCTGTTGGACGGTGAGCCCGCTGTCTTGGAAACGGTAGGCGGCGAGGTCGATCCCTAGAACGATCACGGCACCGAAGGCCACCTGGGCGACCGCCCGGGCGACACGCCGACGAAGGCGTACCCCCGTAGGGTTGCGGACAATGGCTGCACCGATCACCACGACTGTGGCGATCGGAATCGCGACAAGTCCGCTGTGCTTGGTCACGAGCGCCACTCCCAGTGCGATAGGCAAGGTCAGCCATCCGGCCCACCAGACCTTGCCGTCGACGTGGCGTGCGAGTTCCCCAGCGACCACCGCAAACGCGACGCCGCATGCGAGGTCGGTCGTGACGTACGTTGCCTGCCCGATGAGCAGCGGATTGCACGCGAGCGCACCAGCGGCGACCACAGCCACACGCCAACCGAGCATGCGGTTGCACCACGCGTAGACGTATGTGATGCCGAAAAGGAAGATCCAAGTCATCCCACGGCGCGCTTCGAATAGCAGCTCGCGCGCGGCCGCGTAGTCGTGCTTGGCGATCTGTCGCGACGACCGACCCGCGTCGACATCCTTCCAACCCTTCGTCTTGCGTGGGTCGAGCAGCCGAGGGTCGTCGTAGACAAACCACCCCGCCCACAGATTGGCCAGCGGCGGATGGGCGACGCTCAACCGACTGTCCTTGGCCTTCCACCACGCGACGCCGCGGGTGAAATGCGCCCATTCATCCATCGTCGGCGACATCTCGCCCAACTGCGCGCGCACCGACGTGAACGCGATAGCGAGCCAAACGAGCAACACGAGATGCCGACGGAGCCTGCTCAAACCCCGAAGCGGGCCCGCGATGCGGGACCGATGCCACCTAGCTGTCCAATCCATCCTAATCGCCTTGCCACGACGCGAATACGCGCCGCGTCTTCTAAGCCAATCGGCGACCCATCAAGCCAGGGTCGCGCTTCCCACCGCTAACTGGCGCGAACCATACCAGGGCCGCGCAGGTGAACAAGGGGGGCGACACGTTTCGAGCGTTGCGCGGGCAAAGGCAACGCTACGCGCGCCATCGGGCCATGAGGCGAGCATGGACTGCGCTACCCGGCGGCGTTGCCGCAGCCGCCGCGCCAACGCGTGGCTGCGGGGCTTCCTGGTGGCAGCCCGTGGTGGAACTCCGCGGGCTAGGCACCGGTTCCGGTGCAGACGATCGCCGCTCCGCCCAAACTGGCGGAGCACGAGAACGTGAAGGTGAAGTTCACGCTGTAGATCCACTCCATCGTGCACTCGAACGGCACGCCCATGTAGCTGCCGGTCCCCTCGTAGATCCTGCCGTCGATCGGACCCGGCGGGAAGTTGATCCCGAAGTCCGCGTCGCAGCCCCAGGTGAGGTTGCAGCCCTCCTGTGCGACCGAGCACATCGTCAAGCCCGAGAAGGCGGCACCGCACATCTCAGGCACGTCGCTATCGAGTTTCATCTGGTAATTGCCCTGCACCTCGTCGCACGCCGGGGTACCGCCGGTCGTTTCCGCCGGTCCGCTGGTCGTATCCGCCGAGCTGTCGCTGCTGGTGCCGGGTCCACCCTCGCCGGCGCCGCACTCCGCTCCGGGTACCCGGCAGGTGCCGACTTCGAGTGTGTTGTCCCAGTTCGACGTCGGCATCCGGAGGTCACAATATTCGCCGGGTCTGCAGTTGATGGAACTGAGGCAGCCAACCGCGCAACTATCGGTCACGTCGCAGAACTCATCCGGGAGGCACTCCTCAAATTGGCAGGAGGTGCGCCCATCGCCGTCGTTCGGCTCGCACGTGCCGCCGTTGTCGTCTCCGGCCGAACCGCCGCCGGGGCCGCCGCCCTCGTCTCCAGAGCCGCCGGCCGTGCCCTCGCACGCAGCCGCGAAGGAGAGGGCAAGTACGACGAATCGGCCAATATTAGTTCGCATGGTGCACACCTCTTCCCCGCGCCATTCAGATGCTCGACGCGTTCCCCGGCAACGACGCTACACCGCCGACGACCGTCGCAGAGAATTTTTCTTGGCGTGCTTCCGCGCGGGCCGCACGCACAGCAAGCCGGCGCGGGATCGCCCAACGCCATCGATCGCGAGCAAAGCAGCGCTACGCGATCGAGACATACTTGACGTCTGTGTACGCCTCGAGCGCCCACCGACCACCCTCGCGGCCCCAACCCGATTCCTTCAAACCGCCAAACGGCGCGACCGCCGTGGAAACACCACCATCGTTGATCCCAACGATCCCGGCTTCGATCGCCTCGGCCGCACGCATCGCCCGCGCGAGATCGCGAGTATAGGCGTAGGCTGCAAGGCCGTAGGGCGAAGCGTTCGCGAGGGCAAATGCCTCGGCTTCGTCGTCGAATATCCCGACGGCGGCGACTGGCCCAAACGTTTCCTCGCGGGCGATCGCCATTTCGGGAGTGAGGCCGGAGAGCAATGTCGGGGTGCAGAAGCGCCCGCTCAGCGTCGCGGACGGCCGCACGAAATCACCGCCTTTGCGCAGCGACGCGCCGCGATCGCGCGCGTCCGCGATGTGCATGCGAACCTTTGCCACGGCGTCATCGTCGATGAGCGGACCAGTGGTCACTCCAGCATCGAGACCGTGACCCAACCGCAACTCGCCCAAGGCATGGTGCAGGCGACCGAGAAACTCCTCGTAGATCGAACGCTGCACGTAGAATCTGTTTGGACAAATGCAGGTTTGCCCGGCGTTGCGGAACTTCGCCAGCATCGCGCCGCGGACGGCCGCGGCGAGATCGGCGTCTTCGAAGACGACAAACGGCGCGAGACCGCCCAGCTCGAGGGAGAGGCGAGTGATGTGCTCAGCGGCTTGCCGGATCAAGACTCGCCCGACCGCGGTCGATCCCGTGAAGCTCAGCTTGCGGACCCGCGCATCCCCCAACCAGGCCCGGCCGATCGCTGCTGCGTCTCCGGTGATGGCGTTGAGAACGCCGGCTGGTACGCCGGCCTCGCCCGCGAGGCGCGCGAGGGCGAGCCCAGTGAGCGGCGCCTGCTCGGCGGGCTTGACGACGGCCGTACAGCCGACCGCCAACGCCGGCCCAAGCTTGCGCGTGATCATGGCCGCGGGAAAATTCCAGGGCGTGATCGCAGCCACGACGCCGACCGGTGGCCGGAGCACAAAGATGTGCTTGCTTGCGGCCGGCCCTGGGATCACATCCCCGCCAAAGTGTGGTGCGAGATCAGCCGCGCCGGCCAGGAACGACGCAGCGTAGGCGATCTCGCCCCGCGCCTCGGCGAGTGGCTTGCCCTGTTCACGCGTGAGGACATCGGCCAGCTCGTTCGTATGCGCCAGCACGAGATCGCCCCAGCGACGAACGATCGACGATCGCTCTAACGCCGGGCGCTGACGCCAGCCCGCAGCGGCCTCCGCAGCGGCATCAACGGCGAGCACTGCCTCCGTCGCACCGCACAGCGGAACGCTTGCCACGGGCTCATCGGTTGCCGGATCGCGGATCTCAAACGTCGCACGGCCACTTGCTTCGATCCAATTCCCCGCGATCAGGTTCCGCATGTGTACGGGCATGCCTCAGACCACCCTCAAATCGCGCTCGAACATGTACGCCCCGAGCGGCAGTGGCTCGACACTGGTACAACCGTCGAGCAATCCGACCACGGCGGCACGCGTGCGGTTGCAGATCTCCGAGAGCGCGCGCAACACCTGCTTACGCGATCTAGGCCGCCCGACGTCCGCCACGAAGTCGATCGCTCGCAGCGGATGCGCCCACGCGCCGTGGTTGCCGCGGTAGTAGGTACCCCGCGCTTGCAGTTCATCGGACGCGGTGCGAAACAGGCGCGAGAAATTCTCCATCTGCGTGAGAATCGGGCCACGCAACGCCAGCTGCTGCCGAAGTTCGCCGAGCGCGAGATGGGCGTCAAGTGCGTACGCCTGGTACCAGAGATTGTAGTAGCAGTGGATGTCGAAGTCCCACTTGAGCCCGAATAGGTCGTAGGACCCGAGGGTGCGGTAGAGATCGCGATACAGCAAGAGCGTCGCCGCGAAACGAAACTGCACAAACTCGTCGTACAACGCCGCGCGCTCGGCCAACGCGCTCGTAGATTCCCCCGCCAAGTCGCGCACAATCAGGTCGGTGGTGTAGTCGTTCTCGATCGCGATGAAATCGGATCCGGGGCTATACAGAGGATCACTAAAGGCGCCGGCTTCTCCCACGCGGGCCCAACGATCGGCTGAGAAGAACCGCTCACAGCCGTAGGGCACCTTGACGTAGGCCATGGCATCGAGGCCAACCGCACCGCGGAGCAGCTCGCGCGGCGCCCGGTGTTGGTTGCAGAATGCGACCAGCCCGTCGACGGTCCGCCAATCCTCACGGAACAGCGATCGATCGCACACGACACCCACGCTCGTGACACCGCGAGCGATCGGTATGAACCAGATCCAGTAGCCGGGGTACATGAAGTGGTTTGTCGATAGAAACCGGGCCGTGTTACGAACACGGGCGCGCCAATCTGCGTTGCCGACGGTGTCCATGTCGACCACGCCGGTAAACCGCCCCCACGCGGCAGCCAGTCCGTGACCGGTGTCGAGCAAGGCTGACCCTTGCGCGCGCGCGAGCACGCGACCCCGACCGCTTGCATCGACGAGCCAACGCGCACGCACGTCGCAACGGTCGGCAGACTCCACCACGAACGTATGCGGCCGGGCGCCGCTCCCGGGACGGACGTCGACAACGCGCACCCCAGACTCGACATGCACGCCCGCAGCTCGGCTCATTGCGCGCAAATCGGCGTCGAGCCGCTGCCGATCAACCTGGAACGAAGCGTGAAACGGCAGCGCATCCGTGCCGATCTCCGACATCAGCTCGATTGGGGTATCGCGGCTGCGATCGTCGAAGAAAAACCGCAACCCGTTCTTGGGCAGGTGATTCTCGTAGAGGTAGTTCGCCAATCCCAGCCGGCGCACGAGGTATGAGCTGGCGATCTCTACCGTCGACTCGCCGACCTTGAAGCCACCGTCATCCGAGCGCTCGAAGAGGCCAATCGAGGCGCTGGGAAGGCGCTTGCGCAGCTGAAGCGCCAGCGCAGCCCCAGCAAGTCCACCGCCGATGATCGCGACGTCGAGTTCCATGACACCTCCAGGGTTACCGTGGATCGTCGTTGTCGGGTTTCGGCGCGTAGACAACCTCGCCCCCGACGCAAGGCTGGTCAGCGCACAGGATCTCAAACTCGATTTTTCGGTCGACGCGGCGCAATTCAAGCACGAGCTCATCCCCCGGCGTGACACGACGACGGAACTTCACACGCGAGATCGCAGTTGGCCGCAACAAATCGGGAAACGCCCACACGCAACCGCGCAAGACGACTGCTTCCAAGAGGACCACGCCGGCGAGCACCGGATCGTCGTCGAAGTGGCCGTCGAAGTAACGCGACGCCGCGGGCACCGACACCAGGAAACGCGCGTCCGCACCCTCGGCTGGTGCGGGCGTAAGCACGGGGTCGTCGTCGGTGGCGAGCGCGAGGGCCTCAAGGCGCGCGCGGATGAGCTTGCCGGTCGGTTCGCGCGGCAACACCTCCGTGCATACGACGCGACGCGGTAGGAGGACGGGCTCGAAGTGGGGCTCAAGCGCGGCGCGAATCTCCGCGGAGCTGCGCACACGCGTGGCAACCACAGCAATCACAAAATGGCCATGCCCTGACGATGTCGGCAACGCAAGCACGGCAGCATCATCGACCCCGGCAATGGCGCGCAGCTGGGTCTCGATGTCCGAGAGCGCAAGCCGACGACCGCCTACCTTGATCACATCGTCGAGGCGCCCGAGGTGAACGAATCCACCGTCAACGAAGCGAATGTGATCGGCTGTGGCCTGTGGACGCGTGCTTCCAGGCGCGAGCCAGGGACTGTCGACGTACATCCGACCATCTTCGTCCGCAGTAACGACCGCACCTGGTAGCGTCTCCCAGGGGGGTACGCCGTCGGTGCGATTGCGCCAGGCGATCCCGCCCGTCTCGCTTGACCCGAGGACCTCGGTGATCCCCACCCCGAAGCGGCTGTGAAACGCTTCGGCAACGGCCGACGGTAACGGTGCACCCGACGAAAATACACGCACCAGCGGCTTTAGGGCCTGAGGATCGAGAAGTTCGAGCGCACGCAACTGCGCCGGCGTGCTCACCAAGTGTGTGACCTGATGGGTCGCGATGCTCGCGGCGATCGCCTCGGGATGAAGCGGCGCCTGGGCAACGAGCGTCGCCCCTGCCAACAGCGGCACCAGCATCCCGAACAGCAACCCGTAAATGTGATGGAGCGGGACCCCGGAAAGGACG
>CADEGN010000096.1 GCA_902826865.1 uncultured Myxococcales bacterium
GGTGTTGCGGCGCAAGCTCCATGACACGCGGCGGCTCCACCAGGTTCCGCTGGTTGAAATCCCCGCGAGCGGACGCGTATCGCTGCCGCCATTCGACGTGCGCTTCGTGCCCGTGACCCACTCGACGCTCGAGTGCAACGCGTTGGTGATCGAGACACCACTAGGGACCGTCGTCCACACCGGCGATTTCAAGATCGACGATGACCCGCGCCTGGGCGCCCTCACCGATGCAAGTACGCTCAAGCTCGTCGGCGAACGCGGCGTCCTCGCGGTGGTGTCCGACTCGACCAATGCGACCAAGCCCGGCCGCACGCCATCCGAGGGCGCTCTGCGGCCGGCGCTCATCGACTTGCTCACGCGGCCCAAGGGCCGCGTCGCCGTGGCCAGCTTCGCGAGCAACGTCGCCCGGATCACCACCCTTGTCGAAGCCGCGACTGCGGTCGATCGCCATCCGATATTCGTCGGCCGATCGATGTTGCGCATGATCGACGTCGCCCGCGCCACCGGCTACGCGGGCGAGTTCCCCGGCGAACTCGACGCGCGCGACGCTGGCTACCTCCCTCCCGACAAGGTATTGCTCATCTGCACCGGCACCCAGGGCGAGCACGATGCTGCGCTCTCGCGAATCAGCCGCGACGAGCACCGCGACGTGTTTCTGGAGAGGGGCGACACTGTAGTCTTCTCGTCGAAGATCATCCCCGGTAATGAGGCGCCGATCGCCGCGCTACATGGGCGCCTACGACGTCTCGCGGTCGAGGTCGTCTCGGAGAAAGGCGCGTTCGTGCACGTGTCCGGGCATCCAGCGCAGGAGGACTTGGCGCTGCTCTACTCGTGGCTAAGGCCGCAGACGCTCGTGCCCGTGCATGGTGAGGCCCGACACCTCGCCGCGCACGAAGAGCTCGGGGCCCGTTGCGGAGTCGAACAAACGGTCGTGCCCTTCGACGGCGCGGTCGTGCGATTGGCTCCCGGCGCACCGGCGATCGTGGGCAAGATCCGTGTGGGTCGGTTGCGGCGCGTGCGGGAGCGGTGGATTCGCGACTAGTCAACCCCTTTCGCACGGTCATGGAGCGGCCAGCGCATCACAACGTTGAAGCCGGCGTCCCTGCGCTCGGTCGCAAGATCTGCATCGTCGCCCATAACCAGCTTCAGCCGGGCGCGCAGGTCCGCCAGCGCCGTGCCTGAACCAACGTGGTCGCCGTCACCGGAACCATCGTCGTCGACACCCAACTCGAACGTATTGCCTTCGCACCGCGCCCAAACTGTGATCGTCGTCGGCCTCCGTCGCGCGGCCACACCGTGCAGCACGGCGTTCTCGACGAGCGGCTGCAGCGACATGGGCGGCACGAACGCGTCACGCAGTGACTCGGGCACGCGCACATGCAGCTGCAACCGGTCGCCGAAGCGTAGCCGCTCGAACTCGACATAGTCGAGCGTGGCCGCAAGCTCGGCGCCAAGCGACACAAGCGATTGCCGCGAACCCTCCAAAGCGTGCCGCAAGAGCCCCGCGAGCCGCTCCACGGCATCCTCGGCGCGCGCGGGATCTTCGGCGATGAGGGCCGCGATCGTGTTGAGCGCGTTGAACAGAAAGTGTGGATTGGTGCGGCTGCGGAGCGCGTCGAGCTCCGCGCGCAGGGCATGGCGCTTGCCGGCCTCGGCGTCGCGTTCGGCCCGGACCGCGCGAGTCCTCATACGCTCCCGCTCTCTGCCAATCGCCACCATCACCACCGTCACCGGCACCGCAACCCAGAGCACACCCGTACGCGACCAAGTGTCGCCGGTGCCGGGTACGAGCCCGTGAAGCAGGCGGATCGCAATCTCGACGCCGACCACGATCGCCACCACGGAGGTCAAGATGACCGCGATCAGCCGAACTGCGACCGCTCGGTTCTCGATGTCGAAGACGCGCGCGCTAAGGCGTTGCCCAAGATCGATGATCGAGCCGATGAGTACGCCGACGAGCGTGTTGAACCCGAACGCCAACGCGATCGGCACCGCACCGCGCAGCTCCAGCATCACCACCTGCAGCGCGGTAAGAAAGCCGCCGAGCACCAGGTAAGCCACGGCATCGCGAGCGCGATCGCGTGTGCTGCTCGGCTCGGCCATAGGCGTGATGCTACGTCAACTCGCCAAAGCGCCGGCGGTAGATTCGAGTCCACACGGCGAACCCGGGCACCAGGAGCGCACTCGGGGCGATCCACGGCAGCCACGACAGGCCCGCTGGAATCCAAGCCAAGACCCACCGGCTGCCGCCGAATACGACGAACGCGGTGATCGCAGTCAACATCGATCCCATCGCGCCTTGCATGTGCTGGTACCACCACGACTTGGGCGTCGGCAGCGGGCGCAGACTGAAGCGGAGGCTACCAATTGACGTAGCGATCGTCAGCGTCGCGAACACTACGATGAGCCAGTTCGCGCGGGCGAGTCCGACGAGGGCGGCGCCCAAACCGACCGCGATGCTCGCGGCCGGCCACGCGAGGTCGAGCCGCGACGGGTTTGGCGCGATTTGGCGCTTGCGCGCGACCGCGCGCACCATCTGCTGGATCCCTCCGGTACCGAGCATGCCAAGCGTGGCGAGAAACACGCCGGCAGTGCGCCGCTCAGCGAAGGACTCGCCGGTGGCAAACGCCTCCGGCGCGAGGATCCAGCTCGCAGCCATCACGACGCCGCTTAGCGTGGCCGCGAGCATGGCGACGACGAAGATGGTGCCCGCGCGGCGATGCAGGCGCGACCCCTTCTTCGAGCACAGGGGCACGAACATCGAGATGAGACCCACGGTGCCACCGAGCACATGCAGGGCCCAAAGAACGCGATAGAGAGCCATGGGGTCGAGGGTGGGGGGGTTGTGGCGATGACGCCCGTCCGATCCGACGAGCGGTGGCAACGGCCCGACGAACGGTCATGCGCCGCGAGTTTCACCACGGGCTGCTCGCCCCCAGCGAATCAGAACCCCACGCGCAAACGCCCCATCGCGGCGAGGATGCGCGCCCCATCGCGGACCCGCCGCAATCGAGAGGTGCCGTACATGCGGGCGCACCGGGCAACCGGGACCTCAACCACCTGCGCACCGACGCGTAGCGCCTTCGCGAGGATCTCAACCTCGATTTCAAATCCCCGCGCGCGCAGGTCAAGGCGCGCGAGCAGCGAGCGCGCCAGCGCGCGAAACCCCGCCTGCGTGTCGGCGAGGCGCCGGCCATAGAGCCCGGCAAACACCAGGGACAACGCACGGTTTCCTAAGCGATCGATCCTTGTGATCGCACCGGGGCCAAACGTTCCGGCGAATCGCGAACCGATCGCCAGCTCGGCGCCGGCGTCGATGGCTGCGACAAGCGTCGGAAGCTCCTCAGGAGGGTCTTGTCCATCACCATCGAGCGTGACGATCACGTCGGCGTCCGCGCGGGCGAAGCCGACGCGGATTGCGACTCCCTTGCCGCGTGGGCGCTCGCCCGGCAACCCTGCGGACAACACGACCGCACCTGCTTCCCTCGCACGGACGGCGGTCTGATCACGCGATCCGTCGTCGACCACGAGCACCTGGCCGGCACCAGCCGCGCGGCAACGCTCCACTACGTCCGCGATCGTCGCTTCCTCGTTGAGCGCCGGAATCACTGCGCAAACGTGGGGGCGCTTCCTTGAGGAGGCGACCGCCGGTTGCCCGTTCTCCGTCACCCGCGTTTCCGCCGGTTCTGTTTGCGTATCAGCGCCAGGCGCACGATCCCTCCGATCAGCAGTGCGACGCCCCCACTGGCAACCGCGAGCCCGGTCGCGTACTCGATCCGCGAGCGACGAACGCCGCGCTCAAAGGCGTTGACCCCGAACTCACCCTGCGCGCGGCGCCGCTCAGCGAACGCGCCGCCCACCAGGCCGAATCCGACACCAGCTGCAACCACACCGATCGCGGTGAGTGAAATGCCAAGGGCATCGGCCTTGGCGCCGGGTCGGGGTGGTGGGTCGGGCCGCGGCGGCTGGGGCTGGGGCTCAGGCGGAGGGTTGTCCGGGAGCTGGGCGCGACAGCGTAGGATGTTCACCCGCGTATCTTCCGCCGCCTCGGGCGACGGGTGAGTCCCGAGGTAGGCGTTGAAGCGTTCGATGGCACGATCACAGCGGCCTTGTAACCGCTCGAGCTGACCCAGGGCGTACAGGAGCTGTGGCGCCGGCTCCAGCTCGTACGCGAGTTCGAGCTCGCTGTGCGCGGTGGCGTAGTCCTCACCCAACCACGCGGCCATACCGCGGTCGAAGTGCTCGCGCGCTTCGAGGCCCTGGACCGGAACTTCGCCCGCTGGGGCTGAGCCGATCGCGAGGCAGGCCGACAACGCCCACGTCACGAGAGTGCTCGCAGCCACCTCGACCACACTGCCCGATCGGCTGCACGGGCCGCAAGCGATCCGCAATGGATCTAGCCACGCGGCAGCAGCCCGTCGACGCCGCGCACCTTCGTAGTGTCGGCCGGCTCGGCGGTTCCCGGCGCCGGGGCGACACCTTGCCGTGTCCGGGGTCGCGTCGACGCGCGGCTGGCCTTGCGCTTGGTCGCGCGCGATCCGGTCCCAGCCAGGGCACGGCTTGGATCGGTCGGTTCGGCCGACGCGGAGGCCTCCGCGCTCGTCGAAGCGGCAGGCGGCGCCGGCGGGGTGCCGGAGATCGGCACCGGGACGATCGTCGCGGTCGCCGGTGGCAAAGTCGGCGATGGCAACACCGGCGACGACTCCGCTGCCGCGGCCGGCTCGGTCCGAACCGGGGGTTCGTCGCGCACACGCGCGAACGATGACGCGGCCACAGCAGATGCCCCAAGCAGCGTGCCACCGATCAGCGCGAGCCACACACTGTTTCGGCGCTTGACCGTAGACTTCCCGCCGACCAACAGCGTCGCCGCCTGAGCATCGCCAAACTCCGCGGTTGCCACAGCCGCCGGATACTCGCGCTCACCGCAGATCTCGGTGAGGTACCGGCTGAGAGCGGCACTGGAAGGGATGAGCCCGTGACCGACGGCGAACGCCTCGATCGCGTCGTGCAGCTCCATCGCTGTCTGGAAACGCTGACTCACTTCCCTACGCAGCGCCTTCGCGACGATCTCACACAACTCGGGTGGGATCTCCGAGACATACTCATCGAGCCCCGGGGCGTCCATCGTCGTCACCTGGTTCATGATCGCGAACTCGTTATCGCCGCGGAATAACCGTCGTCCCGAGCACATCTCCCACAGGATGATGCCCAACGCGAAGATGTCGCTACGGCGGTCGACGTCGGCACCGACGCACTGCTCGGGCGACATATACGCGACCTTGCCCTTGCGCGTCGGGCCAATCGTGATCGATGTGCGGCTTGTGGCCTTGGCGATACCGAAGTCGAGGAGCTTGACGCCGCCCTCGTAGGTCAGAAACACGTTACCCGGCGAGAGATCGCGGTGCACAATATCGAGCGGGCGGCCATCAACCCCGCGGCGCTCGTGGGCGCAGTGCAGGCCCGCGGCCACACCGAGTGCGATCGTCACCACCTGCGCAAGAGGAAGTCGCCCGGCGACGACGTTAAGCAAACGACCGAGCGATTCGCCATGCAGGTACTCCATCACCATGAAGCACGTGCCGGTATCCTCGACCAGATCGTAGGTACGGACGACGTTTGGGTGATCGAGCGTGGCCGCGAGGCGGGCCTCGTTCACGAACATGGAGACGAACGCGGGATCCGAGGCATACTCGGATCGGACCCGCTTGATCGCGACGAGCTTCTCGACTCCGCGGGCGCCGACGGCCTTGGCCAGCAGCAGCTCGCCCATGCCACCCACCGCGAGCCGGCGCAGCAGCGTGTAGCGCCGCATGGTGGTGGGCGCCGGGGTGAGCACCTGAAACGACGTGGCCGCTTCAGGCGCGATGGCAGCGCCTGTCGGCAGGGGGCCTGAGACCCCAATCGGGTTCGACGCCGACACTCGGATCGACGATACCATGCACCCTGGGGAGCCTAACCTGGACGTACGCGTGCGCGCGATGCTACGACTAAACGCGCGTGATCTACGGGCGGCAACCGGTTCGGGCGGTCCCGCGCCTCGTGGGGCCGCGGCGCAAGCCGAGCCCGCTTTCCTACCGAATCGGTGTGTCGGCCGCGATCGGCCTGCTGTACCCATCTGGGTGCCTTCCTGCGCCCACCTTCGACTGCGGTTCCGACGAGCAATGCAACGATCTCGGCCAGGCGGCCCGATGTGAGCCTGCGGGTTATTGCAGCGTCGCCGACAACCGCTGCACCTCGGGTCGCCGCTACCACGAGTACGCTGGCGACGGGCTCGCGTCGCAGTGTACGCGCCTCAGGTGTGGCAACGGCGCCGTCGACCCGGATGAGGAGTGCGACGATGCCAATGATGCGGACGGTGACGGCTGCAACCGTGACTGCCGGAGGTCAGGTCAGGAGATCTGGACCCGCAGTTACGCAAGTACTGGGAACATCGAGGACCGTTGCTATGCCGTCGCAATCGACAGCCAAGGCAATGCCGCGGTCATCGGCCACATCTATACCGAGGGTCAGGGCTTCGATCTGTGGGTACGCAAGTACACGGTTGATGGTGACGCTGCCTGGACGTGGGTGAAAAACGGTGATGCCAACCTCGACGAAGAGGGCTGGTCGATTCAGGTCGATGGCGAAGACGGCTTCGTGGTCGGCGGTTACCTGACCACCGCGGCGCAGGGACCCAACGCTTGGATCGCGAGGATCAACGCCGACGGATTCCGCGTTTGGGAGCAACAGTACGATGGCGGCGTCGCAAGGGTCGATCAGGCGCGCGGCGTAACGATCATGCCCGATGGCGACATCTCCATCGCCGGATACACCACGGCCGATGACTTGTGGGACACCCAGCTGTGGCTACAGCGCGTGAGCAGCGATGGATCCATAGTGAGGTGGGCAAGAGTCCTGCCCGGGTTCACCGATGTCAGCCAGCCCGATCGCGCCCACGGCATTGCCCACCTCGATGGGGATATCCTCGCGGTCGGTCACCGCCAAGATGTAGGCGGAGTCACGCACCACTTCATCGCTCGAGTGAATCCGCAGGGCAGCGACGTGTGGCGGGAGGACGGGCCCGACGCGGACGGTTGGCCGTCGTCGATCACCGCAGTCGAGGTCACGCCGAAGGGCGAACTGCTCATCATGGGCCGGAAGGTCAACCCCGCGGGCAACGGCGATATCTGGATGCAACGACGGACCGGCGACGCCGAAGTCATGTGGGAGGAGATCGTTGCGAGCCCGGGCGAATCGGACGACCGTGGGAACGGGATCGCGCCAACACCGGACGGCGGCTTCATCGCGACGGGTGAACTCGGCGCCGGGGCCGGGAGCACAGACGGGTGGATCCGCCGCTACGACGCCCAAAACCGCGAGGTCTGGACCGACATCGTCAGCGGGCCGGCGGGGGGCCGCGACACCATCTGGGATGCGGAGATCGATCCGCAGGGGAACGTCATCGCCTGCGGGTACACCGCAACACCGGAGACAGGTGGGGGCATCTGGGTGCGCAAGTACACCCCGTGATTGCGTAGATGTCCCCGCGCGCGCAAACATGAGCCGCGCCCGATGCGAACCGACGCCGAGCTGCTACGGGACTGGGGCGCCGGCGATCGTGCGGCCGCCACCGAGCTCGTCGAACGCTACTACCGCTCGGTGTTTCGGTTCTTCGACCTGCGTGTGAGCTCGGCCGCCGAGGACCTCACCCAGCGCACGTTTCTTTCGTGCGTCGAGAGCAGAGATCGCCTGCGGCAGCCGGACAGCTTTCGTCCGTTCTTGTTCGCGATCGCCCGCGGACTGCTGCTCAACCATTTGCGCACGCGCACGGTCGAGGCCAACGTGTTCGAGACGGGCGACATCTCGGCCGCGCTCGATCCCGGACCAACCGCTAGCCGCATCGTCTCGCAATACGAGGAGCAGATCCTGCTGCTGCGCGCGTTGCAAACGCTCGAGCCCGACACGCAGTTGTTGATCACGCTGTTTTATTGGGAAGGGCTCAAGACCTCCGAGATCTCGACCGTGCTCGGCGTCGGCGTTAGTACGTTGACCACACGGCTCTCGCGGGCCCGCAAGGCCCTGCAGGACGCGATCTTGACAATGCCCGCACTGCCGCAACATCGCGACGCATTGATGACCGACCTAGATCGATGGATCTCCTCGGTCAGCGCGCTCGAGATCGCGGGCCTTCCGCGACCGCGGACGCCATGACGCGCAAGCGACGGCGCCTTCGTACGCCGCAGCCGCGGTCGCCTCTGGGTCATACCAGCCGCAGCGGATCGCCAGCTCCCGAGGCGAGCTCGACCGCCTGGCACGCGAACACCGTGGACCAGACGTTGCGGTCGCGACAGTCGCTGGCATAACGCACGGCTCCATCGTTGTCGCTCGTCGCGGCGAGCCACGCGAGCGCGCGTTCGATTGAGTCGGAGAATCGCCGGCGATCGACCGCGCTCCACAGCCGCACCGCCTGCGCCGTGGCGTCGCTGCGAGAGGGGCCAAAACCACCGCGCTCGGCTGACCACCAGGCGGGCAACCCTCCGTCGGCGCGCTGGACGTGGGCAAGCCAGGCCATCGCCTCATCGCGATCGCCGGTGCGCCACGGCTGTCCCAGGCCATCGAGCAGCAACTCCCCCTCAAGCGCGTAGGCTGCCGCGTGCACGTAGGTGGCGTCCGCCCCCGGCGTCGGCGACCATGGCATGATCGCTCCGCCGCCCGTGCGCTCGCGCAGCGCCGCCGCGACCCGTCGCGACCACTGCCGATCGGCCGCATCGCCCGCGCAAACCAACGCAACCGCAGCCTTGCGCAGGTGGGGGCCAAAGCGCGAACTCCATCGCTCATCGGAGGCTGGATCGCGCGCGTTCCCGGCCAAGATGCACGCGCCGAGTCGCTGCAATCCCGAGATCACGACCGATCCGGGCCCGCGATGGTAGCGGGCGGCATGGGCGAGCAACCCGGCCAAGACAACCGCGAGATCGAATGTGTACCGCGCTCCGCCCTTGCCGATCGTGTCGGCCGCGACTTCGGCGGCGAGCCAAGCGGCGACCTCGTCGGCCCGCGACTCCTCGATCTCTGCTTCGCTCCACAGGCGCAGCAGCAGCCCGCCGGCCTCCGGGTAGGCGAAACCAGGGCGATCGTCGGACTGCCAAGAGATCACGCGGCCCCGTCCGTCGACAACGCCCGGAGAACGCAGCCATCGCCGTGCCGCAGCGATGCGATCAGCGACGGGCATCATCACCTCCGCGCGCAAGCGCGAGCGCCCGGCGAGCCGTCTTACTGATGGTCACCAGCGGCGCGCCCGCCATCGCCGGATAGGCCTCACACGCTGAGAAGCAGCCGCCGCACGCCAACGCATCGATGTCGCGGCGGACCGCGCGGGTGGCCGCGGCGTTCCAAATGGCCAGCACGTCATCGGTACGAACGTTCCCGAGGGGACGATCATAGATGTGGCAGGGGTACACGTCGCCCTCCGGAGCGATGAACATCGCGCTACGAAGGGACTGGCACGCAATGCCGGACGGCTCACCGCGCTCGACCGCGGCCAGGTTGACGAGGTACGCCAGCTCCATCATGCCGGTGAGTGAACGGGGCACGCCGCGCGCACCGATGTGCTCAGCGATCCGGTTGGCAAGCGGCACCCGAAGCGCATCGGCCACGTCGGCATTGGCGAAGAAGTGCGGCGAGCGCTGCACAGCGTTCCAATGCCAGCGATCCCGCGGCCAGTCAGGCAGCGCCGCCCGGATCGCCGCCCAGGTGTCGGCCAGGCGCTCGAGATTGTGGGTGGAGACGGTGGTACCCAGGTGCACGTCCACGCCGCGGATCGCGGTCAGCTGCGCCGCAGTGGCCACCGCGCGCGCAAAGGACCCGGCTCGGCCGCGGATCTGATCGTGGACCGCACCAGGCCCATCGATGCTTACGGTGACGATGATCTCCAGGCGAAGACGGCTGCGGCGGAGCTCACTCACCGTCTTGGCGATGCGCTCGACAAACCACCCGTTGGTCTGAAAATGCAACACGGACAAGCGTGGCAGCGCGGCAGCTGCAGCGAGGATCTCGGCGATGTCGGAACGTACGAACGGCTCGCCACCGGTGATATCGAGCCAGCGCAAGCGATGCAGTCGCCGCAAAACGCCGGCGATCTCGGCGGCGTCAAGTTCGGCGCCGTGGGGGCGCTCCCAGGTGCGACACATCGCGCAGCGGAGGTTGCACCGGCGGGTTACGTCGAGCACCAAACGCGTCGGCGTAGCGGGTCGACGCCACCAGGTCTCGGCAAGACCGGCGACCATGCGCACGCGATCGAGCACGGTCGGCCCCGGCTCTCGGCTCGATCGCGGCGTCGGCATCGCCGAAGCAAGCATATCTGATCGGCAGGCCCCGATGCGACCGGGGGCTTGGTACGTTGCTGCCACCTATGGACGTTGCGCCGCGGCGCGTGCTCGTCACCGGTGCTGATGGCTTCATCGGCTCCCACCTCGTGGAGCGCCTGTTGGCGGCCGGCCATACCGTCGCCGTGCTGGTGCGTCCGCGCTCGGTCACCGGTACGAGCGAGGTTCAGCTGCGCAACCTCGCACACGTGGCTGATCGTCTGGCAGCGGTGATCGCCGTCGACGTCGCGGGGCCCGACGCGTGTAGCGCCATGCAGGCATTCGCGCCGCAGTGGCTGCTCCACCTCGCGGCCGAGGCTTACGTGGAGCGATCGTTCACCCAGCCGCACGAGGTGTTGCGCGCGAACCTGGGAGGGACGATGAACTGCCTCGAGCTGGCCCGGCGCAGCCCCGCCCTCGAACGCTTGATCGTGACGTCGTCGAGCGAGATCTACGGAACCGCACAACGCGAGCGCATCGCCGAGGATCATCCGCTCGAACCCACGTCGCCGTATGCCGCTTCGAAATTGGCGGCCGATCGAATGGCGCTGGCGTTCGCCCGCACCTGGGACCTGCCGATCGCCGTCATCCGCCCCTTCAATACGTACGGCCCTCGCCACGTCTACGACGTGATCCCGAAGTTCATCGATCGCGCGCTGCGCGGCGCGCCCCTGCAGATCTTCGGCGACGGCACGCAGGCACGCGACTTCACGTTCGTCGACGACATGGTCGATGCGTTTATGCTCGCCACCCACGCGCCTGAGCTGCTCGGACGCGCGACGAACTTCGGCAGCGGTCGGGCGGTAACCATCATCGATCTCGCTGCTGCGGTCGCCCAGGTCGTGGGCGGCGACGTGCGGATCGAGCACGCCGGGGCCCGGCGCGCGGAGGTTCAGCGGCTGTGCTGCGACGCGGGGTTCGCTCGCGGCCTCGGCTGGCACCCACGCGTTGGGTTGCCCGAAGGCCTCGCGCGTCATGTCGCGTGGGCGCGGGAGCAGCTTCGTCGATGATCGCGATGGGTGGGAGGGCGGCGTGGGCGATTGCCGCGATCTTCGCGGTGTTCGCCATCGTCGACGTGATCGCCCGGGTTCATCTCCACGACGAGGGAATCCTGACGTGGACGTTCGCGATGCTCGCACGCGCTGAGCCGATGGCCACGCTGATGTTGCAGAAGTCGCGCCCGCCGCTGGCCGCTGTTTACGCCCCCATCGCGGGGTTCGGCATCACTGCCTTTGCGATCGCCCACGCGCTGGTGGCCGCGGCCGGGGTTGCGATGATCGCTGCCCTCGCCCGCAGCCTGGGGCACCGTCACGGCACCTGGGCCGCGCTGGCGCTGGCCACCAGCCCACTCTACTTCGCCTCGGCCTGCGCAGGCGTCGGCAATAGCGACGGGGTTGTGGTGGCGATCGCGGCGGCGTGGCTCTGGCGCGTGCGGCAGCGCCCGTTCGCCGCCGGGCTTGTACTCGGTGTGCTGCCGTGGATCCGCGCCGAGCTGTTCCTCCTCGTGGTCGCAACAGCAGTCGTCGCTCTGGCCGCGCGCGAGCGCCGGTTCCTCCTCGGCCTCGCCGCGCTGCCCGCGTTGTATGGCATCTCCGGGGCGATCTATCACCACGATGCGTTGTGGATGCTGCACTTTCCGCCGGCTTTGCCCGAGCCCATGGCGGACAACCCCTACTGGGCGCAATATCGCGGTGCGATCGCGCTGCCGCAGGTGGTGGCGAGCTTGGCCGCACTCGGCCCGATCCTGTGGTTGGCGCCACTCGTGCGTCCCGGACGAATGGACCCACTCGAGCGCGCGTGGGGCTACTTCGCGATGTTTGAGCTCGGACTCTTGCTGGCGTTGCCGCGCTGGCAGACCTTCAACTTCGATCTGTCGCCACGGTACCTGCTCGGCGTTGTGCCCGTGGCTGCGCTCCTCCTCTCTCGCGTGATGGAGGACTGGGAGCTCGGAGTCAGCAGCTCGGGCCGGCGGATCGCGGGAGAAACCGCATGGGTGGCCGCATCCGGCGCGGCTGGGGTTGCGAGCATCGGCGTCCTTGGGCACCCGGGGATCGTTGTGGCGTGCGGGCTGCTCGCACTGGTGCTCGCATCGGCCCATGCGCGCGCCGTGACCGCACTCCGTATTCTTGCGGCGGCAACCGTGCTGGTAGCGATCCCAGCATTCGACGAGCACACGGGCTTGCGGCGAGATCGTGAGACGCCGGAGCTCGCCGAGGCGGCAGCGCGCATCATGGAGCAGCCGCGTTGGAGCAGCCGACCGATTGTCACCAACGCACCCTTGCTGGGCCTGTGGCTTCGGCGTCAGGCTCCCGACACGGATCCCGACGTTCGCTACCTTGTTCAGGCCGATCAATTGTACGAGTTGGTGCGGTTGTCCAACGCCGACGTCGGGCAACGCGCAGCGCTGATCGAAGGCCTGCGGACTGCCCTACCCGATCCGCCCATTCTGCCGGGGGAGCTCACCCCGCAGCATGTGCCCGAGGATGCGCTCTTCGTTTTGGTGGACGACGCGCGCTTGTCTTTGGTCATGCCACCTGAGCGCTGGGATGGCCGTCTGCGGCTGCTCCATGCCGGCCTGCGCGTGCGCGTGCTCGAGGTGCAACCATGAGCGATCGCTCGCTCCGCGCTGCGATCCCGGCCGCCGCAGTCGCGCTGGCCTGCTTCGTCGTCGCCATCGCCCTCGCCCCCGACCCGCCCCCGACGAGCCGCCGACCATCGCCGGTTGTGCCAAGTCACCTTTTCCAAGATATCGCGGTCGGAACAACCGTGGCGGGCTGGCGGGTGACCGCCATCAGCGCAGAAGCGGATGGCGGAGTTCGTATCGAGTTTGCGCGCGATGACGTTCGCTTCGCGGTCAGCGTGATCGAGCTTGGCACGCGCGATGAACCGCCCTACCTCACGACCGAACGCCACGCGATCTACTACGGCCACGCGATCCCGGCCGACGCGCACATACCCGACAATGCCGTGCGAGCGGTCACCGCCAACGTTGAGCGCCGCGTGCGGGCCGGCGAATAATCACGATTCGTCGTCGAGCTGGGGAAACAGCCCGCGCGCGTCACTCTTGCGCTCGACCGCCGTAACCTCGGCGACGGCCGGGCGACTCTTGCCGAGCTGCGGTAGGTGCAGACGAGCCGCGGCCGCGCTCGGGTGCAAGGTCACCGTACGCTCGGCGAGCACGCCAGGGCCCGCAAACATGCGCGCGAGCGCGGGCGACATGGCGCTGGCGATCGGCACATCCGTGCGACGGTGCAGCTCCTCGGGGCCAAATCGCGCCAGGTATTCGGGCGCGAGGCCCACACAAACATCGCGGGCTGCGCAACCAGCACACGCGTCAGAAAAGGCCCCGGAGCGGTCGTCGTGCAGGTGCACGGCGACCGGCCCCATCAAGCACGCGGGGACACCGACCAGCGCCACCGCAACGCCCAGCCGCTGCGCGCGATCGAGGGCGTGCAACGCAAACGGCACGGCGAGGGCGAGCCGTGGAACCAAGCGATCAAAGGCATCGGCTGCCCGACCGGCGATCCGCAGCCAGGTGATCTGCCACGCCGCCACCCCATGGCCAGCGAGCAGCGGGGCGAGCTCGGCCAGGGTACGCATCGACGAGCGACCGAGCACGGTGGTGACGACCACGGTCACACCACGTCGCCGCGCGGCCGCGAGGGTGCGCATCCCCGCTTCGAAGCTACCTTCGACACCGGTGTGATAGTCGTGGACGTCCGCGCGCGGACCGTGGATCGAGAGGTGGAGATCCGTCAAACCGGCGTCGACCAGCGCGTCAACACGCCCGGGCTCCGCTAGCGCCCGCCCATTGCTCTGCAGTCCGATCGCGAGATAGCCCAGGGTGCGCGCGTGGACGATCAGTTCGCCGAGCTTCGGTTCCAGGGCCGGCTCCCCGCCCACGAAGTTCACCTCGCTCGCACCTGCGGCGCGCCCCTGCGCAAGCGCCACGCGCGGGTCGGCGAGCGCCTGCTGCGGCGCGCCGTCCTGCCCACAGAACACACACTGATTGTCGCAGGCCCAACCGACGCGGACGTGATGGCGGGCGGGCATCGTCACCCAAGCGGGACGCCATACGCGCCCTGCGGGTGCTGGGACGCGCGTTGCCCGATCGTGAGCAACGGCGGCACGTCGGCCTTCGCCTCGTGGGCTCGCACCACCTCGGCCAACGCCATCGCTCCCAATCCCTGCTCTTCTTCGGTCGCGGTCGCCCCATCGCCGTGGTTGGCGATAAACAGATCGAACCGCTCGGTGCGCGCAACGCCAGATGGGCCCGCGAGATCCCGCGCCAGCACGTCGACCTGAAAGCGCGAGCCGTCGGCGTTGGCGACGATGATCGGCACCGCGCCGAGGTGGACCGCGTGAACGGCGATCACCGTCCACCGATCGACGGCCTGGCCCGGCGCGAGTCCAGCGAACTCGGACACGCCTCTCGGCATCCGCCGCCAGCGCCAGAAGCCGAGCGCGCCGAGGGTCGCGGCCACCGCCGCGCCCACGATCACTGTCCGCCTGCGCACCACGTCGTCCATCTATGATCGAGCGTACGGGCGGGCCCCCAGGGCCGTCAAGCCGGCGAGCGCAGGCCGCCGCGACGGACTATGCTGGAGCGCGCGTGCTCCTCGATCTCATCGTCGGGTACGACTGCAACCTCGCCTGCGACTACTGCACCATTTCGCCGGCGATGCGCGCGCGCGCGCTTTCGGCGGGGCGGATCGCGGCGGCGCTCATGGAGGGGCGCCGCGACGGCTTCGAGCGCTTGAGCATCACTGGCGGTGAGCCGACCATCCGCCCCGACCTAATCGGGATCATCCGCCGGGCTCGCGAGCTAGGCTTCGCGGACATCAAGCTCCAGACCAACGGCTTGCTACTCGGGGCCGGCGACAACCTCAATCGACTCGTCGAGGCCGGGGTCACCCGCTTCCACGTCTCGATTCATACCCATGAACCCGCCGCCTACGACGCAATGGTGGCGCGCGCGGGAGCCTGGCCGCACATGGTCGCCGGATTGCGTGCCCTACTCGAGCGCGGACTGCCGACGGTCGCCGACGTGATCCTTACCTGTGCCACGCTGCCCCGTCTCGACGCCGCGGTGCGCTGGCTGCATGGGATCGGCGTGCGCGCGATCCACTTATGGTTCGTTTCGCTCACCGATCACAACCGCACCAACATCGCTTCGATGCCGCGCATGACCGAGGCGACGCCGATCATGCGCGAGGCATTCGCGTTTGGCCGAGCGCACGCGATGGACATCCGCTCGTTGCACGTGCCAAGGTGCCTGCTGGGAGAAGACCACGGTCACGCATGGGATCCGGCGGCTGAAGGCGTTCGAGTAGTGAGTCCCGACGCGACCTTCGAGCTGCGCACGAGTAAGCTCACCGGGCAGCGTCATGTCCCCGCTTGCGCCGGTTGTGCATTCGAACAGTCTTGCCCGGGGCTCCGGGACGACTACCTCGCGCGGTATGGCGACGCCGAAATCGCCGACGCGCGCGGGCATCCACGCTCACGTGTCGGTCTGCCGGTGATCTGACGCGCACTTGCTCGCGCGTCACGTCCCGCGCATCGACCTCGGCACCTCCACCTCGCGCCACTGGCCGGGGCCGATCCCCGCGAGTTGAATCTCACCGATGGCAACGCGCACGAGCCGCAACGTCGGGAATCCCACCGCCGCCGTCATGCGACGCACCTGCCGATTGCGTCCCTCGTGCAAGACGAGCTCGATCCACGTATCGGGGATCGAACGACGCACGCGGATCGGCGGCTCGCGCGGGCGTACATCCGGCCTTGGCGCGAGCAGCCGCGCCCGGCACGGTCGTGTGACGTAGTCGCGGATCGCCAATCCGACCCGCATGGGGGCCAGATCGTCCTCGGTGGGTGAGCCTTCCACCTGGGCCCAATACGTCTTCGGGTGCTCAAATCGGGGGTCGCTGAGTCGATGCTGAAGACGACCGTCGTCGGTGAGCAGAAGCAGGCCCTCGCTGTCGGCATCGAGCCTTCCAGCCGGATGAATGCCCGGCGGCAGTCCCAGCTCGGCCAGGGTGCGCCAGCCGCCCTTGGGCATGAACTGGCTCACCATCCCGTAGGGCTTGTGCAAGGCGACGAGCATGGATGCGTGCAGGTCCGAGGATAGCCGTGCCACGCGCCGCAGTTCGACCGGTCCGTCAACCGCGTCCGAGCGAGACCCGCGCGTAGAGAAGCGCGTCGACATGGGCACCGTCTTTGAAGGCCCAACCACGCATCAATCCCTCCCGTTCGAACCCGGCCTTCTCGAGCACGCGCACCGAGGCGGTGTTGTGGGCGAACACGCCCGCAAAGACCCGGACCAGCTGGAGTTCGCCGAACGCGAGCTCCGTCAGGGCGCACACCGCCGCCGTCGCAAGCCCGCGCCCCCACCACGAACGCCCGATCCAGTAGCCGATTTCTGCGGTTCGGCGATGCACGTCGCCCCCGATCACCAGGCCAGCGCCGCCCACGGCACGGCCTTCGCAATCGATCGCGAAGTTGACGATCGGGGCGAGCGTCTCGTTGTAGGCGACCCATCGCTCGGCATCTGCGCGGGTGTAGGGATGGGGAAACGCGTCGCGCACGTTCTTCCAGATCTCGCGATCGTTGGCGGCCTCCACGAGATCATCCTCGTCCCCACGTCGGAACGGGCGCAAGCAGGCGTCAGGAACCGAAAGGCGCACCGCTTTTGACGTTAGCAGTTCGATCGCGGTGCCGTCATCTCGCGTGGCGCCCCCACGTTGTGTCGCGCGCAACCGCGGCCGCATCGCGATCGACGGGCCTGGCGGAATCCGCACTTGCCATCGGCCCTGTCGCCTGCCCGGCTGCGCGACAGCATCGGGCCGTGCGGTCGAGGGCGACTGCCAGGTCACGCGGCGCGTTCACAACTTTAAGAACGGTGGCTCGCGCAGCACACTTGTGCTGCAGCACCCGATCTTGATCGCGCGAGACATTCGGCCGTGCTCGCCCTATCGTCGGAGGCATCGCACCGATGAGCGGGAGACGGGCAAGCTTCGTAGGGCCAGGGGGCGCGCGTTACGAACTGGCGCTGGCACGCGACGTGGGTTGGACGCACGCGCTCGAGGGGGCCGAGGCGGCATCTTTGGTGCGACACTGTCTCGCCGACAGCGACGGCCCTGATGTCGAAGCTCTGGCCCAGCTGCTGGAAACCACGCTCGATGGGATCCTCGACCGGGCGTTGGTCGAGCGGATCGCGGAAGAGCTCGAGGCCGGCCCTGCCGGCCGGTTGGTAGTGCGCCCGATTCACGTTTACCGGCCCACGGTCGAGCCGCGCGCGAGCGTCAACGTGTCGAACCTCGCCGACCTCGCTCGGCCGGAATCGTCGCAGCCGACGCCGGCGACGACGACGTGGTTCGAAGTTCAGTTGGTCGACGAGATCGGCGACCCCATCGCGGACGTCCCGCTCAGCATGTTGGTCGACGGCGCACGGCGCAGCCTGACCACCGATGGCAGCGGAAAAGTTCGCGTTGACGACGCAGAACTCGGCAGCGCCGTCGTCTACATCGTCGACCCTCCCGCCCTGCGCGAAGCCGTAACGCCGCGCTGGGAGCAGATCCGCGAGGAGGCGTGGGTGACCGAAGACGAGCCTGACCACACCTTCTTCGGCCTGTCGTCGATCCCAGATGGAATCCGGATCCTCAGCAAGACTCCGCACGTGTTGGTCGTGCAGCCACGCGTGGTACTCGCGCGCATCTTGGGCATGCTATTTGACACGAGCAAGTCGTTCTTGTTGCCCCTCGCATTGCCGCACTTGCAACGGATCAAGCGGCTCTACGACCAGAACCCCGGCGCCGCGGTCCTGATCGTCGGACACACCGACACCACGGGTGACCCGGATTACAACGACCCGCTGTCGCTTGAGCGCGCCAAAGCGGTCCAGGCCTTTCTCGCCGACGATCCTGCGCCGTGGCTCGATTGGTACGACGACAGCCATCCCACGGCGAAGTGTTGGGGGTCCTACGAGGACGGGAAGATGCTGGCCGCCGTACTCGAGCGCAACGCCGAGGTGCCCGAGGGCTCACCCCTGCGTCACTTCCAGACCACCCGCGGGCTGGAGGTCGATGGCGTCGCCGGACCGCAAACACGAGAGGCTCTAATAAAGGAATACATGGGCCTCGACGACACCACGCTGCCCGAAGACAGCCAGGTCACAGTGCACGGATGCGGTGAGAACTTCCCACTCGACGAAGCTGGCGAGTCGGTCGACGACGACGCGCCCGATGAGTTCGAGGACGCCGTCGACCGCCGCGTCGAGCTATTCTTCTTCGAGGGGGACCTCGGCGTGCTCCCACCCCCACCGGGCGACAACTCAACGGGCGACAGCGAGCATTACCCCGAGTGGCGCAAGCGTGCCCGCGAGACCCACGAGTTTGTGGCCGGGGGCGAGATCATCAAGCTGGTGCTCGACGACCCGCTGTTCGGGCCTTCGGCCGGTGTGTCGGTCGAGATCACCTATGAGGACAGCGATCCCGAGACCATCGTGACCGACGGCAGCGGAGCGTTTGTGATCAAGGCCAGCCGCGGTCGCTTCGCCGACTTGCGCTACGACTGGCAGGGTCAGCAATTTGAGCGGCGGGTGTTCACCGCACCGCCCGATGGTGCCTCCAAGGAAGGTGCGTGGCAGCGGCTCGTGCATCTCGGCTACGTCACGATCGTCCAACCGGACCTGGCGCCCGCGGACGACGACGTCTTGGGCGACGCGCTGCTCCTATTTCAGATCGACTACGGGATCGAGCCCACCGGCGAGCTCGACCCTGCGACCGCCGACGCGCTGATCGCCGCGCACGACGAAGACCAGCGGGCGTGGAAGGACCGCGACTGGGGCACGCCTGACGAACCCGACCCCGATTCGCCCCGACCCAAAGAGATGGTGAGCTGACCCATGCGAGCGGTCGTTCGACACCTACGTGTTGCCTGGCTTGAGTTCCAGGACATGCGCGACGGCATCGTTTTCATCCACACGTCGACCTCACGGCTTGGATTCGAGAATGCCCTCGCGTTGTTACCCAAGGGTCCAGGCGGACGCAGCACCCGGCAGGCCACCAACCTGCCGGATATGACCATCAAGGTCCGCACGACGAAACAGGGCGATGACAGCTTCGCGAGCATCATCGCCACGCCGGCCGTGGGACACCAGAACGCGCTGGAGGGATGGATCCACTCGCCCGCGATCAACGGCGGCGAGCTGAGCTCCGATCCCAAGGCGTCCGATCCCATCGAGTGGCTCGTGCTCAGCGGTCACGGCTCCGGTGGTGGCGTGTGGGGCGACAATTCGGGCGACTACGCCAGCGTCGAGGTGGCGAACGCCTTCATCGATAACGCCGCGAAGCCACGGTCCGGCCGGCTGAAGTGCGTTTTGATCCCGTCGTGCAACAACGTACACGACGGCCTGGGGCCGTTGTGGCTGCCGATGTTCGACCATCCTCAGCCGGTTTATCTTCTGCTCGGATATGAGGCCACCTACTCGGGCGGCGCAACCGGGGCGAAGGTGATGGCGAGCTTCGTCCACCACCTGTCCAAACGCCCCAAGGATCCGATCATCGACGCCTGGCGAGCGGCGAACGAGAAGCGCCGCCAGCCGTGGGCAGCGTTTGCGGCCAAAGGGGCCGAGAAGATGAACCTCGACGATTGGATCAACGACAAGCTACCCAAGCTGTCCGAAGTCAAGGAGCTGCTGCACTTCAACGAGGCCAACCCGGGCGGCGTCGCGGCGATCCTCACCGATCAGTCCTACGAAGTCCGATGGGTGATGGACGACGGCACGGTGCTCGATCTGACCAACAACGGCCTCTCCAACCCGAAGAACGGTCTGTTCGACGGGAAGTCGGGCAAGGTTCGGATCAAGGCCCTGCAGCCCGACTTGAAGTTCAAGAAGGGGGACGAGGCCTATCTGTTCGTGTACTTGTACCGCTCGACCAAGCCGCTCGATATCGATCAGCTGCTCGAGTTCGACGCGAGCCTGCGCAAGCCCCACCCCGACACCGGCAAGGCCGTGGTCAATCCCGAGAAGGGCCGGTCGTGGCGTCCCGAGGACAAGGACCACGTCGACTCCTTCCGCATCGTCGTTCCCGCCGACACCGACACGATTGAGCTCGAGTTCAAGATCAAGAGCAACGCGACCGCGAAATTCAAGGCCGATGGCCCCGGTGGGACGCACGGGCGATTTCTCCTCGACTTCGTTGCCCCGGGGGGCTGGGAGATCGTCGACGGTGACTTCTCGGGGTGGAACAACTCGTACGCCGCGACGGCCGGGGCACTGCTGCGCAAATGATCGCACGGGCAGCACGTGGGCTCTTTCGCTGCTTCGTCCTGCTGACCGCGTGTGATGCTCGACGACCACCCGAGGTGGTTGCGACGACGCCGGCGAGCCCGGGTCGAGCCGACGCACCGCACCTCGCTGGCCCGCGCGATGGGGCGCAAACCCGTGCGCGCACAGCGAGCAACCCGGCCCCGGGGATCGAGCGCACTGATGGACGCGTCGAGATTCGAACGGCGCAGCCCGTCGAGGAGATCCTTCTCGTGCCCGGCGGCGTGGTCTGGACCGAGTCGGGCGAGATCCTCGGGCTGCTCGGCGATGATCCCGTCGCGTCGCTGGCCAAGACAGTCGATCCGCACAGCCTCGTGACGGACGGCCGGCGGCTTTTCTGGCTGGGCCACGAACGCAACGGCTGGCGCGACCTCGTGACTGCGGAGGTGGGCAGGCTGCCAGCCGCGGGCGACCCGGCAGGACAAGAAGCGCTCGCCTACGGCGACGGCCTCTATGCGCGCTCGCGCCCTGATGGCCTATGGCGGCTCGACTTGCAGGACGCGAGGCGCATGCCATTCCACCCAGATCCGAGCTGGCGACTGTTGCCCGGACTCACGGCGGGCGACCACACCGTGGCACTACCGGCCGCGATCCCCGGTGCGGGCGCACCGCAATTTCGATTTGTACGTATCGACCGACGCAACAGGGTCGCTACGGCTGCGACAACCATTTTGCCGCGACTGGGGAGCTGGGCGATCGGCGGGGCGGGCGATCTCGCCTTCATCGCCGACGCGCACGGCACCGTCGCGGTGTGGAAGGCGAGCGAACCCAACCCCAAGCCGGCGTTCGTGCAGGCCGGCAGTCGCATGCTCTGCTGGTGTGACGGCGCGGTGTGCACGTTCGGCGAAGCCGTGCGGCGCCATCCGACGGGGGCCGCAGCACAGCTCATCGCCACCGAGCTCGGCTCATTTTCGCGGATCAGCTGCGACGACGATCGCGTGGCGTGGAAAAGTGAGCAGGGCGATGGGTCGGTCATCATCACGCAGCGTCGAACCGCGGAGTAGCTCGCGCCCGATCACCGGGAGACAGCTGAAACCACGCGCATTGTCGACCCGCTACCCCTGCGTAGAGAGGCGCAATGACCAAAATGTCGTCATCGATCTCACGCGAGCTTCAGCCGGTCTTGGTCGGTTCGCGGGAGGAATCGCAAGCCCCCTCGTCTGAACCGGGTGAACCCCGCGCAAGTCTTATACGCGCGAGGTCGAGTCCGTGCTGAAGCCACTCAAACGCGCTCCCATGGGGGCACCCTCTCCATGCGATCGGTTCTTGCTAACGGGTTTCCTCGCCGTGCTGGTCCTCTCGGCCTGCGGAGATGATGGGGGTGGTGCGGGTGGATCCGGCGGGAGCACGACCGCGTTTGACACGTCGGGCGCGCCCGCGACCACTTCGGGCGTGACCACCGGCGTCGCTGACGAGACGTCGAGCTCGGGTGTTGCGAGCTCGACGGGCGAAGAGTGCGTGGCGGAGCCCAGCGAAGCTGGAGAGACCTGCGCCGAGGCCAGCGACGCCAGCTGCGGAGGCACCTTCGTCGGCAGCACAGTCGGACGGGACGACAACTATCAAACATGCAACACGGGCGGCGTCTTCGCCGGCGATGTCACATACGTGATTCACAGTGCGGGCAACCTACATTATACCGTGACGGTCGACCCGCAAGCCACCACGCCCGACTACAACATCGCCGTTCACGTCAAGCGTGACTGCGTCGAAATGTTCGAGTGCCTCTCCGAGAGTATGATCAAAGTCGAGGGAGGCGTCCCCGGAACCGTGCTGAATGTCTTCGACATGGCGGCAGGGGAAACCGCATACGTCATCGTCGATGGCGTGCAGGACGGCTCTCGGCAACCGACGGAGGGCGACTACTCAATGACGGTTACGTCGACGTCAACACCGACAGCGACAGACTGCACCAACGCGATCGACATTTCAGCCGGGGGGTCGTTTAGCAGCACTACGATCGCGGCTGGCGACGACTACGATGGTTCGGGGTGCGGCATGGGAGCCGCCGGCGAAGACCGTGTGTATTCGATCATGACGCCAGAGTCGCGCACGTTCGACCTCAGGGTCGACAACACGAGCGGCGGGGGCGAGAGTGCGGTGGCGCTCTACATCATGACAGACTGCGCCGCGCAATCATGCGTCCCTGAGATGCAGAACGCCATGCTTGGGAACCCGCGGCGCCTCAACTTCACCACCGAACCCGGCGTTACGTACTTCCTGGTCGTGGACGGAGAGATGGACCCGGGAGTCAACTACATCCTGCACGCCAACCCCACGGCTTCGTGTTGTGAACCATATCCGCCGGCCGGCTCGGCATCCCGTGGCTAGTGCCCCAGCTGCCGTTGTGGCGCGTAGGGCCCCCCTGCCCCTCGCCTTGTGCTCCGTGTTCGCGACCGGCTGCTACGTCGGAGCGGCGGCCGGCAGCGATGGCGTTGACAGCTCGACCTCAACCGCGCTGCCGGGTCAAACCGCCGAATCGACAATGGTCGAACAGTCCGGCCTTACCACGAGCTCGGCCGACGCCGGGGGCGAGACGCGAGGCGGCACCGAAACGTCCACGAGCGGCGGCGACGGATCTGCCGAAACGGCCGCGATCGTGGACGCAGGTTGTACTTGCATCGCTGACGATCCGCCACTGAGCGCGTTGCCGACCTTGCCAACCTGTCACGCACCGATTTGCGATGTGGTCGCATCCTGCCCGGAGTTCTGCGTCGAGGGCAGCGCGTTCGAACTGGCCGATCCGACGGAACTTGAGTGCGCCCTCATGGCACTGCGCGACCGCACCCCAGGAGTCATTACTTGGGATCTCCAACAGGGCGCCTACCGTGACGAAGGCTATCTGCTGATCCTCTCAGATGGGCGGGGAGTACGGCGCAACTGGGGCGGCCAGGAACCGCTTGTGTATGTGAGCGAGTCCGTGTTCGGGGACCTATTGGAGCCGAAGACGTTCGAGGAGTGCCTCGACGAGACCGACGATTTCGTCGGGTTCGAGTGCATCCGACACCAACTGGGCGGGTTGGAGATTTGCAACGCAAGTTGGACGAATACCGATTGAGGGGTGCTACGAGGCCGAGCAAGTCCGTCGCAACCTCGGCTTGCAGTGAACCGCGGCATTCGCTGCAGTGCTTGGCGACGATCCCCAGGCTGTCACGCACCCTGAACGCGCCATCGGGTTGTGCGTAAATTTGCGTCGTGGGGGCAGTCTCCACGCGCGACGCAGCCACCACCGCCGGTAGCCAGTGCAGCGAAGCGAGCGGCGAAGCGCGAGAGCATCGTTTTGAAAGCTCAGCCGCGAATCGCCGCGCCGGCACGCCGTGTTCCGCGCGTCCATCTGGATGTAGTGCACCGCGGCGTTTGCCGGCGTCCGGGCGGCAGCGCTCGACGTCACGCGCTTGCTGTGCGCACGACCTACTCAGGTCGATGTGCACGAGTTGCTTTCCGTCCGCGCTTCCGCACGTCCCTCCAAACAGTTGCCGGCCGCCGACGTGTTGCGAAACAAGCTCGAGTCGAGCTCCGAGTGCCACTCGGTGATGATGACGTCGAGCCGCCCATCGCGATCGACATCGAGCGTCGGCGCGGTTGGGCGATTCTACCTGCAAACGGAGACTAGGGTCTGCGAACCGTGGCACGGCGGTGGCGGGCGAGGACGCGCCAGACATCACAGAAGTGTCAACGACAGAACGAGACGCTGGGTGGCCGGCTCGTGCGAGGAGGGGCAAGTTCGGGGATGGAGAGTTCTGGCCCGGTATCCCGTGGGAGCGCCTGGGCGCTGCGAGTACTGAAAGAGTTCCTTCACGGACACTCGATTGCAACCTGCGTCGGCGACAGGTGTCTCTCGGTGCTGGCTGTCCCGGCGCCAGTCTCACCGTTTATGTTCTCTCCCCAACACCACAGTGTCCCGTCTTTTTTCCGCGCGCAGGTGTGGAGACCACCGACGCTGACCTCCGCGACGTCGGCGTCCAGCTTGAGGACTTCGACAGGCAACGGTCTTGGTTCCAATACAGTTCCGTCGCCAATCTCGCCCGCGAGGTTGGGCCCCCAGCACCAGAGCGTCCCGAGTGTCGGCTCTCACGAGGATAGGACCCTGGTTTCTCAGGAGCATTCCCCCCTCGGACTTCGCATGACGACGGCGGTCGAGTTTGGATCAGTCGGCGTCCTTGTGTCCACCGCGGCGACCACGGCATAGCGATGGCTTCTGGCGATCGCGGTAGGAGTCGCCCTCGATGACGAGGTCGTAGGCGTTGCCGCGGAAGCGGTCGACGGCGGCCTGGGCACGGATCGGATCGGCAAAGGTGGCGAGCCACTCGTCGGGCCCGCGGTTGGAAGTGATCACGATGGAGCCGTTGCGGTGACGCTCGATGAGGATCTCGAAGATGTCGCGGCTCTCGTTGGCGTCCATCACGTCGAGTGCGAAGTCGTCGATGATGAGCAGGTCGACGGAGATCAGCTTGAGCAGCTCGGCCTCGTGCGAGTTGTCGAGCCGCGCGTGCCGGAGCGACTTGAGGATCCGATCCGCTCGCTCGGCGAAGACCGAGAAGCCGCGGCGGCAGGCGGCGTGGCCGATCGAGTGCGCGAGGAAGGTCTTGCCCACGCCGACCGAGCCGACGATCGCGACGTGCTGATGCGACTCGACGAAGCGCAGCGACATGAGCTCGTTGAGCAGTTCTTCGTCGTAGCGGACCCTCGCCGTCGCGTCCCAGAGCTCGAGCTGCATCGTCGGATCGAGATGCGCTCGCTGTGCTCGACCCGTCGACGCCGCGCTATCGCGACGCGCGACTTCATCGGAGAGCAGCAGCAAGAGGAAGTCTTGATGCGGGATCTTCTGCTGACGCCCGAGAGCGAGTCGCTCGGGCAGCGTGTCGAGGAGCTTGCCAAGCTTGAGTCGGCGCAGCACGGTCTTGAGGTCGGAGTTGATGGTGTCGGTGGTCATGTCGGGTCGTCTCGTTTCTCGGACTTCAGTCCGGGGATCACGTACAGATGTGAAGGACGGAGGTAGCGTGAGGTCGGTGGCGTCGCGGGCTTTTGCAGTGGCTGCTCGGCTGCGATCGCGAGCTCGACCATTCGGCGTAGTCGCGTGGCGCTGAGCATCTCGGCTGCGAGTGCGCGCTCGCATGCAGCGTCGTCACGCTGCGCACCGAAGCGGCGCGCGAGCGCGAGCAAGGCGTACACCTGCCGCATCCGCGTCCATGGCAGCGGACCCTCGAGCACTCGCTTCGCAAAGGCTCCGATCCACGCGCCTTGCTCTGCAGCTTGCGAGGCGAGGAAGTCGATGTCGCGGATCGCGTAGCCGCGCAGCTCGCTCGGCAGATCGTTGGGGTCGGTGCTGCGCCCGCCCGGCGGCTTGCGTGGATGCGTCTTCACCAGCACGCCGCGGTGGTAGAAGCGCACGAGCTTGCTATCAGCACGAGCACGCAGTCGCTTGCCGAGGAACTCGCGCGGCAGCGAGTAGAGCGCCTTCGCCACCTGCGCGTGGCGATCGCGATGGACCTTCGGATCGCACCAGAGCGGCACGTCGTAGGGCTCTGTCGGCGCAGGCTGAGCAGCAGCGAGAAGGCTGAGGGTCGCGGCTGCGGATCGGCGCAAGTTTTGT
>CADEGN010000097.1 GCA_902826865.1 uncultured Myxococcales bacterium
CCGCCGTCGGCAAACGTCAAGAACCATTCGTTCCACGCCCCGCGGCCGTAGCCAACTTGCAAACGGCCCGTTACTTCGAACGGGACCTGGCGGTGACGCCCGCGGCTGCCCAGCAGGATCGGGGATCCGTTGTCCGTGATCGCTGAGACCTTGCCCACGAGACGCAGATCGACCCCGCTGCGCACGATCGTCGATCCGCAATAGTCGCACACCAACGTGACCGTCGTCGCGCGCATCGGCGCTGGTGCCCCGCACTCTGGGCAGAAGATCTTTGCCGCGCCGGGATCCATCGCGCTCGCGCCCACGGATGATGCCACGAATCGCCGATGTCGCCGCGGGGGAGGCCATCTCCCGCGAGCTTTGGCCGCCGAACTCCCGCTAGCCGCCCGCGTTCCACCACGGGCTGCTAGTCCACCCGGCGGGCGAACCAGGTGGGGCTGCGAAGCGCTCGCGCCGGCGCGTCGCCGTCACGGAGGAACACCACCTCGTCGCGCGTCGCGGCGAGGGTGAATCGGTGGTGGTCGACATGGACCAGGCGTACGGAACTCGTATTCCCGTGGCGTAGCACCACAGTGCTACCCTCGCGTGCGACGTCGAGGACCTGACCGCTGCGGTCGCGGTAGCGTCCGACGTATCCGTCAAGATCACCGGGTGCGTTGGGGTAGTTCCGGGGATCGACCCGCGCCCAGGTGAGAAACGCTGCCCGAGTCGCGGGTAGTCGCGCGGATGCATCGACGACCATGGCGAAGGCGCGGCGACGGCTGGGCACGGCGGCGAGATACGCCGAGAAGTCGCCGGTGTCGCCGCGGTGTTCGAGCACGATCGTCCCGTCGCGAGCGACCCAGACGTCGAGACCGAGGGCGTAGCCTGCCCGCGGTGCCAATCCCGTCGCCACGGGCCAGCCTTCGACCCTGCGACGCACGTGGCTGGCCCAGGCCGGTGCCGGTTCGATCGCGCCGGCGAACGCGGCGGCGAAACGGGCGAGTTCGTCCACATTCGCAACCATCGCCCCTGCCGGCGCGGCGGCGGTTACCGCGAACGCAAATCGATCGAAGTCGTCGGCGATGCGATGGGCTTGCCAGGTACCGTCAGCGCCGCGCAAATGCCCGCACGCCACGTCGTCGCCGGCCGGCTGCGGGGGGACGAGGGTGGCGTGCGTGAGTCCTAGCGGTTGCAGCACGTGACCCCGGATCAGGGTCGCGATCGGCGTTGTCGTGGCGTCTTCGACGAGGGCCGCGGCCAGCGCGTAGCCCCCGTTGGCGTAGGTCCACGTCTCGCCGGGCTCTGCCAGGGGCGTGCCGACGAGCGCGCGCAAGGCGGTGTTGCGATCGGCGGTGCGCAGGGCTGCCGTGGGCAGGTGATCGGCGAGCCCCGCATGGTGATCGAGCAACTGGCGGAGGGTCGCGCGGGCGAGGGCGGAATCGAGTCCGATCGCGGCGATCCGTTCGCGGCCGATCGGCGCATCGAGATCGACCTGCCCGGCGTCGGCCATCGCGACGAGGGCGGCGGCAAGCATCGCCTTCGTCAAGGAGCCGACGCGAAATCCGGTGGTTGGGGTGACCGGCGCATCGCTGTCGCTGCACCTTTGGCCGAAGGCGAACGACTCGACCGCGCCAGTTTCGCGCACGATGGCGATCGCGCCGCCAGGGGCTCCGCGGGCACTGAGCTCCTGGCAAAACGCCGCGCGGATCGGCGCGGCATCGTCACCGAGGTCGCTGGCCGCAGAAAGACACGCCTCGAGGGCCGAGCGCGGACCGTCCGCGGCGCGCGTGGGTGGCTCGTGACCCACGGCCACAGGCACGACCTCATTGCCCTGGCAGGTCGTGAGGGCGAGCGCGAACAGGGCGGCGTGGCGAAACACGCCCGAATGGATCTACCCGATGCGCTCGCCGACTTCCGCTGCGTCGCCGAACCACTCGCGGCGGGCCGCCTGGAAGCGGATCCGAGCTGCCCGCAGCCGGGCGTAGATCGTGTTGATGTTGACGCCCAAGGCAGCGCTGATCTCGGGGGCAGTCATACCTTCGATGTCGGAGAGCACGAGAACGACGCGCTTGTCCTCGTCGAGTCCGTCAAGAAAGTGCGCGACGAAATCGGACGCCTCGGCGCGCGCGTCGGCGTCGCTCGGGTCGCGCATGGTCTCGGTCTCAGCGCGGGCGTCGGTGCGGCCGGTGTTTCGTTGCCAGCGTTTGCGGGTGTCGGCAGCCACGCGTCGAGTGATCCCGAACAGCCAGCTGCGGATCGGCACGCCCGCCTGATAGGCCCCGGCGCGCCGGTGGACGACGACGAAGACGTCTTGGGTCGCATCTTCCAGGGCTTCCACGGGTACGCCGAGGCGACGCAGGACGCGCCAGACGAACGCGAAGTTCTCGCGGTAGATCGCCGTGAACGCGGGCTCGAGAGCGCTCACGCGCTCACCCCCAGGCAACCCGACCAGGGTTGGTGGCGATCGATCGTCAACGGGCACGCCATCGTCCCCGGGTCATGGTGGTTTTGGTTCCCCACAGCCACGCCGAACGATTGCAGCGTACGCCGAGGCCGCGTGGTCGCGGAGAAATGCAGCAGCGAGGTCGTTGGCCACGCGGTGCCGACCGAGGGCGCAGTTCGACTCGATGCCGAGCACGGCAACCTCCTCCGCGAACGCGCCATTGGGAAACGCGCGGCGGTATTGTGCGAGCAGCTCGAGTCGTGCGGCCGGATCTCGTTCGCCGCGCGCAGTCCGAACCAGGGCGACCTCGGCGGCGCTATCGTGCGGAGCGGTCGGGCGTGCGGCTCGGGTGCGCGAGCGGGGAGCGGCGGGCGTGGGCGGTTCAGTGGCGACGGCGGGCGTCGTGGCAGGCTCGGGAGAGGGGAGGGTGGGCGCTACCGCGGCCTTTGGCTGCGGTTGCGGCGTGGTGATCGAAGTGGGTCGAGGGTCGGTTGCGGGTCGAGCGTCGACGGCTTGCTCGGCCGCGGTGGTGCGCCCGGATTCCACGAGGTTGGCCCCCGTCATGAGAACAACGAGGGCAGCGGCCGCGAGCCCAATCGTGATCGCGGCGGAGCGGCACCAAAACCATGCATCGAACGGCGCGCGCGGAGGGGCGTCGTGCAGCTGCGCTTCGAGTCGTCGCAGCACCCGTGCCGCTGCGAGGGGCGGTGGGCTCTCGTGGGCGCGAAAGCGCGAGAGCAGCGCGACATCGCGGTGGGTCAGCTCGGGTAGATCCACGGTGTACCTTCGCGATTTCGGCCAGGGGCGGCCCATCGCTTGTAGCCGAGGCCATGGTCGCATCCCGCCGCTTCCGTGGACGAGCCCCGATCGAACGGTAAGCGAGCGGGCGCACGGGGCCCGGAGCAGTCTTGTCGGTTTCCCCGGGCTCTCCTTCTAGGGGCGCGGATTGGGCCCACCGGGCGGGGCGTCGACGATGTCGCCCTTGGCCAGGCTGTCCGCCATGTTGTCCGCCGCGGCCCAGGCCGCGCCGCTCGCCAGCAGCGATCCGATCGCCAGCGCCGTGAGCAGGTGACGGCGCAACGCCGGGGGCCCACCACCACCCCGTAGCGCGGCGGCGAACGCGTCGCCATCGGCGAAACGGGCGGCGGGGTCGAGCGCCAGGGCGCGCGCCAGCGCCCCTCGAACATGGGGCGGGCAGCACGCGAGCCCCTGAAGGTCCGGTCGCGTCCCCGATTCGTAGGCGACCGCGAGATCGTAGGCGGAGCCCGCCAGCCAAGGGCGGCGTCCGGCCCGCGCTTCGGTGGCCGTCACCGCGAGGCCGAACAGATCGCTACGACCGTCAACGTCGCGCCCGAGCAACTGCTCGGGAGACATATAGCTGGTGGTGCCCACGATCATGTTCGCTTTGGTGAGGCGAGCGCAGAGCAGTGGATCATCGCACTCGGCGCTGTGTAGCCCCGCGTCGCGCTCGCCAACGCCAAGGGCGAGGCCGAAGTCGACGAGCACCGCGCGACCGTCGTCGGCGACCAGGATATTTGTCGGCTTCACGTCGCGGTGAATCACCGCGGCGCGGTGGACCGCCGCCAGGGCCTGGGCAGCCTGCGCGACCACGCTGACGATCTGCGCAGGTGTACGGGCCCCGCTGCCGAGCCAGCGCCGCAGGTGCGCGCCGCTCACGAACTCCAGCGCAAGAAACGAGCCCAGCTCAGTCTGGCCCATGTCGAACAGGCAGACGACCCCGGGATGGCGCACGCGCGCGAGTGCATGGGCCTCGCGACGCAGACGTGCCCATAGTTTCGGGTCGGCCTTGCCCCCGGTTCGCACGAGCTTGACGGCCACATGGCGGCCGATCTCCGGATCCCAGGCGCGCCACACCACGCCCATGCCCCCTTCGCCAACGCGGTGCTCGAGCACATACCGACCGATCCGGTCGCCGGCCTCCGGTGGGTGGACCCCGCCGCGCGTCGGCGGGAGCGATCGATCGTCGGGCACGGGCGTGGGGACGCCCGCGGTGGGGACGAGCGAGGTCTGCGTGCTGCTCCACATGGTCCCGACAAAAGGAGAGAACAGCCGTTCGGACGGCTTTTCTCGTGCAGAAGAATCAGTGATTCGAATGACATGTATTCGCGCAGATGTAAACCCTGGCCGCGCGAAGGCGGAGCCGGGCAACGATTGCGTCCCATTCAGGGCGCCCGACAAAAACGCGCATTGCAGAATGCGCATCGACCGCGTGTTCCCCACCCACCCGTTCCCATCCCGACGTGAACTGGCACCTCGCAGTGGGCTCGAACGCGAGGGGGCCCATCGCCACGCGCGGTAGGTCGCCACGACGAGCTCCGGGGCGTCGGCGCATTCGCGTGGCGCCGTCGACGTGCAAGCCGTGCGCTGCAGCACGGTGACTTGATGCGCGCGAGTGCGAAGAAATCGCTGCGGCGTGCCGCGCGACTCGATCGCAGTCACTGCGATGGTCGACCGGGGGAATCACCGCTAGACGCAATGCCCATGACCACCGCTCGCAAGTTTCTGCTCGTGCTCTTCTCCTCGGCGACGCCGTTCGCTATCGGCTGCGTGAAGCAGAACGTCCACGACGCCGCGTTGAAAGACCTGGAGACGAAGGGTGCTGCGCTTGATCGTGAACACGGGGCGCGGACCCGGGCCGAACGCCTGGCCGACGATCGCGGGTCACGGATCAAGGAGCTCGAACAGACGCTTGCCACCGCAACGCAGGAGCGGAACGCAATCGCGGCCGAGAGGACCGAGCTCGCCGCCAAGCTCGCACGCGCCGAGGAAAGCCACGCAGCGATGCAAGCACGGGCCGATGCCGCCGAACTCGGGTTGGCGGAGCTGGTGAAGCGGCGCGCGGGCATCAAGGCCGAGATCCGCCGCATGACGGATGCGCTCGCCCAGCTCGGCAGCCGCCAGATCGCCGCTGAGAAGCGAGTTAAGCAATATCGCGAGATGCTCGCGCGGTTTCGTCCGCTGATCGACGCAGGCACACTCGACGTTCGCGTCGTGGACGGGCGGATGGTCCTGACGCTGCCCATGGACATTCTGTTTGCGAGCGGCTCCACGAAACTCTCGAACGAGGGCAAGGACGCGCTGACGACCGTGGGGAAAACCCTTGCTACCCTCTCCGAGCGGAAGTTCCAAGTCGAAGGACATACCGACGACGTGCCGATCCACAACGAACGCTTCGCGTCCAACTGGGAGCTTGCGTCGGGCCGCGCGCTGACAGTGTTGCACTCGCTGCTCGACGCAGGAATCGTTACGTCCCAGCTTAGCGCGGCGAGCTACGGCGAGTTCCAGCCACGCGCCGACAACACCAGCGACCGCGGAAGGGCGCTCAACCGGCGCATCGAGATCGTCGTCGTCCCCGATCTGACCGGTTTGCCCGGCAGCGAGGAGATCAGCCGCCTGGCGGGGGAGTGAGCGCAAGTCTCGAGTCCGCCGACGCCGGGACGTTCGCGGGAGCCTTGACCCGACGCGTGGCTCCGCAGTTTGGTACCGTTCGGGCGACGCCGTTCCGTGGACACCGACGCGCAGGCTGCGAGTGCTCCGGCGAGAGCTGAATGCCGCAATTGCGGGGCCGCGTCGCACGGCGAGTACTGTTGCGTCTGTGGACAGCGCGCCTTCGACCCGCGTCGCCCGCTGTTGCAACTCGTCCGCGAGTTCTTGGTCGAGACGTTCGAGCTCGACGGACGACTCGCGCGTACGTTGGTGCCGTTTCTGTGCCGGCCGGGCTTCCTGACCCGCGAGTTCCGTGAGGGACGTCGGGCCCGGTATAGCTCGCCGCTGCGGCTCTACATCGCGACCAGCTTGCTTTGCTTTTCGCTGCTGGCCATACGCGGCTGTGTCACCGAGCCGTTCGAGGGCTCCGGACCGATGCTCACGCGCAGTGACGTCGTCGACGGCAAAGTAGTCCCGCAGGAAATCGACGCGGAGCTGGATGAGGTTGACACTGTCGTCGGCGACGCGTTCCGCCTGGTCCGCGATAAATCGCGGAAGTTCGCGCAGATGCCAATCTCAGAGCAGCGGCGGCGCGCCTACGCGGGCATCACCAGCAACTTGGCGAAGTTCCTCGTCGTCATGGTGCCCCTGTTCGCGCTTCTGTTGCGCGCGCTGATCCGATCGCGCCGTGGCTTCCTTTACTTTGATCATCTGGTGTTTGCACTCCACGTGCACTCGTTTTGGTTCGTCACCCTCGCGATGCGGGTCGTGGTGCCCAGCTTCCTCGATTGGGTCGTCGCGGTTGGCGCTGTGGTCTACGCGGTCATCGCCCTGCGACGCGCCTACGCGCTCAGCTGGCCGGCGACGCTGTGGCGGTCGTTTGTGCTCGGCGCAACTTACGGGGCGATGGTCGTCGCGGCGATCCTCGCGGCGTTGTTCACCGCGATATTGGATGCCTGACAAGCTGGGTGAGCGCCGCCGGCGTGCGCAGAGGTTCGCGACGCGCAGGGCCTACTACATGCGCTCGATCAGCCCCGCGGCGCCCATGCCACCGCCGATGCACATGCTGATGATCGCGTAACGACCCCCGGTGCGCTCGAGGTGTGCCAGCGCGGTGGCGACGAGCTTGGCCCCGGTGCAGCCGAGCGGATGTCCGAGGGCGATCGCGCCGCCTTGCGGGTTGACCTTGGTCTCGTCGAGTCCGAGCTTGCGCACGACCGCGAGGGCCTGGGCCGCAAATGCCTCGTTGAGCTCGATGACGTCGACATCGGCGAGCTTGATCCCCGTTTGGGCCAAGAGCTTCGGAATTGCGACGATCGGCCCGATGCCCATCACCTCCGGCGCGACGCCGCCGGTGGCGAACCCAACGAAGCGTGCCCGCGGACGCAGGCCGAGCTCCTTGGCCCGTCGCTCCGACATGAGGACGGCCGCCGCCGCTCCGTCGTTGATCGGCGAGCTGTTGCCGGCGGTAACCGACCCCTTGATGTGGAACACCGGCTTGAGGGCGCCGAGGGCCTCCAGCGTCGTATCGCCGCGCGGGCCTTCGTCGGCGGCGAAGCTCGTCCCGTCGGCGGTCGTCACGGCCACGATCTCGGCGTCGAAGTTGCCGGCGCGCTGGGCCGCGACCGCGCGCTGATGGCTGCGCAGTGCGAACGCATCCTGGTCGGCTCGCGAGATCTCGAATCGATGCGCGACGTTTTCCGCGGTGAGGCCCATCGAGATGTACAGCTCGGGTCGCGTGCGCACGATCGCGGGGTTGAACATCGCCTTGTTCCCGCCCATCGGCACCATGGTCATGGACTCCACGCCACCGGCGACCGCGACATCGATCGCCCCGACCATGATCCGCTCGGCGCACTGGGCGATGGCTTGCAGCCCCGACGCGCAGAAGCGGTTGACGGTCATGCCCGAGACCGTCTCGGGCAGGCCGGCATGGAGTGCGACGATGCGACCAACATTGAGGCCTTGCTCGGCCTCGGGCATCGCACATCCGAGCACGACATCATCGATTGCCCCCGGCGGTAGACCGCCGCCGAGCTCCGCGATCGCGCCGCGGATGACTTGGGCCGCGATGTCGTCGGGCCGGGTGTTGGCGAGGCTTCCTTTGTGGGCGCGGGCCACAGCGGAGCGGCGGGCACTCACGATGACGGCGGTCTGCAACGACATGGTTCGATCTCTTCTTTCTTTCCGATCAGTCGCGGGGAGGAAGCGTTAGTTCCGCAGGGGTTTGCCGGTCTCCAGGGTGTGCTGGATCCGCGCGCGGGTCTTCTCTTCCCCGCACAGACTCACGAATGCCTCGCGTTCGAGCTCGAGGAGCGTCGCCGCGGTGACTTTGGCGCCCGCGGGGCGGTTGCCGCCGGCGAGCACGAATCCGATCTTCTCGGCCACGAGCTTGTCGTGGGCGCTGGCGTACCCGCCCCACTGAAACAGCGCCGCCCCGAGGGCGAAACTCGCACCCCGGCCGGCGCCGCATACGGCGATCGGTTCGTCGCGATCGGGCGGCGTCCATCCGGCCGCGGCGAGGGCGAGCGCCTCACGCTTGGCCTGCGCGATCACGCGGGCGCGGTGGAAGACGATGCGATCCGCCGCGCCGAGAAATCCCATCCGCCGGGCCTCGTGGGCCGACGTGCTGACCTTCGCGCCAGCAGCGTTCTCGAACGCGCGTCGCACCACGGGATAGGGGTCGCCATCGTCGACTTCGCTGGCCCAAAGCGAAGCCCGCCGCGCCAATTCCTTGAGCCCACCGCCGGCTGGGACGACGCCGATCCCGGCTTCGACCAAACCCATATAGAGCTCGGCATGGGCAACCGCCCGTGCGCACGACATCGTGCACTCGGCTCCACCGCCGAGGGTCATGCCGTAGGGGGCGGCCACCACGGGGATGGGGGCGTGGCGGATCCCCATCAATGCTTCTTGGAACGTCGCAACCGCTGCCGCGAGCTCGTCCCAGCGGCCAGCGCTGGCGAGCGCGAGGATCTGTCGCGCGTCGGCACCGGCGCTGAAGTTCTCGTCCTGGCTGCCGATCACCATGGCCTGGAAACCCCCGGTCTTCTCGAGGGTGCCAACGGCCTCGCGCAGCATGGTCACCACACCCTCGTCGAGGGTGTTCATCTTTGAGCGAAACTCCAGACATGCCACGCCGTCGCCGAGGTCGACGAGCGTTGCGGTTTTTGTGGCGTGGATATCGCGGGTCGATGCGTGCCGAACGGCGAGCGAGATGACGCCCGGGGGTTGCGGCACGTTGAGCCAATCGCCGGCCGCCGGCACGAACACGCGCGCTTGCACCCCGTCGCCGCCGTACCAGCGGGCGTCGTTGCCACCCTTGGCCAACAGCGCGTCGATGCGTGGGCTTGGGGTGATGCCCAAGGCCGCGATTTGCTCGCGGCTCCACGCCACGCCGACCGCGTCCCACAACCGAAACGGGCCGACCTTCCAGCCGTAGCCCCAGCACATCGCGTCGTCGATCGCCCGCGGGTCATCGCAGATCTCACCGAGTCGATTCGCGGCGTAGTCGAACAACGGCAGATATGCCCGGCGCAAGAAATCGCCGGCGCGTCCTGGCGCGCGGATGGCCGCATGCACGCGAGCGTCGAGATCGCGGAGCTTGGCGACATCGGCGAGCTCCGGAAACACCGGCTCGATCCGTTTGCGATACTCGAGCGTGGTGTAATCGAGGGAGAGGATTTCCGTGGCACCGCCGTCGCCCTTGGCTTTGCGGTAGAAGCCTGCTCCGGTCTTGTCGCCCAGCAGCTTGGCCGCGATCAGCCTCTTCAGGACCTCGGGCACGACCATGGCATCGTGGAGCTCGTCGTAGTTGGGCGCGCTGCGGTCGTTGCTCGTGGCCTTGCCCAGGTTCTCGGTGACCAGGGCACTGACATCGATCCCGACCAGATCGCTGAGCCGGAAACTCCCGGTGCGCGGCCGCCCCATCAGCGGGCCGTTGAGGAGGTCGACTTCTTCGACCGTGTACCCGCCCGCGAAGGCGGTGCGAAACGTCAGGATCGAGTCGGCCACGCCGATGCGGTTGGCGACGAAGTTCGGCGTGTCGCGACAGGCGACCACGCCCTTGCCGAGGACCTCCTCGCAGAACCACGACAGCTCGGCGACCACGTTCGCGTCGGTCTTCGGGCCCGGCACGACCTCGAGCAGATGCATGTACCGCGGTGGGTTGAAGAAGTGCATGCCGACCACCCGGCCACGCGTGGCTTCGGGCACGGCGGCCGCGATGCTGGCGATGGGCAGACCGCTGGTGTTGGTGGCGAGGATGGCGTGCGGCGGCGCCGCGTTGGCGATCCGAACGAACAACGGCTGCTTGATTTCGAGCCGCTCGATGACCGCCTCGAGGACGAGGTCGCTTTGCGCCACGGCCGACTCGAGGTCGTCGTCCAGGTTGCCCACGCGGATCCGATCGGCGAAAGCTGGGTCCATAAGCGGCGCGGGCTTGCCCTTGAGCATCTGCTTGAGGGCGCCGGCGGCGATCGCATCCTTGACCGACTTGGGCGCGCCGGGGGGTGCCTTGGGCGGGACGATGTCGAGCAGATGCACGCGCATGCCGGCGTTGGCGAAATGGGCGGCGATCTGGGCGCCCATGGTGCCGGCGCCGAGCACGGTGGCGCACAGGGAGTGGGTCGGACGTCGCAGGGTCACGGCGGGGGACGCTAGCAGAGTCGCCCGCCAACCGAACCCGGGTTCCCTGTAGGCCGCCCCGTCGACGGCCGGGCGCGGATCAGCACGATCGTGGTCGGCGTCGACGCGCCGAGGCCACCGGTTTGGCGGCGCTCGACGGACGGTCGCGGCATCCGGCGACGGTCGGTGCGCTCGGCCCCGCACCGCCGTGCAAGGGGGTGCGCGGCCCGTTGTGGCATCGTCGCGGCCGCGGCAGATCACGGGCAATTTGGGGAGGCAGTGCTAGCGTGATTAACTGGAGGCTGAGGATGCGGACGCGGGCGGTGGTGGCGAGCCTGGGGCTGGGGCTGGTTGCGCTGGGGATCGGAGTCCGACCCGCGCCGAGCGATGCCGCCGCCCCGGGTCACACGGGCAGCGTCACTATCGTTGCGCTCGGCGACGCGGGCGCGGCCGAGATGGCGGCCGAGATGGCGGTCGACACGGTGACCGCCACCGCTGTCAGCGCGGACAGTTTCGGTGAAGTGCTCGCCGGGCTCGACGGCGCTGCGACGGCGGTTGCTGCCCGCGACACCACGCGGGCGCTCGCGCTCACCGCGGCGATGTCTCCGCCGGAGGGCTCCGCGGACTGGTTCACGGCGGGTGCGATCGCCGGCCGAGCGCATCGCATTGCCGGGGATCCGCGCCAGGCGATCGCAGCCCTGCGCCCGCGGGTCGAGCACCGCGCCTCGGCCCGGAGCTTTCCGCCAGATGTGCTCGGTGTCGAGCTGGCGGAGGCCCAGCTCGAGTTTGCCCGCAGCAAGGGCGTTGCCCCGGCCGAGGCGGATGCGCAGCTGCGCGATGGCATCGGTCGGCTGGGCAAGCTCGCCAAGCTCGAGCCCCTCCGTAACTTCGCCCAGATCGAAGTACTCCGGGCGCAGATGCTCGCCGAGCTCTCCGACTCGGCGGGTGCACGCAAGGCCGTGACCGCCCTGCACGAGGTGCTGCAGAGCTACCCCCATCACCCCGAACGCGGGCGTATGTGGCTCGAGCACGCGCTCGCGCTCGAACGATCCGGTCGGGTCGCGGATGCACTTGCCGAGCTGCGGAACATCGTCGTCGAGCGCAACGGAGAGCCCGAGGGCGAGGCGGCGTGGGACGAGTTCGAGCGCATCTCGGCCGCCCACGGCAAGCGCGTTACTCCGCTCTCGGCTGCCGAAAGATTGGCGAGCGCCACGGCGGCTCGACGCAACAAGCGGGTTGATCTCTCGCGTGATCTGCTCGAGCAGCTCATTGCCGATCCCGCTACGCCGGCGTCGATTCGCGAGCAAGCCCAGCGCTCGCGCTCGGTCACCGCGGCCAAACAGCGGGACTTCGCGACCTGTGCCGCGGACCAGCGCAAGGCCTACGCGCGCAGCCCCAACATCGACACGCGCGACGATCTGCTCAAGTGTCTCGAAAAGGGTGGCTTCTACGACGAAGCGATCGACGTGTGGCTCGCCGAGGTCAAGCAAGCCAAGCGAAAGCAGGGAAAGGCCCACGCCACATGGGAGGCGATCGACCTGGCGGTTCGCGGTGGCAAGTACGAGCGCGCGCTGGAGCTGCTCGCGCGCTACGAGAAAATCGGCAAGGCGCACGGTCAAGAACGGGCCTGGCTCCACGCCTGGCTGCTTTACCGCACAGGCGCCGAGGCGGCCGCGATCCCGTGGTTTCTCGCCTACGAGACCAAGTACCGCAGCGATGCACGGCGGGCTCGCTACTTCCGTGCCAAGCTGATGCTGCGCTCGGCCGATCCCGCCACCGAAGAGGCCGGCGCGGTGCTCCTGCGCGGGGTCGCATCCGCCGATCCGCTGGGCTACTACGGACTGTTGGCGCGCCAACGACTCCTCGACGATTCGCGCGAGGTTCCGGCCGTGCCGAAGCTAGCGCCCGTCGCCGAGGAGCTCGATCCGCCCCGCCGCGCCGACGCGCAAAAGGTACTCGCCGAGCTCGACGCCGACTTTGGCGCGGCCTGGCCACCGATCGCCCGGGCCCGTCGGCTCTACACCGCCGGCTACAACGACGAAGCGCGGCGTGAGCTCCGCGTCGCGGTGCAGGCGTTTCTCACCCGAGGAAAGAAGCCGCGAGGCCCGCGCAACGAGGATGTCGTGGTGGGGCTCGGCTGGAAGGCCAACTGGAAGTTCCCGCGGGTCGCCCCGACCAAGGCCGCGCGCAAGCAGCTTCGCGATCGCGACGCGGTCGAGGCCCTGCGGGTCGGGCTGCGCGAGGTGGCGTTTGCCCTGCAAGAACCCCATGCCTACGTCAAGTTGAGCACCTCGCGCGAAGCCCCGGTGCGCGCGCGCTGGACGATCCGGGCGTTCCGCCCGGCGGTGGAGCGTGAGGCTCGCCTTCGGAAGATCGATCCCAAGCACATGTGGGCGCTCATGTACACCGAGTCGCGGTTCCGGCCCCACGTGGTTTCGCCTGTCGGTGCCCGCGGTGCCCTCCAGATCATGCCGTGGACGGCCCATCAGCTGGCCGAACGCCTCGGCGAAACCGATTCCGGCAACTTCTACGACACCGATCGCCTGTTCGACATCGATACCAACGCCCATCTTTCGGCCTACTACGTTGCCGAGCTCCTCAACAAGTTCCACGGCCAGGCACCGATGGCCTACGCGAGCTACAACGGAGGTCCAAGCAACGTTGCCCGCTGGCTCACCGCGAAGTCGCAGGGCAAGGTACCGCTGGAGCTCGACGCGTTCGTGGAAGAGATCGCCCTTGGGGAGTCGTATCGCTACACCAAGCGGGTGAGCGAGGTCTACGCGACCTACTCCCTCATCTACGACGGTGAGCTCCCGCGGTGGAGCAACACGGTCGACCCCGTGTACGAAGACAACATCGATTTTTAGTGTCCGCCGTCGGAGATTCGCTGGGGCGAGTCGGGGCTGCGGCGCGCGTGGCGGGAGAACGCCGCGGTGGGCCGCGGCGCCCACGCCCGCCGACGATGGCGTAGGACCGTGGGCGCGGGTTGCCGCGGTCCGTGCGCTCACCCACGACCGCTGGGCGCCGTCCATCCGGCACCGCGGTGCTACGCTCCGCACCCCGTGCTGAGCGCAGAAGTCCACGCCATTTTCACCGAACTCGGTCTTGCGCCGCCCGCCGTGGGCGATGCCCTGCGGGTCGAAGACCCGTCGAGCGGCTCGATCCTCGCCGTCTTGCCGATGGCCGATCGCAACGCCGCAGATGCGGCCGTCGGCCGCGCTGCCGCAGCCTTCACAGCGCTCCGTGCGGTGCCGGGGCCCGTCCGCGGCGAGCTGGTCCGCCAGATGGGCGACAAGCTACGCGTGCACAAGGACGCCCTCGCGCGTCTCGTCACCGCGGAGGTGGGCAAGGGCATCGAGGAAGCTCGGGGCGAGGTCCAGGAGATGATCGATATCTGCGACTTCGCCACCGGCCTGTCGCGGACAATCGGTGGGCGCACGATGCTGTCGGAGCGCCCGGGTCACCGGATGTTCGAGCAATGGCTCCCGCTCGGGCCGGTGCTGTGCATCTCGGCCTTTAACTTTCCCGTGGCCGTTTGGGCGTGGAACGCCGCACTCGCGATCATCTGCGGCGACCCCGTGATCTGGAAGCCGAGCCTGGACGCGCCCCTGTGCGCCCTTGCCACCCAGGGTTTGCTGGCACCGATTTTCGCCAACGCCGGCCACCCCGACGCGCTGCAAATCGTGATCGGTTCCGACACCGACGTCGCAGCGCCGATGGTGGCCGATCCGCGGATCCCACTGGTCAGTGCGACCGGCTCGTGCGCGATGGGCCGCAAGGTCGGTCCGGTTGTCGCCGCACGCCTCGCTCGCTCGCTGCTGGAGCTCGGGGGCAACAATGCGATCATCGTCGACGCCACCGCCAACCTCGATCTCGCGACGCGGGCGATCGTGTTCGGCGCGGCGGGTACGGCCGGTCAACGGTGCACGACGACCCGGCGACTGTTCGTTGCGCAGTCCGTGTTGCCAGAATTGACCCGCCGCCTGGTGGCCGCCTACCGCCAGCTCGGCGAGCGGATCGGCGATCCGCGTGATGCGCGGAACATCGTCGGTCCTCTGATCAACGCCGGGGCCAAGGCGCGCTTTGTCGCGGCGGTCGAGCGCGCGCGGGCCGACGGTGGGGAGATCCTCGCGGGCGGGAACGTCCGCCCCGGGCCGGGCCACTACGTCGAGCCCACGATCGTGCGGGTTCCGGATGGTCGCGCGTTCCCGTTGATGGACGAAGAGACGTTCGCCCCGATCCTTTATGTCCGCGGGTTTGCCGACGATCGGCTCGGCGACGCGATCGCCATGAACAACGGCGTGGAGCAGGGGTTGTCGTCGGCGCTGTTCTCCGACAGCGTGCGCGCATCCGAGCGTTTTTGGAGCCCGGCTGGGAGCGACTGCGGGATCGCCAACGTTAACCTGGGTACCTCCGGTGCCGAGATCGGCGGCGCATTTGGCGGAGAGAAGGCGACCGGCGGGGGCCGCGAGTCAGGGTCCGACAGTTGGAAGGCCTACATGCGCCGCCAAACCTGCACAGTGAACGGGTCCGACGCGCTCCCGCTTGCCCAAGGGATTCGCTGGGACTGATCGTTTCCCTGGAAACCAGCGCGTCCTGGGCCAATACTGTTCGATGGGGTCGCGTGGCCCCGCCGGGATGCCGATCACGAAAGAACTCGTCGCCCTCGGAACCGCGTCCCGTCGCCTCAACGACGGGTCCGACGAGCTCAACAAGCTCATCGCCCGGATCGATGAGCTGCTCAAGCGGATGACCATCGGGCTCGAGTACTACCTGCCGCAACCCTTGGCCGAGAACGTCGTCTACGATCGCGACGGCAAGCGCTGCATCGAGCTCGTTTTCCTGGGTTATGCGCGCTCGGGTCGGTCGAATACGCTGGTGCTGCGGACCACGAAGGTCGCGGAGTCGAAGGTCGCCGCCGCAACGGAGACGCCGGGCGAGGTGATCCCACTGATGCAGGCGCCGCGACGGTTGCGCCACCGGGCCGTTGATCAGTTGCCCGCCCTCGTCACGGGGCTGTCGGCGCACGTCGAGGAGGTCGCGGCCACCATGCGCCGACGCTGCGAGATCGCAGCCTCGCTGGTGGCTCGGCTCGAGGGCAGCCTCGGCGGGCCGCGTGAAGCTCCCGTCCCCACCGCGGATCCCGCGACACCCGTGAGGACGGGGCGGACGGTCCCGTGTTTGGCCGAGGTCCAGGCACCGCGTCTGGCGAGCGACCCGATGGACCTTCGCACGGCCGGTCCGCGGCGCTAGTCCCAGGGGACTAGTCGGCGGGGTGGACTCGCGGTTCGCGTTGCGGGCGTTTGCCCGCGGCCCCCCGGCGCCGGCCTGCAAGCGTGGCCGAGCCATGACTGGCATGCCGTCGCGCCCCATGGGATTAACCGCGTCGCCATGGGCAAGAAAGTACTCGTAACCGCGGCCCTGCCCTACGCCAACGGTTCGATCCATCTCGGACACTTGCTCGAGGCGATCCAAACCGATGTCTACGTCCGCGCGCGCAAGCTCGCGGGCGACGATTGTATCTTCATATGGGCCGACGACACCCACGGCACACCGATCGAGCTGCGTGCCCGCCGCGAGGGCATTGCACCGGAACAGCTGATCGAGCGCGCCTACGCCGAGCACGTCCGCGATTTCACCGACTTTCAGATCGGTTTCGACGTCTTTCATACCACCCACTCCGAGGAGACCCGGCGCCACGCCCACGCGATCTTCGCGGCGATGACTGAGCGCGGCGACATCTCATCCAAGGCGGTCCAGCAGCTTTACTGCCCGGTCGACGCGATGTTCCTCCCCGATCGCTTCGTCAAGGGCGCGTGCCCGAAGTGCAAGTCACCGGAGCAGTACGGCGATAGCTGCGAGGTGTGCGGGACCACCTATGCGCCGACCGAGTTAGGCGGCCCGCACTGCTCGATCTGTGGAAGCACCCCCGAGCTTCGTAGCTCGGAACATCTTTTCGTTCCTCTTGCCCGCCATGAAGCGTTCCTCCGCGGATGGCTGGCCGCGCCAGAGCAGGGCGGACCGACGGAGCTGCAACCCACCGTGCGCAACTACGTGATGGAGTGGGTCGATGGCGGCCTGCGCGACTGGGACATCTCGCGCGATCCGCCGTATTTCGGGTTTGAGATCCCGGGCTGGCCGGGCAAGTACTTCTACGTGTGGTTCGACGCGCCGATCGGGTACATCGGCGCAACCGAGAAGTTCTTGGCCGAGCGCGGCGGCGACGTGGCGGCCTACTGGCGCGATCCGGAGCGCGAGCGCGCCGAGATCGTCCACGTGATCGGCAAGGACATCGTCTACTTTCACTGCTTGTTTTGGCCGGCGATGCTGCACGCGGCCGGCTACTCGACGCCCTCGCGTGTGCACGTGCACGGCTGGCTCACCGTGGCCGGCGAGAAGATGTCCAAGACGCGTGGAACGTTCATCCTCGCCCGGACGTGGCTCGACCACCTCGCGGCGGACGAGCTGCGTTACTACTTCGCGAGCAAGCTGGGCGCGACCCAGGAGGATATCGATCTTAGTCTCGACGACTTCGTGCTGCGTTGCACCGCAGATCTGGTCAAGAAGGCGGCCAACCTCGCCAGCCGCTGCTGCAAGTTCTTGACCTCACGCCAGCAGGGGGTGATCGAGGCGTTGCCGGCCGAAGCGGCGGCGATCGTCGAAAGCGCGGCCCGACGCGTCGGCGAGGCGACGACATTGTACCGCGCGTTCGAGTCGGCCAAGGCCGTGCGGTTGGCCATGCAGGTGGCGGAGGATTTCAACCTCTATGTCACCGAGCAGGCGCCCTGGAAACTCGGGCCCGCCGATGCGGCGCGGGCACGGGCGATCTGCTCGGCGGGGATCTACGCGACGATGGTGATCGCCCAGATCCTGGCGCCGGTATTGCCGCGTTGGGCCGAAAGGGTCGCGCGCATGCTGCGGCTGCCCAAGCCCTTCGATCTGCGCAAGCCGGTGGAACCGCTGCCGGCCGGTCACGTGATCGGCGAGTACGAGACGCTGGCCGAGCCGGTCGATGCCGCCAAGGTGGCTGCGATCGTCGAGGCCAGCAAAGAGACCACACCCGCGCGCCAAACTCCGGTCGCCTACGACGTCGCCGCCCTCGCGGCGGAGACCGGCCTCGACGACTTCGCCAAGGTTGACCTCCGGGTGGCCAAGGTGGTGGCGTGCGCGAGCGTGCAGGGGGCCGACAAGCTGCTCCAGCTCACGTTGGACCTGGGCCCGCTCGGCCAACGCACTGTGTTCTCCGGAATTGCCAAGAGCTATGCGCCCGAGCAACTGATCGGCAAGCACGTTGTGCTCTACGCCAACCTCAAGCCGCGCAAGATGCGGTTTGGGGTCAGCGAAGGGATGATCCTCGCCGCCGGTGCCGAAGACGATGCGGTCACGGTGCTCGAGCTCGATCCCCGCAGCCGCCCGGGCGAGCGGGTGAGCTGAGCGCGCCCATACGGACGGGTGCGCCAAGGTCGTTTGTTTGCGGCATGCTGCGCTCGTGCGCAAACCCGAGATCAAGTGGCAGACCAGCAAATGGACCGCTCGCAGGATCGACGGGGCGCGCGAGCCCGACTGGAGCGATGACCCGCGCGCGGAGGTCTTCGTGGTCGACGACGGCCGTCGTGAAGCCCGGGCGGTGTTCGGTCTGCATCGCCAGGAGATCGATCCCATCCTGGCGGGCGATCCGGAGATTGTGCACGCCGCGGCGTCGTGGTTGGTCGCGCGTGGGGTCCGCAGTCTCGCGCTCGGCAGCCGTGGCCAGCCCGTTGCCGACGGGGACATCGAACTCGCGGCCCTGGGCGCCGCCGGGCCTACCCCAGCGCTCCGGATCATCACGCTTGCGCCGTCCAATGCGGAGCTGGTGGATGCGTTGGGCGCGTTCGACCGCGTGATCGCGTGTGAAGACTCGTCCGATGATCCGCCCGCCGTTTCAGGCTGCATCCGACTGGGCCCCGACCTGGCGCCCGATCTCGATCGCGTCGCCGCGCTCACGCCTGACCTGGTGGTGAGCTCGCTGTCGGTACCCGGCATGGAACGGATCACGACCGGCCTCCGCGCGCGTGGGATACCGCACCTCGTCTGCGCGCCCCGCTCTCTCGCCGACGTGCAAGCCGACCTCGGGCGCATCGCCGGAGTGCTGGCCGTTGATCCCGAGCCGGCGATCGGCCGGATGCAGGCCGAGATCACGGCCCTGCGCGCGCTCGCCCGCCGACGGCCGGCCCGGGTTTATCTCGAGTGGTGGCCGCGCCCGATGTTCACGCCCGGCGGCGCTTGCTACTCGAACGAACTCATTGCCTTAGCTGGCGGTGTCAACGTGTTCGCCCATTGCCGCGGGGCGAGCATCGAGATCAGCGCCGAGGACCTCCGCGTTGCCGCGCCCGAGATTTGCTTCGTGTCGTGGTGCGGCGTCGCGGAAACCAAGCTGGATCCGAAGAGCCTCGGTGGTCGCGTCCCTGGCTTGCCGGCCGCCACGGCGGGCCGCGTGTTCGCCCTCGACGAACGCTACAGCGGCCGTCCGGGTCCGAAGATGCTCGAGGCGGCGCGGCGCATGCAGGCCGCGATCGCGGCCCATGTGGCCGACGGCTGACCTGCGCCTCCGCCGGCCGAGTCTGGGCGGTGGGGGGTTGCGCCGGTTTCTTGCGCGCCGCCTCCCCGCCATGCCACCGTGCCCGGCAATGGGCGACGGCAATCTCGACCTTGCACTGGAGCGCCAGATCGACGACGTCGTCGCGTCGTTGCGCGCATTCGGCGGTTTCCGGACCCTGTGGCTCGATCCGGAGGGGGTCCTGTGGCACGCCGAGCCCGAGGACGACGCCCTCGAAGGTCTCGGCCATCGTTACATCGGCACGTTCATGCGCCCGGCTGGCGACGATCTGCGGGTCGCACTGGGCGGGATCCGCCTGCCGCAGGTCGCCTGCCTCGACGTCGGTCCGCCGTTGCGCACCGTTGCCTTCGCGGTCGCCTGATCGCCGGTGGTGCGCCGACCTAGGCGAGCCGCTTAAGCGAGCCGCCCTAGGCGAGCATCCCTGCGAGCGGTCCAGAGCCGTTGTCGAGGTTGCCGAAGGTGTCGACCGCCAGGCCGAATGCCTGGCACAGCGTCACAAGCAGCCGATTGTGGAGCGCACCTTCGAACTGCAGGAAGCGACCCGTGTTGAGGGCGCCGCCACCTCCTCCAAGTACGACGAAAGGCAGGTCGTATTCCGCATGGGTATGCCCCTGGGCGACCTCGCTGCCCCACAAGATGATGGTGTTGTCGAGCACGGTGCTGCCGTCGGACTCGATAATGCTGTCCAATAGGCCGGCAAGGTACGCGATTTGCGACGCGTACCAGCGGTAGATGGCCACCTTGTTGCTGGTGGCCGGCTCGTAGGAAAGGTTGACGTGGGAAATGTTGTGGTGCTCCTCTTCGATGCCGAGAAACGAGTAGGGGTAGTGGTCGTTTTCAGCTTGCCGGTACATCACGCTCGCCACGTTGGTGGCGCCACATGCGAACGCCTGCGCGATTAGGGCGAGTTGTTTGCGCGAGATCTCTTCGGTCTGCAGAAACGAGTTCAAGTCGACCGGAGTCCCGATGTCGGGCGGTTCGCAGGTGTGGGAACTTTGGAGTTGCTTCTCCATCTGATCGATCGCATCGAGATGGGCTTCGACCTTCAGGCGATCGGTCTGCGAGATCCGACCGAGCATCGCGTCGAGCTCTGGCTTCACCAGGTCGATGACCGCGAGCCGTTGGAGCTTGCGCAGCGCGGCCGCTTCGGTGTCGAGGTTTCCGTCGGTGAAAATGCGCTCAAACATCGCAAAGGGGTCATTTTCGGGCGCGAGCGGTTGCTCGGAACCGAGGTAGATCATGCGGTGGCCACCAAAGCTCGGAACGGCTGTTTGGACACCGAACTCAAGGGAGCGAAACGGCGTGGTGCGGCCGATGTTGGCCGCGATCGCCTGGTCGACCGATGCCGACGAAGAAAACCCGAACGTGTTGGTGGCCGGGTCGTAGCTGGCCGGCTCCGAGCCCGTCCATAGCTCCGCGATGTGCATGCTGTGCGGGCCACCGCCATTGGTTCGGTTCACGCGGAGCGCAGCAGTTTTTCCTCAGCTGCCGCTGCCGTGCCGTGCGTGTAGTGGAGTCCGCGAAGAGATCGCCGTGGCCGGGGCGGGGGATCCCGTCGTCGAGTAGGTGTGGCAGCCGGCCACTCAGGCTTGACCAAGCCGCCGGGAACCGTCGGCGGCGCCGGCAGGAGTGGACGACGCGCTTCTGGCGCCACGCCGTCGCGCAATCCGAGTAAGGCGCACGGGAGTCTATGGTTCTAATGGCCGCATCGCTGTACTGAGGGCCGCGGCCATCGGGCCCGTGGGCGGCGTTATCAAGCGCGCGGGACGGCGCGCTCAGCAACGTGCGTCAGTCGACCGGAGGCGGTGGGGGTGCGTTCGGATCGGACAAGCGCATCTCATCGCGCAGCCGCGCGCGTGCGCGGAGCAACCGGGTTTTCACGGTGCCCTGGGGAATGCCGAGGACATCGGCGATCTCTGCCGTGGTCAAGTCCTCCCAATAGTGGAGTTCCAGCGCCGTCTGGAGTTCGAGGGGAAGCCGCCGCAAAGCCCCGCACAATGCGTGATCCCTTTCCGCGACGGCTGCGATTCCGCTCGGGGATGCGCCGAGATCGATGACCGAGCTCAGCATCGGGTCCATTCTGTCGGCGACACGCCGTTGTGCGAGGTAGTAGTCGAACAGCTCGTTGCGTGCGATTCGAAGGAGGTACGCGCGGAAGCTCGCGCCTTCGCGAACGTTCGTGCGCGACTCCACGCACGCCAAGAATGTGCGCTGCACCAGGTCGTCGATGTCGCCGTCGACTTTGTTGCGGAAAAACCTCACGATCGTCGGCGCGTAGAGGGCGAAAAGTTGCCTCCCCGCCTCGCGGTCCCCGGCCTGCCAGGCAGCCAATAACTCGGCATTGGTGGCCATCGGAGGGGATGCTAACATACCGGACTGCGATGAGGGTGTCCGAGTCGGCACAGACGCGGGTGTCGAGCGTATCGGTTGACACAGAGTCGCTCGTGACTCGGGGAATGCGACCCGGCCGCGGCGACAGCGAAGCTGCGGTCGCGCGCATCAGCGCGCGTTTGTTCGACGAGGTGCAACCCGGGTCGAACGTCGGTCGGTTTACGATCGTTGAGAAGATCGGTAGTGGTGGGCTGGGCAAGGTCTACGCCGCGTATGACCCGGAGCTCGATCGACGGGTTGCGATCAAGATCATGCATCCCGAGACCGGCCCCCATCTCGATCCCAGGCGCGCGCTACGGGAGGCCCAGGCGTTGGCCAAGCTCTCCCATCCCAACGTCGTCGCGGTCCACGAAGTCGGTCCGCATGCCGACGGCCTGTTTATCGCCATGGAGCTTGTCGAAGGTGTGCCGCTGTCGGAATGGCGGACCGCACCGGAAGATTGGACGAAAGCGGTCGCAGTGCTTATCGAAGCCGGGCGGGGGCTTGCAGCGGCCCATGCCGCAGGGATCATCCACCGTGACTTCAAGCCCGACAACGTGATTGTCGCGAGCGATGGTCGTGCTCGTGTGTTGGACTTTGGCCTGGCCCGCGGGTCGTCAGAGTCGTCCTCACCGAGCGGAGACACAGCCAACATCTTGGATGTGGATCTCACCCAGGCGGGCGTGATGGTCGGTACGCCGGCGTATCTTGCACCCGAACAGTGGACGAGTCGTCCGGTCGACGCCCGCACGGACCAGTGGGCATTTTGCGTGACCGCCATTGAGATCCTGTTCGGCAAGCGACCGTTCGCGGCCCGCGATGTCGCCGGCCTGCGCGCGCAGGTCCTCGCCGGCGACGTTCGCATTGTCCGTCCGCGCGCGCCGATCCCGGCCGCTCTCGAACGGGCGCTGTTGGTCGGCCTCTCGTTGGATCCCGACGGACGCTATGATTCGATGGAAACGCTGATCGACGCGATGCGCGACGCCATTGCGCCGCGACGGCGGCGTCTCCGTTGGATCAGCGCGCTCGGTCTGCTCATCGCCGGCGCGAGCCTGGGGGCGGTGTTGATCCGCACAGGCGATGCTGCGACACCGCAAGTGGATGTCGACACGATCGTAGGGCATGCGAAGGCGGCCGCGGCCCGGGGCGCATACGTGTTTCCGCCTTCGGACGCTCCCCAGGAGGGTACCGCCTACGCGGAGATCCTGGCCTTGGAGGCGACAGGTGATGCCGCCGCCGTTGAGCGTGCCGCCGCGCTTCGCGATCTGTTCGCCGATGACCTCGCGGATCTTGGCGACAGATATTGGGACAATCCGGAGAGCCGTTCATTTGCACTCGACTTCTACGCCACGGCTTTGCTGTTCGATCCCACCCACGGGCGCGCAGCAGATCGCGTACCAACCGCATCCGGAAGCGTCGCATTGTTGCGTCAGCGGGCGGTTCAAGGGGAGTTTACCGACGCAGATCTCGGCCGCGGGGACGCGCTCAGTGCTTTGGCAGAGCCCGACGCCGCGCGCCGCGGAGAGAAAATCGGTGCGGTCGTACGTCGTCGTGGAGGTGTCTTGGAGGCATCGGACGCAGCGAGTCTCGAGCGTCTCCGCAAACAGGGGGCGCCGACTTCTTCGGACGCATCTCGCGACTCCTCGGTTCCGGCGAAAAAGGTCGCAGCAGCGCCACCGGTCCCCGCGCCGCAGGTCGCTACGCCAACGCCGTCATCGCCAGAGTCGCCTGCGTCGTCGAACGCCGCCAGCTCTCGGCGCGCGAAGGACCTGGTCAGCGATGGACGCACTGCTTTTCGCAGCGGACGATACGCCGACGCTGAGCGAGCGTTCCACAGGGCCTTAGAAGCGGATTCCCGCAATCACCGTGCGCTCGCTGGCCTCAGCGAGGTTGCATTCGAGCGTGGCCGTTACGAAGATGCGCTGGCCTACGCGAGGAGGGCCGCACGCGCCGCCCCGAGGAATGCGGCGTATCACGTTGCCCTCGGTGATGCCTGCTTCAAGGTGCTCCGCTATGCCGAGGCGCGCAAAGCCTACGAGAAGGCCAGCGCGCTCGGTCATCCGCAGGCGGCAGCGTCACTGCGGCGGGTGGCCGAACGCATTGGGCCTTGAGCCTGTCAATTCGTCGACGCCGACTACCTGGTCGCTGCGCCGAGTCGGCGCAGACCTTCTGGTGCTCGGAAGCCTAGTTTCGGGCGCCGACCATTCGCGCTGCGCCAAGCACCGATGAGGCCAATCCCTACCATCAGCCCAGCACTTCCCAGGGCGATCAGCGCCACCCCGGGCGCTCGAGTTCCGTAGAGAAATCGGCAGTCGCCCTGCGCATCCACGTCGCCGCCGCTGCACATGAGCCGGTTCGGGCGCCCGTGAATCCCCACGAGAGCCGCCCCGACCACTCCCACGACCCCCGCCGCTGCGAAGCTGACGATTGCCCCTCGGCGTAGGCCCGTGCGCGTCTGGTCTGGTCGCGTCAACGTCACCATCAGCGTCTCGCGCACCCCGGCGAGGGCTGTGAAATTACGCTGCGCGGTCGTGAATCCGCGCATGGCGAGTTCGATCGCGTGGGCGCCCACCGCAACTTCAACTGTCAGCGGGGTCGTGCCAATCGGTCGCCGATCGAGTAGGACGCGGGCACCCGGGGGATCGCTGCGTACGACCAACGTGGCAGCGACCGCCTTCTGCTGAATCCGTCGCAGCAGCGTCGCTGATTGACTGTCGACGAGCTCGGCGACCTCGGCGATTCCGCACAGCTCGCACCTTCGATCGATCGCGGCCACCTCGTCGCCTGTGGCTCCGTCGTACAAGGTGATCTTCGTGTCATAGTCGCGACGCGTCACGGTCACAGTCACGGTGAGCACGCGTGTTACGCCGAGCTCGGCTGCCACCTGACGACGACATTCGGAGTCTGCGCAGCCATCGATGGTCTGGTCACTCTCGATCACTTCCGCTTCGCCACGGCGGAGACCGGCGATCACCGCGCTGGTGATCTCGACGCGTACACGATCGGGCGTGTCGCCGACGATTTTTGGTCGCAGCAACACGATGCGACGGTCGTCGGGCGCGGCTTCGCCGGAGGGACGATCGGTTTCGTCCACTGGCCCCGGCTCTGGTACCGACGGCGCCGGGGGCTCTGCCGCGTTCACCTGGGGTTGAACACCTGCGACCACGATCGCTAAGGCCGCGCGTAAAAGGCACTGCATTCGCGGAACGTGGGGGGCACTGCGGCGCGCCAACGCAGCCTGATCATAGCAGGTTCCGTCATCCACATGCTATGTTTGGTGTCGTGTCACTGCGAGGAGGCTTCGCTGCAGCAGTCACCGCCGCGGCGTGCATCCCAAACCCCCTATTCGACGAAGAGACGGGGTCGTCGAGCACATCGTGTTTGAGCACGGTGTCGCTTGTCTGCGTATCGAGCTCGGGCGTATCCGAGACGTCGACCGGTGACACGACTCAGGGAAAAAGCACTACGAGCTCGGAGTCGACCACATGCGGCGAGGGGGAGACCGGGTGCGGAACCCCGCTCGGAACACAGCTGTGGAGCGTGGTCCAAGATGGCGGTCCCGGCCGTGATACTGGCCGAGATATCATCTTGCTTGCGGACGGCACGATCGTAGTGGCCGGCGGGGGGGCGCTGCCTGCCACCCCGCGGGTTCCTGCCCAGTTTGGGGAGCTTGTGCGCTTGGATTCCCAAGGCAATCCGATCGGTGATCCCATCCGATATGGGCTGCCAGGTGTGGCGACGACCCACTGGGGAGTCACCGCCGCGGGCGGGTTGATCGTCGCCGCGGGCGAGCGTTCCGACGGGCAGGCCTATGCCGTCGCCTACGATGAGGCGGGCATGCTGCTGTGGGAGTTTGTTCAGCCCGGGCTGGCGTTCGACGTGGTGTTTGACGGCAACGCTATCCTGTGGCTCGTCGGACGCAGTGGCGTCGCGCCGTATGTGGCGAAGGTGTGGGCACTCGATTTGAACGGTGTCGCCGTTGGCGGCACGATCGCCATGGACGTGGAAAATCGACTTCCTGCGGGTGCCGCGGCCATCTATGCCGCGGCCCAGCGCACCAGCGGTCGCCTGTTACTCAGCGGTTCCTATTTTCTCGACGGCGAGGAACAGGCGTGGGCGAGCTTGATCAATCCATTGTCAGGCACCGTCTTGCAGGGTTGGGTCTTCGGCGATCAGTTTCCGGTTCCGGAAGCAGCCGCGTATGGCGCGGCATTGAGTGCCAACGTCCCCGAGGTCATGGCTTTCTCGGGGCACTACGTGGATCCGGGAGTCAACGACTCTCCACGCGGATGGCTTCAGCGTCGGAACTCCGGAGGGCAGTTTCTGTCGACGCTGCTACAAGAAGAACCGCAAGGCGGAAACTATCATAGCATCGCCTACGGACCCGAAGATGAGATCGTCGTCATCGGGTGGGTCGCCGTCGGAAACGGCAAGCGCATTTCAGTCGTGAAGTACGACGGTGCGGGCGAGAAGGCGTGGACGGCCGAGGCCTTCGGCGACACGCCGTTTGAGGCGGAGAACACCGGTTGGAACGTCGTCGTGGGCCCCGACGGTGTCGTGTATGCGACGGGAGAGGTCGTGGTGGTCACGCCAGGCGGCGAGAGCATCGCCCGTTGGATTGCCGCGTACGCGCCATAATGCGGCCTCGCCGCCCGTGGTGAGTCCGCGGCGCGAGACGCCCCCGCCGCCCTCAGCGATTCAAGCAGACCGATCGTCAG
>CADEGN010000098.1 GCA_902826865.1 uncultured Myxococcales bacterium
CTGCGGCCCGCAGCTGGCGTCGGCGCGCACGAAGCCATGCGACAACAACGTGGGCGTGGACGCCTCGTTCCCACGTGGGTTCGCGCTTGGCGGCGGCCACGGTGAAATCGTAGGCTTCTCACCGATCGAGTGACGCGGCGGGCACAAACCACCCCAACAAACGCCTCGAACAGCTGTCCACGGCCAACCCGCGAAATCACGGCAGCTCGGCCAAGTCGAGCTCGAGTTGCGAACGCACGAAGCGCAAGAGGCTATCCACGTCGGCCGGGGCGACCCGTAGCTGCTGGGCGAGGATCCGCTTGCTCCCGTGCAACCAACTGTCGCGTGCGACGGCGAGCCGCCGCGCGGCGCTCGAGCGATGGATGCGATGAAACTCGGCGATCCGGTCGACAGACATCGCGGTCAGTAGGTGCTGCCGCAAGAGCAGTCGATGATCCGGCTGCAGCGCAGTCCAGGCCTCGTAGATCGCTGCGGCGAATTGCGTGGCGTAGCGGCGCTTGATGAGTAGGAGCTCCTCATCGACGATGGCGTGGTCTTCCAAGAACAGCAGGAGTTGCTCGCGCTCGCGTCGGCGCTGATCGGAACGCTGGCGATTGAGCCATACGCGAATCGCGGCCGTGCGAACAAAGGCGCGGAGGCTGCCACGCCCGGTGAACTCGCCGAGCGCTGGCCGCCCAGTGGTGCCGACCAAGAGGTGCGAGCGGGCGTCGCCGAGGACGCTTGGCACGTTGGCAGGTGCCAGCCCCTTGGCGACGAAGACGCCGACCAGCGGCTCGACGAAGTCACGGTCGAACTCTGCGATGGCGGGCGCGTCGCCCGCCAAGCAAGCTCGCACGAGCTCCAGCTCGTCGTGCGGCGACCGAGTTTGTCCGGTGGACACGCGCGCTCCATGAGACTATCGCACCGTCTGCTCGGAGCAATCAACGACGACGCCGCCTGCCCGGGCACGGACGAGCTTGCGCAGGTGATCGAGGGCACAGCGAGCGAGGAGCTCGTGGGCTACGTCTTACGCCACGTTCGCGCGTGCCCAGAGTGCGAGATGGTGATCGGTGAAGCCTGTCAGCCGGGCATCGTCGATCGCGCCCACGCGCCCGACGACCCGCTGGTGGGCGCAAACGTTGGCCGCTACCAGGTGAGGCAGTGGCTCGGCGCGGGGATGAGCGCGCTCGTATATCGCGCCCACGATCCGCACCTCGAGCGCGAGGTTGCCCTCAAACTGCTCCGTGAACCAGATTCCGCGCTGCGCGCCGCGTTTGTCGCCGAGGGGAGGGCCCTCGCGCGCATCGATCATCCTAACGTTGTGCCAGTGTTTGACGCGGGCGAGCTCGACGGGGAGGCATACCTCGCCCTCGGCTACATGCGCGGCGGAAGTCTCATCGACTGGCAACGAACGGCGCCGCGGGGATGGTCCGCCAAACTCGACATCATTCGCGCGGCTGCGACGGGCTTGGCGGCGATCCATGACGCCGGTTTGGTTCACCGTGACATCAAGCCAGCCAACATCCTCATCGACGCGGCGACGGTCGCACGCGTTGGGGATCTCGGGCTCGCCGCCGCCGCGCAGCCGAGCAAGGTGACGGGCGTCGGAACGGTGCGCTATTGGGCACCGGAGTTGGCGCGCGGGTCCGCGCCGACTGCAAGAAGCGATCAATACGCCATCTGTCTGGTCGCGATCGAGCTGCTTCTCGATGGATTGCCGGTCGCGCCGACACGCGATTCGACGCGCGCCATGCTTGAGCGTGCCGGCGTGCCGCGCTCGATCGCTCGCGCGCTCGTGCGTGGCGTCGCCAAGGATCCGAGACAGCGCTTTTCCTCGGTTGCCGACCTCTGCAGTGCGCTCGAGCGCGCCCAGGTGACGCGATCGCGGACCTTGCGGCGGGTGGCCCTGGCCACGTCGGCCAGTGTGGCGGTGTTCTCCTTGTTGGCGTGGAACGCTCGCACGCAAGCCCCCGAGCCATGCGATGCGCCCTACGACGACCCGCGGATCGAGCGGTTGCCAGTCGACTCGGTTGCGGGCCGCCAAGCACGGGCCCTGGGTGCGGCGATGCGTGAGGCCCTCGACAGCGCGTGCCAGGCCGTCGCGTTGACGCCCACGGCGGCGGCCTACTTGTCCCTGGGTTGCGTCGAGCGCAAGCAGCTCGAGCTCGACCAGGCCCTTACACTGCTGAACGACGAGGTCGAGAGGCCGGCGGGCCTGTCGGCGCTGTTCGCCCTGCGCTCGCCGCTCGGGTGCCTCGAGCCGCCGGAGTCGATGCCAATTCCGCCGGAGGATATCGCCGCCGACGTGGTTCGCGCACAGCTTGATCTGCGTCGCGCACGCGTCCATGCCGAGATGCGAGAGTTTGCCGACGCCCAGGGCGTTGTCGAGGAGCTTCTCAGCCGAGAGAGCGTCCAACGGTTTGCGCCGCTGCACGCGGAAGTCGAGCTCCTGCGTGGGCGACTACTCGGCGCGCTTGGCGACGACCGGAGTGCCGACGTCGTGATCCTCGCAGCGGCCGACGAAGCCGAGCGCGCCGGCGCCGCGGAGGTGCGCTTTGAAGCCCTCGCATCTTGGTTGGCGCGCAGCACACCACAAGAGGGTGATTCCGGATTTCGCAAGGCGGTCCGCGCCGAGGTCGATGCCCTGCTGCGCTATTTCGACGATCCATGGATGCGCGCGATCATGGCGATGAACCTCGGATCGTCCGCCCTTCGCCGCCGCGAAGGCGTCGATGCCGAGCGCTGGTTTGCCCTTGGGGTCGACGAACTTGTGGAGGTTGTCGCGGACGACCATCCGCTCCTGGCGACCATGCGCGTCCACCTGGGGTCGGCAAAGGCGACGCGGGGCGCGTTCGAGGAGGCGGTCGCGCTCCAGCACGCCGGCCTTGAGCGGCTCACCGCAGCCTTGGGCCCGGACCATCCCGACGTGTTGATGTCGAAGGCCGCGCTCGTGTACTCCGAACTCGGCAGGGGCGACGCGGAAGCGGCGTTTTTGCACATCGCCGCAGTCGAACAAGGACTCCTGGCGCGTCCGCGGCGCAATCCGGCGGACCTTCTGCATGCGGCGGTCGATCTCTGCTACAGCGCCGCCGCAGCCGGCCACCACGAGATCGCCCAGCAGGCGTGTGGGCGTGCGCTGGCGCTTGGGGAGTCGCGCCCCGCGCGTGCCGATCTCGCCTGGGCGATTCGCACGCACGGCGCCGCGCTGCAGCTGGCCGGCCGAGACGAGCTCGCGCTGGAGGCCTTCGAGCGAGCGCGCGCCATCGATGCGTATGAGCACGACGACGAGCGCGTAGAGCTCGATTGGTTGACGGCGGTGTCACTCGCCCGGCTCGGCCGCCACCCCGCGGTTGTCGAGAAATTGGCGGAGGCGGTGCGCGTGCAGTGGCGCGGGAGGGGCGATCGCGAGGCAGAGTTGGCGACGCTCGAGGCGGCGTTGGCAGGTGCCTGACGTGGTGGTCAGCAGTTGATGGAGCAGGGACCGAACTCGGCATATCCGGTGTCTGCCGGCGGATACATGCTCTGGCACGCTCCGATGCAAGCCTGCTGGTCCGGGACCGTGTTCATCTCTAGACAGGGGTACACGCATGCATCGTACGCGAGGCAGCCCATGTTCGCCGCACACGCGGTCGCTACGTCGCAACACGCTTGCGCCAGACACGTGAGGTCGTGGTTCCACGGCGAGTCGGCGAACGGACTGAGGTCGCCATCACACGCTGGGGCGCTGTCCGCGGAGGTTTGCGACGTTTCTGGCTCGGGCCCCTCGGTCACCTCTCCTCCGGGCCCGCTGGTGCCGGGATCACTCGTGTTGGCGGCGGAGTTGTCGTTGGCGGTCAAGCCGCCGCTCGTCGCCGGCTCGCCCGTATCGGCAGCGTCGTCGCTGCTGTCGTTGTCGTCGTCGTTCGTCCCACAGGCGGGTGCTGGCCCGATCAGGGCGAGGTAGCCCACACCCGCGATGAGCGAGCGCAGTCTTCGGCTGTTATGGCGGTTCATTGCTAGTCGGAGGCCGCCGGTCGCCAGCCGTCTCGCTCCGGCCGACCGAAACTCATGTGAGTTCACCCGCTATTCGCGGGGTCCCGCCATGGCGGGTCGCACGTCGGGTCGTGAACCAGCGCGGCCGCCGAACCCTCCGCCGCCGCCATGGCTCTCACCCACGATCCGAGCAGGAGGGGCCATTGTGCAACCGACGACAACCGCCTTTTACGACGCCAACACCTCCACCGTTTCCTATGTCGTGCACGACCCCGCGACCCGCGACGCCGTGATCATCGATCCCGTGCTGGACTACGATCCGCTGGCGTCGCAGACGTCGACCGAATCGGTCGATGCGATCCTGCGCCATGTCCGCAGCGAGGGCTTGCGTGTGCGATGGCTGCTCGAGACCCACGCCCACGCCGATCATCTGAGCGCTGCGCGCCTCTTGGCCCAACATCTTGATGCGCCGATCGCGATCGGCGAGCGAATCACCGAGGTCCAACGCACCTTCAAGCCGGTGTTCGGGCTGGGCGACGAGTTCGCGACCGATGGCCGGCAGTTCGACCGCCTACTGCGCGACAACGAGGTGCTTGCCGCCGGCTCGATCGCGGTGGAGATCCTGGCGACGCCGGGCCACACGGTCGCGTGCGTGAGTTTCAAGATCGGCGATGCGGTGTTCACCGGTGATGCACTCTTCATGCACGACTACGGCACCGGTCGCTGCGACTTCCCCGGCGGCGATGCCGACGCCCTCTACTCGTCGATCCACGAGCGGCTGTATCGACTGCCCGACGATACCCGCGTGTTCGTCGGACACGACTACCAGCCAGGCGGCAGGGCGACGAGGTGGGAAACGACCATCGGTGAGAGCAAGCGACGCAACGTGCAACTGCGCGCCGACACGGCGCGCGCCGACTTTGTTGCGCTCCGCCGGGCGCGGGACGCCGGGCTCGCGTCGCCGCGGCTTCTCTACCCGAGCGTGCAGATCAACATCAACGGTGGGCGGTTGCCGCCCGCTGATCCGCACGGGACCCGGCTACTTCGCCTGCCCATCAACCGCAGGTCGCCCACCGACGACTTCGGCAATCCTGCACGTTGATCCCCGTAGGAGGCGCGTGCGGCTTGCCGCCGAGTCAGTCGTCGTGCGATGGCGTTCGATCGCCGCCGGCAAGTTGTCTGCGCAAGGCCGACTTGACGGCGGCCTGCACCGCCGGCGGCACGGGTATCGACGGTGCGGTCCCGCGGCACAGCGCGAGGGTCTGACGGAGCGATTCGCATGCGTCCCGGCAGCGAGCGCAGCCTTCGACATGACGCTCCACTTGTGCGCAAGTCGGCGCGTCGATCTCACCCTCGAGGTGGCGCGACAACAACGTCACGACATCCGGGCAGGTCGAGTTGAGGGGCGCGCCGGTCTCGGGGATGCCCAGGCGGGGCGCGAGCGCGGCCCTTAGCGCGACGCGGGCGCGGTGCAGACGGCTCTTCACCGCGGCCACGCCGATCCCAAGCACCTTGCCGACCTCCGGGGCGGACAGTCCTTCCACGTCGCGAAGGACCAGCACCTCGCGGTATATCGGATCGAGGCCCCCGATCGCAGTCTCGACGGCGGCCTGGACCTCGCCGCTGGCGACTCGTTCCTCGGGCGTTCGCGCGGGGTCCAGCAGGCTCTCGACCTCGCCGCGCGCAGCCTCGATCGACTGTTCGTGGTCGGGGGCAAACTTGCTGCGCCGGCGTTTCTTTAGGCAGTGGCTGCGAGCAACCGCGTACAGCCACGTCGAGATCGACGACTCACCGCGGAAGTCACGGACACCTCGCGCGAGCGCGAGCAGGGTCTCTTGCAGGACGTCGCGGGCGTCCTCGGGGTCGCGGCACATCCGCATGCCGAAGCGGAAGATCTGGGCCTGGTGCCGCTCGAGAAGTGCGTCGAGGGCCGTCGTGTCGCCCGCCCGCGCCGACGCGAGTAGCCGGGCGTCGTCGTCATTGTCGTCGGGCATCGGCCGACTATGTCTCGCAGAACTCCACGGCCGGGTCTACTTGCGAGTGCGAGCTGGCGCTGGAGCTGCGCGGGATCGCCTGCGTGAGCTCCGCGACGACCCAGGGTGGAACTGCCCGTGCGCCCTTGGGCAGGCGCCACCATCGGCGCAAGCAGGTCACGGGCTATCGCTCGGTCCGACGCCCCGGCGCCCAGTCGCCGATCCGGTCCACGCGCGTCTCGAGAAAGCGCGCGAGTCGGTGGAAATCGCTGCCGCGCTCGATGTATCGCACCTCCGTGCGCAGCGTCTGGGCATTGACGAGGTCCGAGAACGGCACGTAACGCAGGTCGAGCTGGCCGGTGACGGACACCATGTGCCCGTCCTTGCCTTCCTCAACCAACGCACGATACGCGCCGATGCCGAGCTGGCTGCCGAGCATCACGTCGAACGCATGCGGCGGAGCGCAGCGCGACTCGTAGCCGAGCTGCACACTCGCAATCTTCTTCTTCCGCTGCGTGCGCTCCTCGTAGCGCGCGGCCACGCGCGCCGACACGAGCTTGCCGAGATCGATGCCGCCGAGCGGGATGTGGCCGTGCTCGTCGCGCGGTAGCCCCGCGATGTCCTCGTCGGGCAACAGCTCCGCGAGCCCCTCGGCGAGCACGACCGTGCCGTAGTGCTTGCCGCGCCGCTCGCGGGCGAGGATGAGCTCGACGATGCGCTCGATGAGCCCGTCGACCGACAGGCGCCCGCCCGCCACCGCGAGATCGTCGACGACGTCCTCGACCGCGATGACAAGGTTTGCCTCGCCGGCAATCGCGACGCCGTACGACAGCCAGCCGGCCTTGCGCCCCATCGTCTCGACGATGAAGTACGCGCTGGTGGCGAGCGCGTCGGCGCGCAGGTTCTGCAGCTCCTTCGCCATGAAGTCGACGGCGGTGAAGAACCCGAACGTAAAGTCGATGCCGCGGTAGTCGTTGTCGATCGTTTTCGGCAAATGGACGACGCGGACCCGCCGTGCCTCGGCCGGCAGGTTCTTCTGGTACTCGAACAGCAGGTTCGCCGTCTTGAGCGTGTCGTCGCCGCCGATCGAGATGAGCGCATCGATCTCGAGATCGACGAGCGCGGCATAGACGTTCCCGAGCCGGCGCGTCCGGGCGTCGTCGCCGAGATGCTCCGGCTTTTCGATGCTCTTGCCGGGGTTCGCGCGCGCGGTGCCGATGAGGACCCCGCGCGCGTTGCGGAGCCCACGGAGGTCGCGTTCCTCGAAGATCCGATAGTGCTGATCCGGCAGGAGCCGGTGCGACACCGGGTGGTAGTCCTGCAGGTTCGAGTACCCGTGGAAGAAGCCGATCACGTCGCGGTCGTCCTCGAGGAACGAGGTCGCCGCGGCGGCGATCACCGCGTTGGCCGCCGGTGCGGGTCCGCCGGCGAAGATGATGCCCACCCGACGGATGGACTGTCCCAAGTGTGACGCCTGGCTCATTGCCCGGAGCAGGGTCGCGTCGGCCGGCGCATGGGTCAACCACCGAGCTTGCGTGCCGTGGCGCGGCGCCGCGGCAATGATCTCAGTGGGGCGAAGCGTGTCGAATTGGCCCCGGGGCCGGGCTCGTCGCCGCCGCTGTGCACGCGCCGGCGCAGGCGGCCAACGGCAAGATCCCGCGCACGCCGCGGGTGTTCCGGCCGCATCCGTGCCACGCGATCGTCGATCGCAGGGTCGATCCAGGGCGCTCGTTCGAGGTCGGCAGCGGCCCACCGACTCGGCGTATAGTGATCCGCGTGCACCGCTTCGCGATAGCCCTGCTCGCCGGCGTGGGCTGTACGGCGCCCAACCCTGAGTTCGGCGCGGGTGGTGGCACGATCGGCGTTGAGACGACCACCGCGATGCACGACGACTCGTCAGGAATAGCGCCCGCGGGTTCCTCCGAAGCCGACGCGACCTCCAGCGGCCAGGCGTCGAGCAGCGGGCCGACCGTCGACGTCGGTTCGCCCGGCGAGTGCGTCGACGTTGGACGGTGGGACATCTCGGTCTCGAAAAACGGAGCCGAAACCGTCCTCGACTGCGGGCTGAGCGCTCCGATCGTCGGCGTCGCCGTGCCAGCGGGCGCGGGACATCTTCAACTCTCGGTCTGCGGATCCACCTGCTTCGACTGCGAGACCCCCGTCTTGTACAGCTTCGCCGGTCTCGGCTTCGCCATCCCCGGACTTGTCGGCGCGTGTGCGCAGGTCATCGTCGAGCTCGACGAGCGGTGCGAGTTTCGCTCGTTCTCCCTCTCGAAGTACGCCGACGACGTCGGCGCTCCCGGATTCTATGCGCTACAGGACGCGCCCACGCTGCCCGGCAGCTGGGTATTCGCGCCGGGGGACGTCACCGGCGCGGCGTTCGGTGACCCGTTGTGTACGCGACGTGAATGCGGCGCCGACGTCGGCGCGCGGCTGTTCGAACTCAACGGCGATCAGGTGTTCGACTTCGGGGTGCACGACAACGTCGAGGTGCGGCAAGGCCTGCCCCCCGCGACACTTGACGTCGCGTATGCCGGCGAGGACGCAGCTTGCGAGGGCCACACCGCATGGTCCGTGAGCTGGGCGCAGTAGGCGGCGCGTTCGCGCCCATTTTCTATCGGAGCGCGGCCAGGAGCTCCGACAACGACATCGTCGCGATGCGGATGCCGCCGTCGGAGAAGCCGTACGGCATCACGAGTCGATCGCCGTGGACGATGCCCCCGCAGGTGTAGAGCACGTTCGGAACGTAGCCCTCGCGCTCGGTGTCGTCCGGCTCGAGCAACGGTTCGGCGAGCGAGCCCAGCACGCGCCGCGGATCGTCGAGATCCAGGAGCAGCGCGCCGATACAGTATCGGCGCATCGCGCCGACGCCGTGCGTCAGCACCAGCCAGCCAGCCTCGGTCTCGATCGGTGACCCACAGTTGCCGATCTGCAGGAGCTCCCATGGCTCCACCGGTCCGCGCAGCTCGGTCGCATCCGCCCAGTGTCGGACGTCGTTCGAGCGCGCGAGCCACAGATTCTCGCGGTCCTTGCGCGAGAGCATGACGTATTGGCCACCGATCGCGCGCGGGAACAGGGCCATGCCTTTGTTATGCGCCGCCGATCCATGCAGCGTCGAGATCGAGAACACGCGGAAGTCGTACGTCTCGATCAGCTGCGGAATGATTTCGAAGCCATCGAATGCGGTGTAGGTCGCGTAGTAGCGCGAAGTGCCGTCGTCGGCGCAGAAGCGGACAAATCGCGCGTCCTCCATGCCGCGGGTTTCGTGCGGGCCGGCGGGAAAGATCACACGCTCCGCCAACGTCGACGGCGGCGCAAAGCTCGTCATGTAGCTCGAGGCCGCGAGCACGCGAATCACTTTGGCGGTCTCGTAGCGAATCGCGTGGGGCGGGCCGTGCTGCTCGAGCCATGTCAGCGCCTCGTCGAGGTCGTTGGGCGTGAATCGGTCCGGGAGGCGCGCGAGCACACTCGCAGAGATCTCGTTGGCAGCGCCGAGCTCCGCGAGCTTGCCCTCAAACAGTTGCTTGTCGTACCACTCCGGTGCCGCCCGCCGTCCAGCGTGGAGACGACGGTCGATTGGATCGAAGGCGACGTCGCCAGCAGGATCGATGATCCCGGAGCGAAACTCGATCGACGAGATGTGGCCTTCGCCGACCGCCCGCATGCTCATCACGAACCGTCGGTGGCCGGCGGCGACGTGGTTTTGGTCGGGCGCCCACACGATCGACGGATTAAACAGCGCGGCGCCTTCGACGGAGTACTCGTGGGTGAAGTAGGCGCCGATCAGCAGCTGACGGGCGGTGCTCATCGCCGGCTGCGAGCTGAAGCGATGCGCCACGAGCTCGAAATGGCGCAAGAGGAGTCCTTCGAAGTCGTCGTGACGATCGCAGAACCGGGCCATCACCTCGGCCAGGAGGCCTGCGACGCGCGTCTCTGGGATCGCGAGCACACGATCGAACAGGAGTCCGCCCCTGGTGTCGCCGCCCAAAGCGATCTCCTCGCCGGGATAGTACGGCTTGGCCAACACGCGCTGCGGGTCGGGCACCAGTCGATGGGCGGTGCGGGTGACCGTGATGCGAGGTGTATCGGTCACGAGCTGGTTTCGCCTTCGTCGGCATGCTCGAGGCCCTCGTGGGCCAGCTCGAGCATCTCAAGCAACCCGAGGAGGAACGAGATCGTGCTCTCGGCGCCTTGGTTGGCGTTGGCCTCAGACTCTCCCAGCCCGTCGCGACATCCACCCGTGCCCGAGTCGTAGAGCGGCTGCAGGAGCCGATTCTTGCCGAGAAACCACGCGAACGACTCGCGCATCCGTACGAGGTAGTGGTGATCGCCCGTGGCCCGATATGCCGCTCGGAACGCGAGCACGAACGCGGCCGCATCGATCGCCTGTTCGTCGGCATGCGGCTTTTGACCGCCGCGCGTGTGCCAGCGCGAGTTCCCGACGAGGACCATGCGGCCGTCGTGGAAGCAGACCTCCTCGAGGAATTCGAGCGTTTCGCGAGCGACCCGCAGGCTCGCTCGCTCACCGGTCACGCCGTACGCACGAAGCAGCGCCAGCGGCACCATCGCGTTGTCGTAGGTGAGCGTCGGTTCGAACCAGCGCCAGTCGGCGGTGACCTCGTCGCGATAGCGGCGCACGAGCACGTCGGCCAGGGTCGCCAGTCCGTCGCGAAACCGAGCTGCCGTCGGGTCGGCGTCGAGTACCGCGACAAGCCCCAACATGCTCGTCGCCGTGCCGCGCGGTCCGAAGTCACGGACGGCCGGCAGGGCGCGCTCGAACATTTCGAACGCGAGCCGTCGCGCACCGTCGTCGCTGTCGAGCGCGACAGCCGTGCCGAGCGCCCACAAGGCGCGCCCGTGACAGTCGTGCGAGTCGTCGCCACCGGGGAAGGTGCGGTCATAGCTCATCAGATTGCGGAACGTGCCATCGTCCGTCTGCGCGGCGTGCAAGTAGCTGAGGTATGTCATGACGAGCCGCCGCGTCTGGGCCGAGCTGTCGATGCGATCGGCCCGCAACGCGACGATGAGCGCGCGCGCGTTGTCGTCGACGCAGTAGCCCGACCGCCGGGCCGGCACCGTGTACGTCGCGTGCTGGATGATCCCGGTGTCGTCCGTCAGGCGCACCAGGTGATCCAAGCGCAGCTCCGGCAGGCTGCTCGCGCGGATCGGCACTGGCCCGCGCTCGACCGCGGGCGTCTCGGCGATCGTGCGTTCAATGAGCCCGAGATACGTCTCACCGATGCGCGGCCACGCGAATGGCCGGGTGAATGCGTGGGCGGCCGAACGCATGCGCTCGAGCACGGTCGGCGAAGACAACAGCTCGCGGAGGATCACGGCCAGTGCCGCGCTGTCGCCGAACGGGAACAGCCGCCCACGTCCATTGGCGAGCAGCTCCTGCGCGTGCCAGTACGGCGTCGAAGCGACCGCGGCGCCGGCCCCCCTTTGCGTACGACAGCGCACCGCTCATGACCTGGGCCTCGTTGTGGTACGGGCTCACGAGGATATCGGCGGCTCGTAGATAGCCGTACAGCTCCTCGTTGGTGACGAACTGATCGCGGAAGACCACGTTCCCGCGCACCCCGAGCTCCTCGGCCTCGCGTTCGAGCGCGGTCCGGTATGCCTCGCCGTGCCGACGCACGATGTGCGGGTGCGTGGCGCCGACGACGAAGTAGCGCAGGTCGGGGAACTCTGCCGTAAGCTTCGGCAGGGCGCGCAACACCACCTCGACGCCCTTGCTCGGGCCGAGCAGGCCGAACGTCAGAAGCATGGGGCCGCCTGCGACCCCGAAGCGCGCCTTGCAACGCGGGCGCGGGAGGTCGTCCATCTCCGGGATCCCGTGCGGGATCACGCGGACCCGCGCGGGGCTGACATCGTACGAGCTGCCCAGCAGGTCCGCGGCGACCTGGCTCATCACGACCAAGCCCGCGCAGTGACCGGCCATGCGCTGCACGACGAGTCGCTGCGACTTCGACGGCTTCTGCAGCACGGTGTGGAGCGTGGCGATGGTGGGGACGCGCAACACGGCCAACAGATCGAGGACATAGACGCCGTCGTCTCCGCCGAAGATGCCGCGCTCGTGCTGCAGCGACACGAGCTGCGCACCGCTGTAGTTGATGAACTCCGCTGCGCGGGCGTAGTCACCCCGCGACCCCTGGCGGATCTCGTAGCCCACCTCGCTCGGATACTCGTACTGGCCGCCGGGATCCGTGATCGCGACGATCATCGGCCCGACTCGTGTGCTTGCTCCGGCGACCGCCGACGAGAGAGTCGCGGTGAACGTCGCGATCCCGCAGCGGCGCGGCGTGTACGTGCCCACGAACGCGATGGAGAGAGCGGGATCGCCGACGCTCACGCGAGTGCTCTGCGAAGGCGATGACGTCGGCACATGCGCGGACCCTACCAGAGTTGGCCCGCGAGAAGTGGGTGCGGGCCGTCGAACGTCGCGTTGGCTGTACTGCTACGCCCTCGCGCGGTGCTGCGGCATCGCTGTCATCTGATCGGCGAGCTCGAGATCGACGACGTTCGCGTGGTCGGCGTCGTAATCGATCACCGACGACGAGGCGAAGCTTGGTGGCGCCCCGGCATCATGCCGGGCGGCACGCACCCACCCGGTAGTCGCCGCAGTTCAGATTCGCAAGTTTGTCCCAGCTCGTGTACTCGCCACACTCGAGGCCCGCCGGACAGTCCGGATCGTTGAGGTTGCAAAACGGCGAACATCCGTCAGATGGGTCGCACGCTTGATTGTCGCAGTTGAGGTCGTAGTCGCAGTCGTAAGGCAATTCAACGATGGGGACGCATCCCCCCCCACTGCCCCCACTTCGTCTACGATGTCGATCCAACACGTAGTGCCCGCGCCGCAGGGGGCGACGAGCGGATGGCACTCGCCGAAGAAGCAGGTTTCCCCGCACAGGAACCCGGCGAAACCGCAGCTTGCCTCGATCTCAATCGTCTTCCACGACTCTGCGCCGCTTTGATCAAAGAAGCGAGCCTCGAGCACGCGAGGGGCAGGGCTAGGTTCGAGCGAACCGGGCATGTCCGACATCAACTGTTCGAACGTTACCGACATCGAGTAGGCGCCTTCCTGCGCGTTCGCTTGAAATGTCCCGATGACGGCGTCGCTGCCGACGATCGAAAGCTGCCCGCCGATCACATCGCGAACACCATCGGGATCGGTGACAATCGCCGAAATCAGGACCGGCTCGGTCAACGTGGCGCTCGTTTTGTCGCTCTCAAGGGAAAGGATGATCGGGGCGCCGGGGTCGGCCCCGCCGGTTACCATCGGGCCGCTCGAGCTGCCGGAGCTGGAGGTCGCGGGTTGGCCCGCATCGTCCTCGCTGCCGTCGGCCGGCCCGGAACTCTGCGGTCCTCCGCCCGGTCCACCACCCGTCGTCGGTCCACCACTCGTCATCGGTCCACCACTCGTCAGGTCCGCGCCGACGTCGACGCAGACACCCGATCGACACATGAGCGGCGCGGCGCAGAGCACGCCGTTCGCGCAGGGACAGGCCTCCGTTCCGGCCACGCATCCTTGGTTCGTCGGGATTGGGCTACAGGCAGACAACGAAAGGGCGAGTGTGCCGGTTCCGAGGATGGGAAAAGAGATGAGGATTCGCTGTTTCAGCCCCATGGATACCTGGTAAGGGCCAACGCGCCCCATCGGGTCGCACGCTTTCGCCGCGCGTTCGTCTCGCTGCCGCGTGACGAGGCGCACCGTCGGAACGCCCGACTTCGTTAGCAGGGACCTTGTGGCGTTGGCATTGGTGGGCCGGCAGTGACGAGCGGCAGCAGGAACGACACCGCGTACAACGCCAAGAACGCCAGCACGAGCACGCCCTAAGACCTCGATGATCAACCCCAAGACCGGCGACTCGACGATCATCACGCTATCCGAAGTCGAGGTGAAGCACGGCCCTAGCTGGGTTGGGCCCTTCGATCCCCGGATCTGACCAGACGGCGATCAACAAAGGCCTGTTCTCGGGTGTGGCGCTGCTCCGCGGTGACGAGGGGTTTGGCCAGCGGCGTGGCGCCGCCATCATGGGTCGGAGTCGTGTCGACCACGCGGCGACGCTAGTCCCTCCGCCGGATCGCAGCCCGCACTCAAATTCGACGCCGCACGCCTGGCGCCGGAGCCCCGCGACGCGGTGCCGCGGGCCTCGGCCTCCGCGGTATCCTGGCTCTCATGGGCGGCGGACCACAGCTCGCGGGCAAGCAACCACCCGATCCCCCTGTCTCGAGGACAACCTCTGGCGGGTCGAGGGCGCCCTACGCGTGTCTGATCGTGCTCTATGGGCAGGAAGTCGGCCGCAAGTTCGACGTCGAGCGCGGGACGACGACGATTGGCCGCAGTGAGACCAACGGCATCTGCCTCTGGTCCGAAGGGATCTCGCGTACCCACGCCACGCTCGTCCGCACGGACCGCGGCGTCGTGATCCGCGACGAAGGATCCACCAACGGAACCTACGTCAACGACCAGCGGATCGAGGAAGCCGCGCTCCAAAGCGGAGACCTCCGCAAACTCGGAGCGGCCCTCCTCAAGTTCCTCGTCGGCGACGACCTCGAAGGCGCCTACTACGACGAGAGCGCCTGCCACCAGGAGCTCTATCGGCTGGCGACGGTGGACAGGCTGACGCAGGTCTTCAACCGGCGCTACTTCAGGGAGATGCTCGCACGCGAGATCGGCCGGACTCAGCGGCGCAACGCTCCGCTGAGCGTGGTCATGGTCGACATCGATCACTTCCGGCGGTACAACGAGACGTTCGGTCACCCGGCGGGCGACCGGGTGCTCCGTCAGCTTGCCGACTTGATCCGCCGTAGCGCCCGGGAGATCGACGTGGTCGCTCGTTGGGGAAGGGACGAACTCTCGATCCTCCTGTCGGACACCGGCCTCGAGGATGCCCTGGCGTTCGGCGAGATGATCCGGCGCGCGGTGGAAGACGCCCGCTTCGTGTTCGACGAGCAGCGAATCCCCATCACGATCTCGGTCGGCGTGGCGGCGCTCGAGTCCTCCGAGACCGACGCAGACGGCTTCGTAGGGCGCGCCGTCGCGCGGCTGCAGCGGGCCAAAGAGCGCGGCGGGAACGTTGTCGAACACTGAGCTGACATCACGGGCCTGGCACAGCGCGTCGGACGCGACGCTCGCGGCGCTTCTCGAGCGACTCCAAGCGCGTCTCGAGTTTCTCGATCAGCTTGCGCAACCTCTCCATCTCCGCGCCCGCGCCGTCGCCGAACGAGAAGGTACGCGGCAATCCATGGACGTGAACGTCGCCGATCGCGAAGCCGTGCTCGTCGTCGCGCTCGTTCCGTTGCAGCTCGACGCGTAGCGTCCGGCGCTTCTTCTTGCGCACCACGACCACGTCGACCTTGTCGCCGTTCTCTCGATCGGCCAGCGCCTCCGCGACCTCGCCGATCCCGTCGATCGCGTCGCCGTCGACGGCGACCACCACGTCGCCGACCTCGATCCCGGCGCGTGCCGCTGCGCTGTCGGACTCGACCCGCTGCACGAGGATGCCGACTTCCTTCTTCGCCCCGAGGAACTTGCGCAGCTCGGGCGTCATGCTGCTCACCTGCACGCCGATCCGTACGCGTTTGGATGTGGACCGGTGCGCCGACGCGAGCACGAACGTCGGCGGGAACGGATGCTCGGGCAGCACGGCTGGCTGCGGCGGCATCGGAGCGTCCGGGGCGAATGGCGCCTCCGGGGGTGCCGGCGGTTGCGGAGCATGGGCCGGCGCCGTGGCTCGGGCCTCCGTCGAAGGTGCGACCGCGGCGAGCGGCACGGCACACGCGAACGCAACGACGAAGCGGCGAATCATCGTAGACATGGGAGCTCCTCTCCGAAGTGGTGGGTGCGACTCACGCCGACGGCGGCGATTCTGGTGCTCGCGCGCCGCGGTGGCGCTTCGATCGCGGTGGCGACGGCGGAAAAGGTGGGGCGGGCGGAGCGAAGCCGGGCTCGACGACCGGGATCGGCGTCGGTGGGAAGGGCGCCTCCGGCAGCATCGGCATCGGCGCGAGGAATGCCTCAGGCGGCGTGGGAGGCATCGGTGCGGGGGCGGGCCGCGGTGCGATCGGGACGATGTCGAATGTGAACGGCGGCTCCGGTGGCTGCGGCGGACGCGGTGCACGACCCGGCGGCCGCGCGCGATGACGGCGGAACTCCTCGCGCGCACGCTCACGCGCGCGCTCGATCTCGTGGCGCTGCGCGTCGATGCGTCCGCGCACGGCTTCGGCGCGGCCACGGGCGACCTCCGCGTCCCGCAACGCTCGGGCGATCTCGGGATCGAGGCGCTCGAGCTCGAGCCGGGCGCGCTGCTCGAGGCGCTCGAGCTGCTCGCCGGACACCCGGATTTCCACGACGTTGCCGTCATCGTCGCGCATCCGCAGGGAGAATCCCCCGCCGTCGCCAAGGCGCTTGTGGAGGCGCACGCGACGGCCGTGCACCTTGGGCGTCACCACTAGCCGCTCGCCATCGTGGTTCACGACGACGTGCCTCTCGTGATCGCCGTGCACAACGACGATGCGGTCCGCCTGCTGCTTCTGCCCCGCCGCGGCGTGGGCGCGCGCGACGATGGCGGCGATCCGATCGGCATCCGGGAGCTCGCCCTTGCGTTTCGCCCGGCGGAACTCCGCGTCGATGTCGCGGCGAGCATCGCGACGGGCCGTCGCGCGGTCGCGCGCCTCGGTACGCTTGGCCTTCTTCGCGCGACGACGACCCTCCGTCGAGTCGTCGTCGTGTCGAGCAGCGGCCGCGCGCGAGGCCTCGCGGCGTTGGAGGACATCCAGCTCGGCGTCCGCGGGGCCGCCGTCGATCACCACCACAGCGAAGGCGTCGTCGTCGTTTTCGCTTTCGCTTTCGCTTTCGTTCTCGCCCACGGAGACGTCTGCAATCACGGCATGGGATTCGTCGCGCGCCCAGCTCGCAACCGGGGCGATCCACGCCAGCGCGAACACCCCAGCTGCACCAAGCACGAGCGCAGCGCCCCCGCGCCGCTTCGGCACGGGCGCGGGCTCGACGAGCCGCAGCACGCGTCGACCCAGGATCGACGCGGGCTCGGCCATGCTCGACGTTAGCGACAAGCGCGCGGGTTCCGGCGCGGCGCGCAGCCACGTCGCAATCTCGGTGAGGCAGCGTGCGAGCGCGAGCGGCTCGGCGGTGTGTCGGGCGGCCCAGGCATCGGCGAGATACTCGGCATGTCGCGCGATATGACGCGAGGCGACGCGCAAGAGCGGCTGGAAGAACAGCACTCGCTGCACCACCGCGACGAACAGCCGCCACGACGGATCGCGACGGACGACGTGACCGAGCTCGTGCGCGAGCATGCTCTCTTGTGCAGTTGCGCTGAGCTCCCGCTGCGCTCGCGTGGGTACGACGATCTCCGGGCGCACGACGCCGGTGGCGAGCGGCACGCGGATCGACGGCGAGACGGACAAGCGCACGGCCCTCGGCCCTCCGGCACGCGCATGCAGTCGTGCCAACGCGTCGGCGAGCCCGCCCGTGCGCAGTGGGAGGCGGCCACGCAACAAGCGGTGGAGCGCGAGCCACGAGCGCACGAGCCCGATGAGCGCGACGAGCCCACCGACGATCCAGAGCGCGAAGATGCCGAGCGCCGCGCGAGCGGCAGCCGTCCACGACGGCGCTGCCGCCACGGCCGGCGGGGCGAGGGCGGGCGGGGCGAGGGCGGGCGGGGGTGCGACCGCGATCACTGGCTCAAGCACCGGCGCGCTGGCGCTCGACGCCAATCGGAAGTCGATCGGAAGATCCGCAATGAGCGCGGGCGCGGGCGCGAGCGCGACGACGGGCCGATCCGTCGCGGCCGGCGCGATGCTGACCATGCGGATCGGCTCGGCCGCGCGCTCTTCGGCCGCGACGGCCCAGCGGCCACCGACGGGCGCTATCCCAGCCGACAGCTGCAGCGTCGCCGAGAATGCGCCGCCCACCACGCCGAGCTTCCAGATCGGCGACATCACCTCCGGCCGATCGCCGAAGCGACGCTCGAGCAGCCACGCCCCACAGAGGAGGATCGTGCTGTGCAACACATACGTCACCGCCCAGGCCACGGCGAAGAGCGCGACCACCTGCAGATCGAACGGAAGCGTCATCGGCCGCGCTCCTTCTTGGGTTGCTTCTCCAGGTTCTCGCGGGCAGCGATGCGCCGCCTCAGCTCTTCGAGCTCCCGCGCGTCGACTTCGTGCGACTCGAGCAGATGGCTGACGAGCGCGGCTGCGCGACCATCGAACAGCCTCTCGGCGAGATCGGCGACCATCGACCGCGTCACAGCGTCCTCGGTGACGGTGGGTTGGTAGATGAAGCGACGACCTTCGGTGCGGTGATCGACCACCCCCTTCGCTTCCATCTTCTTCAGCATCGTCGCGATCGTCGTGAACGCGAGCCCGTGGGACTCCTCGAGCGCTCGGTGCACATCGGCCACCGTGGCTTCGCCCATGGTCCAGAGCACCCGCATGATCGCGAGCTGCAGCTTTCCGAGCATCTCGGTCGGCGTCATCGTCCCTCGACTACCGGGATAGTACTACCTGGGTAGTTTATCCCTGTCAAGCGGCTGCTGCGGCCAACGGCGCTCGCCCACGACGACCGCGGTGGCCCCCTCGCCAGCTCCGTTCAGTGCTAGCGCCCGCGACGATCACTCGGTCACGCTGCTAACGCGGGACCGTTGCTCCGCCCATGCGAACGACATGGGCGAAGTGCTCCGGCTCGACTGCCTGAACGGATAGGCGGGTGCGGGCGACGACCTGCATCTTCGCCAAGGTCGGCGTTGCCTTCAGTTCCTCGAGCTCGACCATTCGCGGAAGGCGCACGACGAACTCGACATCCACCATGCGCCAGCGAGGCGCATCGGGGTCGCTCTTCGGGTCGTGGTACGGGCTCTTCGGATCGAAGGCCGTGGGATCGGCGTAGCTCTCACGGACCACGCGAGCAATGCCGACGACGCCGGGAGGGGAGCAGCTCGAGTGGTAAAAGAGCACCAGGTCGCCGCACTTCATCGCGTCCATGTTGTTGCGGGCTTGGAAGTTGCGTACCCCATCCCAGCTCGCGGTCCCCTTGCGCTGCAAGTCGTCGATGGAGAACGCATCTGGCTCGGTCTTCATCAGCCAGTAGGCACGTGCGCGGGCCGCCGGGGTGCGGATGCTGTCCTCGGGACGTGGACGAACGGACCGGCGCGACGGCATTGCAGCCGAGCATCGCTGAAACGCCGCACGCGCCACAACTGCGGGCGCAAAGCCCTAAGCGGACCGACTGTCGCAGCCAATGGCGGGGTGCGGCCAGCGATGCCCGGGCCGCCTCACCCCGCCCGACCGGTCAGCCGGGCTTGTTGTTGTCGCCCTCGACGATGATCTCCGGGATGAGCCGGCCCATGGCGTCGAGGCGGAGGCGAAAACGCGCGCTCTGCCCGGCTCGCGAGTCCCGAGCCTCCTCGTTCGTGCTCGGCTCAGTGGGGACGTCCGTCTGCGAATCCAACATGTGCGGCTCGGAATAGCAGAGCCCGCCGGAGGTGCAAACTTGGCGACCATTCGCGTCGGTTGAATCGTCGTCCAAACCCGACGATTGGGCCGTCAACGCCCGGCCGGCGAGCCGGACGAGCGAAGGGGTACCGACGAGGCGCGCGTGTCCACGGTCGTCCAGCACGAGCTCGGCGAGAGCCTCGCCGTGCCACAGATCCGCTGAACGGTAGCGCTCGGTGCGATGATGCAATACCTGATTGGGGGATCCGACGAACCTCCGCATTTCGCCGCGGGCCGACGCCGCGTCGAATCTACCGTCCACGAGGGTGTCGATGGCGGTCCACAGGGCTGCGTAACCCGGCCAGCGCTCAACATCGGCCCGCCGGTGACCGGTGAACACGAGGACGCCAAGTCCCCGCGCGCGGCAGCCCTCGGCCAGGGCGGTCACGGCGGCGATCTGCTCCAGCGGCTCCCCACCCACAACCGTGATGCCCTCGATCTCGGCCCTGACGGCGTCGATGTGCCGGAGCAGCTCGGCGACGGTGATCTCGCGCCCCCCGTTTGGATCAAACAGCTCGGGGTTGCAGCAACCAGGACACGCGAGCGCGCAGCCCTGCGTCCAAACCGCGAAGCGGCGGTGTGGGCCCTCGGCCGACGTGACCGGCACCCACCCTGCAACCCGGAGTTTCACCGAGCCGAGGTGTGCTGATCGAGCCAAGCCAGCACCGTATCGTGCCAGAGCAGGCTATTGGCCGGCTTGAGCACCCAGTGATTCTCGTCGTCGAAGTGGAGCAGCTTGCTTTCAATGCCACGCCGCTGCAGTGCGGTGAACGTCGCGAGGCCCTGGGTGTCGGGTACGCGGTAATCGAGGGCGCCGTGGATCACGAGCATGGGTGTCTTCCATTTCGTGACCGCGTTGGCCGGATTCCAGCGCTCATACTTCTTGGGCGCCAAAAAATGCGGGCCGCGGTGCTCCCACTCGGGGAACCACAGTTCTTCGGTCGCGTAGTACATCGCGCGCATGTCAAAGAGCCCATCGTGATTGACGAGACAGTCGAATCGATCGGGCCATTGACCGGCGATCCAGTTGATCATGAACCCGCCGTAGCTCGCCCCGAGCGCACATACACGCTCGCCGTCGAGCCACGGCTTGGCCGCGAGCGCAGCCGCGAGACCTTTTTGGAGGTCGACAAACGGCTTGCCGCCCCAGTCGTCGCGGATCGAGTCGGTGAACGCCTGGCCGTAGCCGGTGGAACCATGGAAGTCGATCATGATCGCGGCGTACCCCGCTCCGGCATAGGCCTGCGGGTTCCAGCGATAGTGGAAGTGATCGCCGAAACTCCCCTGCGGCCCGCCGTGGATCAGCAGCGCGATGGGATAGCGTTTGGACGGATCGAAGTCCGCGGGGGCAACGATCCACCCGTGGACGGTGTCGCGGCCGGCCCCGACGAACTGAAATGGCTCGGGCTCGCCCATGCGTGCGGCCGTGACTCTGGCAGCGTTGACCGCGGTGAGCGGCGTCGCCTCGCCGCCTTCGAGGGGAACCGAGAACAACTCGGCCGGGTGGCGGAGGTCGTCGCGGAGAAACACCGCCTGCTTGCTACCTGCCGGTCCTGGGCTGGCCGCGCTGCCCGCCTCGGTCAGCGTGCGCACGTCACCGCTCGCGAGATCGATCGCGAATAGCGGCTTTTTGCCGGTATCGTCCGCGGTGACCAACGCGGTCCTGCCATCGCCGGCAAGGACGAGGTCGTCGATCGAGCGATCCCAAGTGCCTGCGATCGCACGCGGCGCACCGCCGGCGGGGAAGTCGAGCGCGAATAACCCGAAGCGATCGGCCTCATAGCCCGGCCGCGCCATCGCCTTGTAGTAGAGCGTCTTGCCGTCGGCCGACAATCGCGGGTGTGTGTCCCAAGCAGGGTTTGCCTCGGTCAAGTTGCGTGGGGGCGCGCTGCCGTCGATCGGAGCCACGAACAGATCGAAGTCGGTGGACCATGCCTCCTGCCGTCCCACGTCCCGGGCGGTGAACACGATGGCGCTGCCGTCGGGGGTGAACGTGTACTCTTCGCTGCCCCCGAACGGTTTGCTCGGCGCATCGGCGTCGAGTCCGGCGGTGACATCGATCGGAGTGCCACCGCCCTCCGGGATGGCAAAAAGATGCGATCTGCGTCCGTCCGACCAACTGTCCCAATGCCGCGCGAGCAGTCGGTCGTAGAGCTTCCCGCTGCCCTTGTCGGCCTCGGCCGCGTCGAGTCGCGCCTTGGTACACGCGAGGTCTTTGCAATCCACGAACACGTCGGTGGAAAACGCGAGGTGTTTGCCGCTCGGCGACACCTGCAAACTGGTCACCGGAAGCGGTAGATCCGTCACCTGCAACGGTGCGCCGCCGGCCGGTGACAACTTCCAGATCTGCGGCGAACCGGAGCGCTTGGAGATGAAGTAGATCGCGCTCGCGTCGGGGGCCCAGCGCGGGCTCTCGTCGCTCTCGGCATGGTCCGTCAGTCGTTGCGGGGTGCCGCCGGCGATCGCAACTCTCCAGAGATCCGTGCGCCCGCGGTTGGCGGCCAGGTCCGTCGAGCGCACCACGAAGACGATGCTCTTGCCGTCGGGGGACGGCTGCGGATCGCTGAGGCGATCCATCGCCAGCATGTCGCGTGCGTTGAACGCATGGGGCTCGGTGGGCGCGATCGACGGAGGTGCGGTCGCGGGCGCCGTCGTTGGTTCGCCCTTCGCGCTGGCGTCTTGATCAACTGGCCTCGCGGTGGCTGTTTTTTCCCCGGACTTCGCCGGTCGGGCACCGCCTTTCTCAATGCGCGGCCTGTCCCCGTCGCACCCGAGAAGGAGCGCGGGGGCGAGCAACATGAGCAGTCGCGCGTGGGCCATGGCCGGGGAGGGTACCTCAGCGGCGCGCGGATCAGGTGGGCGCACGCGATGAGCCTTCAGTACGGTGCGCGGATGGCCTGCATAACGCGGCCCCTCGGCGCCCGCCGCCGTCACGGTGCTTTGGCAAGCGTGGGGATTCGACAGCATCGTCACCGTAGCCCTCGTCGCGCGGACCATCCCGAAGATGAAGTGGGTGCTCGAGCGTCCGCTCGTCGCAGGACGGATCCCGCTCGCCCGTATCTGTCATTCGTTTCGCCGGCGGCATCGCTTCGGCGTCAGCACCCAAGGCAGAAGCCGAATGCGAGCCGCACGTTCAGATGGGAACGCGGGGCTCGGCGCAAAGGGATCTCTAGCGGGCCAACTGCGACAACGTCGGCCGGCGGCGCTGCGGTCGCTGTCGGCCGCGGCGAAACACTGCTCCGTAGCAAAACGGTGCGCATCTTCCGACGCCGCGTGGAAAACTGCTAACGTCGAACGTGCGAGGAGCGTTCCCGATGAGCGACCAGAAGCAAGAAGCAAGAAGCAAGAAGCAAGGGCCTCGCCCTCGCGCCGCTGCTGATCGCGTGCGGCGGCGGAGGCTCGAGTGACGGCGCGGAGATGGCGATCGAGTCGCGCCAATCGGTGATGGCGGATCTCGGCGCGCCCGATCCCGCGCCCGACGATCTGATCTCGCACCCGCTCCTGGCAGCGGCAGAGATCCACCCGACGCCGTTGTTCGAGGCAAAAGACGATCCCGCTGGTCGACGCTACGCCGTCGGCGAGGGCGCCAGCGTCGCATCCAACGACCAAGACGGTGAGGTGCAGGTGCACGAACCGATCGTCCTCCTCGAGCGCCGCCCGATGACCGACGAGGAGATGGCCGCGGCGAACGCCGACGGCAACCAGAGCGGGTGGGGCGGCAACAACACAGAAGGAGCGAATCGCTCGATCATCGGGCTCACGGCCCCGGGAAGGCGCGGCTACCAGTTCAACACGACCGGCGGCATCACGATCAGTGCGGTAGCAGCCCTGTGCTGCACCAGCCTCGCCACGGCGCAGGTTAGCGGCACGGCCGCGAGCATCCTGGATCAGCACCTCGCATCGAGCACCTTCATCGACGCGCCCGGGGCGCTATACACAGTCCTGCTGCTCATGGGCGACCGGGAGTCATGGTGCCTGCTGGGTCCTTGCAAGAGGACAGCGAGTGTCGATCATCTGTGGGGGGTTGGCCGCCTCCGTGCGCGCTACATCAGTGCCGCCGGCCTCGATGCCCCCACCACGTGGCAGCGTGGCTGGACCTGCATCGACCACGGCGAGGTCTACGACCTGACGCTCAACGGCGGGGTTGCCCTGCCTGCCGCCATGGACACGCTGAAGGCCGCGGCATGGTGGTACGACGTGCGTCACGAGACGTCGCAGACGATCGCGAACGTCAATCTCGGGCTGGTTACCGCCACAGCCACCCTCGTCAATGACGCCAACGCCTACGACAACAAGGCGTTTGTGTACTACGCAAACGCGCCAACCGATGTCGTCAAGCTGCGCTTCGCCGGGGCCAATGTAAGCGGCCACAACGACCCCAGCTGCGGCGCCAACTCGATTCGCGTCTATTATGCGGTGTTCGGCGAGGACGACGCGCGGGATGGGCTCTCCTACAACACGATCACGGGCGAGGGCATCTACCCGGAGTACCTGTGATCTCGACGCGCCTCGTGGTGCTGCTTGCCTCGGCGGTGGCGCTGGCGGCCGGCTGCGCCGATGACGACGGCGCGCTGGCCAACGCAGACAGTTCGGGCACCAGCACGACCTCGGGAGCCACGACAACCGGCGCGACGAGTGGCGGGTCGCATGCGGCCAGCTCGAGCGGCGATTCCGACGGCACGGGACCGGCTCCTCCCCGCACGCCGCCGGTGTGTGGCGACGGCATCGTGGAGGGCACCGAGCAATGCGACGGCGATGTGGTCAGTGGCCACCCTTGCCCCGAGTCGTGCCGGTTTCCGCCGAAAAAGGAACTGTGGCTCCGGCGGATTGACTTCGGTGACACCGAGGACCGGGCGGAGGACGTTGCTATCGCGCCGACAGGCGAGATCTATTTGGTGGGCCGCTCGACCACGCTCACGACGCCCACAACCGGGCTGATCGTTGCGCTCAGCGAAGACGGTGAGGTTTTGTGGAGCGAGACGGAGCTCGTCGATCCGCCGCCGGGCCAGGGCGGAACAGCCTCGTACGAGGGTGTGGCTGTCGGCGATGGATTCGTGCTCGCCACCGGCACGTTGGCGCGGTTTTCAGAGACTCGGCCGGTGGTGCAGTTGGTTCGCTACGAGACCTCAGGCGCTCGCACCTGGGAGCGCGAGTATCAGGGGCCGGAGCCTGGGACGCATCGAGCGGTCGGGCTCGTGCGGGTCTCAGATGATGAGTTTCTTTCGCTTGCCGATTGGGAGCAGTCCCCGGCAGCTCAAACGGCATCGACCATACTCCGTTATGATGGCGACGGCCATCTGCTCGAGACCCGTTTCATCCACGGACCTGTCTACAACGAGTTCGGGTCCAGTTTCGCCTGGCCAACCGATGTTGCCGCGGCGGCCGGAGGATACACCGTATGCGGCTCTTCCATCGTCGGCACGCAGGCGGGGACCGCGGCTTGGGTGCAGCGGCGGGCCAACGATGGGACTTTGCAGTGGGAGGACTTTGCGCGCGAGGAACCTGATGACCTCGATGTGCACTACGCGGTCGCGGTCGATGCTACTGGGAACGTCGTGGCCGTGGGCGCCCTCAACCCCAACTTCACCGACTCCGATGTCTGGGTGCACAAGTACTCCTCTGCAGGCGACGTCCTGTGGCGGGCAACCTACGACGGGAACGTGGACCGAAACGACTACGCCCGCGGGGTCGTCATCGACGCGACGGGAAATGTCTTCGTCCACGGCAACAGCTCACTGACCCCCTTCGATCAGGGGGACAACATCGATCTCTGGCTGCGCAAGTACGACCCCGACGGCAACGAGCTGTGGACCGAAACCTGGACGGGCGGCGGAGGCGGTCCGGGCATGCCGGAGATCGGCGACTGGGACTACGCCTCCGAGATCGCCCTCGACCCACGGGGCTTTCTCGTCGTCACCGCTTCGACGCACACCGCTCCGTACGACTACGACGTCCTCGTCCGCAAGCTAGCACCATGACAGGCGTTGCAACGAGGAGAGCAGGGGGTCGTCGGAAACCAGTCGCCGTCAACGAGGCATCGGCCTCGGTCGACAACTCGCGCCCACGATCCGACGCTCGGTCTGTCGCGGTTCGCCTTTCCGCGAGCGCTTGTTTCACGGCGAGTCGGGCGCGGATGTCACTTCCCAGACATCGCGACCTTCGCCTGTGGCGCGAACGCCCAGCGATCCTTGCGCGACCCCGCGAGGCTCTTCGACAGATCAAAGCGCAGCT